>JAHDFH010000048.1 GCA_020628305.1 Acidimicrobiales bacterium | reverse complement strand
GCTAGTACTGGGGATTGGCACAGATCAATCGCTGATGCAAGTTCACGAGGTCGCCACGTACGTTGCTCACAGCCCGAGTTGTTCGCACGCTCTCTCGCTTCTCTGACCGATGGTAACGATGTCATGCTTTGGACAGCAGACACTGGTTACTTGGCCGTACGCGAAGGAAGTGACGTACTTCCGATCTCCGATGATGACATTTCCACACTTTTAGAATCTGAGGCCAAGAGACCTTTCGCCCTAGATGTCGCTACCAAGTGGCACTGTGAAAAGTTTGCTCGCAAACCTGGCCCGCTCCCTGGACTAAAGCGTTAAGCCAACACCTCTTCAACCACGTCCTGACTGATCGCCAACATCAACGCTTCAACCGTGCTACCTGAGGCTTGAGCCACCATCTCTGCATAAGCTTTCAGCTGTGGCGAGTACTGTTGACCTAGTTTCTCAGCCTGGGAAGGGTCAGAGAACGAGTCGGTTTTGTAATCGAGCGCCACGTAACTGCCTTGGTTTTCAATCAGTAGATCAATGATTCCTTCGGTCAGCTGACCGTCAAGCTTTCCAGATGCTTGAACTTCTTTAAGGTGAGGCAGCTTTTCATCTGCGATCTGTCGAAGCGTTGGTGATGACAACGCCGAATCCACATAGGCTCTTAGCGGGCTGGCAACTTGCTGCCCGATGCCTAGCTCTGACAAGGTTTGTTCCACGGCTTGTTCAACGACTTCACTCGTTGGGTTGTACAGATCGACAATTTCTAGCACCCTATGAACTGCTGTTCCGAACTCGATTTTTGAAACGCCTTTGAGTTCATCTGGCTTTTCCAGGCCATCTGAGTGTTCATGATTGACTAGCGACGAGGGTCGAACAACTCTCGATTCGGCAAGAGCTTCGATCTTGCTTTTGAAACCGTTGATGAACTCTTGTTCACTAATTTCTGAGCTCTTCAGAGTGGGTTCAGCATTTACTGATTTCGTAACAACGAACCCGTTGATAGGTTCTGTTGATTCTCCAAGAAATTCCCACATAAGTTCACCGATTGACCCAGCTTGACTTTCAGGGTTTTTCTTGGTCGCAGCGCTGCGAGGCTTGTGATAGAGGCTGACCGATAGATAGTCTCTTGCTCGGGTGCAGGCCACATACTGCAGCCGGATGCGTTCTTCTCGATGCATTACCTCTTCTGCAGCAGCTAAAGCGTCGAAACCTAGAGTAGCGACGTCTTTGCTTTTGGAAACTTCCAAAGTGGTATGGCCTTGGAGTTCTGAGATTATTACTGTCTGCCCACCTCTAGAACGCAAACCGGTGGGGGCGCCTGCCACTAAGACGTATGGAAATTCTAAACCTTTCGAGCCGTGCATGGTCATTACTTGTACAGCGTCTGCGTCTATCTCAGTAGCTGTTGGTTCGACAACGCTAGCCATTTCTGAGCGTTGCATTTTTGCCCAACGAACATACTCTGTTAAGCCTCCACCTTGTATGGCCCTGAACTCTCGAGCGTTTTCAATGAGAAATCTGTACCGCCGCCACGAGTCTCGTGCTCTCGGTCGAACGATTGCTTCAGCGAATAGCTCACCATAGTCAACGATTTGTTGGCAAAGTTGTGCCGGCGTAAGGTTGAAACGTTGTTCGTGCCAGGTAGCTAGTTGCAGCAGGGCCTGCACAACTCGGTTCCCTGTAGCTGTTGACGCATACTCATTGAACTTTTTAGACGTGTAGTCCCATCTAACTCCAGTGGCGAAAAACTCAACAAGTTCTCTGTCATCTATGCCGAAAACGGTTGAACGTAACGCTGCCACCACCGCAATTGAAGATCTTGGTGCATCTATTGCTTCTAAAACGTTCAGCACGGTTTCGATCTCTTCGGTAGCGAACAGCAATGAACGCACCTTAAGACGATAACTAATGCCTGCTTCGTCGAACGCTTCCTCCAAGGGTTTCATCGACACTCGTGAAGGAATAAGCACTGCTATGTCTGAGGGCTGGATCACCCGCAGCTCCCCGTTCTCAGGATCTCTGACTCCCCAACCTTCAGCTAAGGCTTGTGAGACTCGCTTAGCTATTGCGTCTGACTCGAGCTGACGCAGTTCGTCGGCTTTGCCTCCTTCGACGGGCCCGCCAAAGGTTTCAACTTCAGTAAATGCATCATGTGCTGCATCCAGCGCCACATAAGCTGGCTGGCCCGGAGTGGCTTCGACTCCTATGAGTTGTTCAAAGACTTGGTTTGTCCAGTTGATGATGTTGGCATCGGATCGAAAATTAGTAACGAGTGATTCTTGTTTGCCGTTGAATGCTGCTTTAGCAGCTGCATAGATTTCAATATCTGCACGACGAAACCTGTAGATCGACTGTTTTGGATCACCGACAACGCATAACCTGCCTGGCGCAATGTCGGCTATAAGCTGCTTCCAAGAAGTTAGTTGAGGATCTGGGTTTGCTATTAGACATGCCAGTTCGATCTGTAGAAGCCCGAAACAATAGTGTGAAAACCGAGCTATCACCCCCGCTGAACTCAACTACCTCTACTGGCCCATCAGGTCTAAGACCATTTAGACTAGAGCCCTTTATAACTAAAGATGGGTCAACCATGAAGTCCTTAATGAGCGGCTATAACAGCTTAGCGGCCGAGTAATACGTCATCAGCGAATACCTGAATGGGTAAATCTCTGGTTAACGGTAAATCTACGCTACTCATGGCCTTTGTAGGCGGCAGCTTTCAGGCATTCTCAGCACGCGTCGCAGAACAATCAGCTCCTAAACCCAGTCTTTTACAGCTGCACCCATGAGACCAAGAGTCAAAAACCAGCGATCCCCTCTTGGCACCTACGTTCTGTCAAGAAAGTAAACTGGGCAAGAAAATCTGGTAACTGGTAACACATCTGGTGCCAACGAGTCGCTGTTTGAAATGACCTTAATGGTTCACTATTTCGCCACACCTGCCTGTAGCGATCTAGGTCCTCTTTGGGCAATTTTTCTTGTGAAAGAAGCCAGAGATTTGTGTCTCTTGCCGTGAACTCGTTGATCAAGTCAACCTCAACATCGGCAAGCTGGGACCTACCCAACACAAACATATTGTTAGTCACAGCAACAAAGACACGGCTAGGCGTAATCGGCCATACCCAGCAGTAACCTTGGATCCCTTTGGATTCGTGAGCAAAAAGACGGACTGGATGGTCGCTCAAAAGCAGCGGCTTATTGCAATCCAATATCTTCCAACCCCACTTTGATATGGTGGAAGCAATTAAGAGATCATCTTCGTAGGGAGTTGTGGTTTCACTCCATGGAACTGGCTCCAGCCCAGCCAAGATCCGGAACCTAATCTCATTAAAAGCGTGGATAAAAGTCTGAAATCGATCATCATGGTCGGTTTCGTGCCTTATGTTTCTAATGTAAAGGCACGCTACTTGGTTCATCAACTCGAATGTAAGGTTCGCGGAATCTGTCAGAGTTGCCTTTAGGATTAGTTGCCTGATGCGACTCTCGAAAACCTGAAAGAACTCTTCTGCTGCCTGGTTATGCGCACCCCCATAAGCATTGTTCTGCTTTGCAAGGTTCTTAGTTGGAACCATCGTAATCTCGCCGGACTGCTTGTTTAGAGCCCATAACTTCTGGCGCCTAGACATACCTGAAGGACCTAGTGATTTTGGATTGGCATAAATATCAAGAAGAACCTTTGGGTAAAAATGAGCACCGATTCTTACCAATTCAAGCCGCCTTGACATGCCATAATTAATGCCTCATATCTGACGCTGCGCCACTGCAGTTAATATTTCAGCCTACCAAAACCCTGTCCCCAACTCCCCAAATAGAGCGAAACCCGTGCTTTTCTGTCGGTCTTACGGAGTAAGTAAACGCTGTCTTGCTGGGTTTTGGCTACTTGCTCAGAAATATTCTTCGATTATGAGTCGAGGCAATGTGGGAGGATGCAAAGTCAGCTTTTTATTGTGGAGCTAGGATACCAGCAAGTACTAATACACCCCAGATACTGCAGGCATGCCACCACAACAGATTAGTCGAATGGCTCAGAACCGTATCGAAAGACTTGTTCTCAGAAATATTACGCAATTCGCTCGGCTCAGTGATGACAGTTATGACTTTGCCAGACGAGCTAGCCCCTGAACTCCTCGGTCTAGTTCAGCAAACACCAAAAATCGTAGCCACAGACTGCCGCAACAGACACAGCCCCCAGCCGTCGTTCGATAGCTGAATCTACCACTTCCCACATGCTAACGTTGCCTTGACGGCACAACTGGAGGTCACATGGCTAGTGTTGGAATAGTTGGGGCTGGCCTTGCCGGGTTGGCTGCTGGAATTACGCTGCAAGAACAAGGCCACCAAGCCACTATCTTTGAACAGAGCTGCCATGTGGGCGGCCGTGTTGCCAGCAAAGAAGTAGATGGGCACATTGTTGATGAAGGCTTCCAAATCTACATTGACGGCTACCCCAAAGGTTTAGAACTGCTCGACCTTGAAGCTTTGCAGCTTCGCTCGTTTGCACCAGGCGCAATCATTCACAAAGATGACTCAGCGCAAACAGTTGGCGACCCGCTACGACAACTATCTACTCTTCCCCAAACAATCACATCCAACATTGGGACCATAGGTGACAAGCTAAAGCTCTTACGCCTTAGATACAAACTCTCACGAATAGACGTTGAGAGTATATGGAAACAACCAGATTCACCAGCTTCAGACTTCCTCTTCTCACTTGGTTTCTCTGAACGCTTCATCGAGAACTTTTGGCGACCGTTGTTTTCTGGAATCACGCTCGACCCTTCTCTTTCAGGTTCTGCTAACACGTTGCAGTTTGTTTTCAAGATGTTGTCTAGTTCGAACGCTGTTGTTCCTGCAAACGGCATGCGGGAAGTACCAGCCCAACTAGCTGAAAGGTTCGAAGGCGAACTAAAACTAGAAACACCTATAACAGGGGTCACGAGCAACTCGGTTAAAACTACAACTGAACCTCACAACTTCGATGCAGTAATAGTTGCGACCGCCCAAGACTCAGCCCAAAAGCTCTGCAACCTATCACCTGCACAAAGCTCCGGTTGGAAGTCTTGCACCAGCATTTGGTTTGCAGCCGACTCAGCCCCCACAAACGACACATACATCCATCTCGGAGTTGAAACTAATGTCAATAACTTCGCCGTTATGAGCAACGTCAGCTCACATTACGCTCCAGACGGTAAAGCAACGATGGTGGCAACAGCCAACGGAACCGAAGTAACAGAAGAACAACTCCGTGCAGATCTTGCGACATGGTTCGAAAACCAAGTAGATGAATGGCGCACGCTAGAAGTTCAACACATAGCTAAAGCCCAGCCACAGATTCAACCAGGCAGCAACAGGCAACTAGCCAAGAAGACCAGTAACGGTGTCATCCTCGCAGGTGACTACCTGGCAGACTCTTCAATCAATGGCGCTCTCGAATCTGGCATAGCGGCAGCAGCGCTCGTGAACTAACCTAAAGCAACTTAGATCTTCGCAACCTTACCCAAATCTTGAGGCAGGAGCCATTGCAATACCACTCACTTATGAGGTTCTCTGCTAGCGCTTGCGCTTTACAGTTGCAGAGAAATAGCCACGTCCAGGTTCCCCATTAGCGTAGGAACTTGCATGGAACGACTTCTTTACATCACCTGGCTTGAGACCAGCAGATTTATCAAAGGCAGAGACATAGCCCGGAAGTGTCTGTACGCCGCCTGAATCGGCTGTTGGTGGCTTCTCGGAGAACAATGTAACTCCCGGATTGGGGCCATCAGGTTTGGGCACCCGGTAGTCAGGCTCTATAAACGCTTTACCATCATTGCTTTGCCCATAAGAACCGCCTCTGATGCCCTCATCGGGGTGTGTCGGGTAGAAAACAGTTCCGTTTCCGAAAGCCATGTTGAGCTGCCAAGCCTTCACGCGCCCTATCTTCCAAGCCGGCCTCCACTAATCTCTTCCACAGCTTCTCTTGTAAACCTTCAACACCGCCTGAAGAAAATACGCTAGCTAAGTTATCCGCCACTTCTCAATTGTACATCAATCAGGTGGCCACCTCTAGCAGCTGACTACCCAACCCCCCCTAAACAGACAGTAATACCTAGACGTGACGGTCACATCTAACATTCACTCAACTGCAGAAGTGCCCAGCATTACTCTTGGGGATACCCTCTAGGCCTCTACCGAGTCTGCACCTTTGCGTTTAGATTCAGCAACTCTACGCTCTAGAAGGAAGTCGAAAGTTTCGTCCAACGGTTTAGCTTTAGCAAAATACCAGCCCTGAATTCTTCTCGCTCCAGCTGCTACAACCATCTCAAACTGGTCTTGAGTTTCGACACCTTCAACCACGGACTCCATGCCCAGGTCACTAACTGTTCTCAGCATCGACTCAATTAGCAGCGAGTCACCTGATTGTGCGAACTCGTTAGCCAACTTAATCTGTGTGAAAGGAAGCTTCGCTAGCCTGTCGAAGTTGGACTCACCAGATCCGAAATCATCCAATGCCAATCCAATGCCAATGTCTCGGCAATAGTCCATGGCTTCTTTCATCTCGTTGATTTCGTGTGCACCAAGGGCCGACTCAATGAGTTCGAACACAATCCCAGACTCTGTTCCCTTGCCTCGCTGCAACAGAACCGTGTTGGCTGCTTCTCTAATACGCTCAGGCGTTAAAGACACCGGCGACATGTTCACCTGAATGTGAAGCTTAGCGTTCGCTGCTTGCAACATTTCCATATCTCTAAGCGCCGTGTTCAGAACGTAGCTGTCGACGGCTGACACCAGCCCAGCTCGCTCTGCTGCTGGGATGAACTCAGCTGGTGAGATATTTCCAAGCTCAGCATGCTTCCAGCGCGCTAAGGCTTCTAAACCTTCAACCTGCTTACTGCGTGAGTTGATAATCGGCTGGTAATGAACTTCGAAGCCGCTTTCTTCCGGATCGCGCAGCGCTGAAGCAAAAGCAGACTCAATCTTCCACTGACGGCTAACCTGAGCCTCAATTTCTGGAGTGAACACAATTGTTGGTGAGAACACACTCAACTCACTTGCGTAACGTGCAGCCATATCAAGACGAACTAAAGCCGATGCCGGTTTGATTGGATGCTCCAAACGCAACACACTGGCGGTAACTGTAGGCATAAAGTTGCGACCATCATGGTCTACTTCTCGAGCAAGCTTCTCACGCTTAGCTTCAACCCATTTAGCTGGTTCGCCCTCCATCTTCTTGATTGCCAGAATGAGCGTAGCCCCATCACCTCGCCATAGCACGTCCTCATCTCTCACCAAGCCCCAAAGCCGTGTCGCAAATAAGTTCATCAGCTCTTCAGCAGCATCGACACTTTCAGTTCCTGTAGCTCTGGACACATCAGGGAAATAGAAAGCAACCATAAGATCCGCCGAAATCAGGTCCAAAGATCTGAAGTCTGTCATGTTCAACAACCCAGTGTTGGCATCGTGTTTGGCGGCCTCAAACCAGTCCTCTTGAGCTATTCTCGCAGCCTCCTGAGCACGCAACTCAACAGAGCCAACAGCAAAATCCACAACAGTTGCAATCTGTTCGAAAGCAACCACTTCAAAACTCTGCAAACGACCCTCCGAATGGATCAGCGTCGTGCCAGCCTCTGAGAAAATCACCTTGTTTGTGTCCTCTGGGAGAAAGTCGATGTGATCACCCTTTGACGCATCCGTTGTGATGCTCACATTGTGCCGCTCATCGATCAGTTCCATACATGCCAGACGCCCAGCCTCTAGCGCTTCATCTACAGTGTTACTGACAGAGAGATTCGTAGCCAGGATCGAATGAACCGCACTGATTTTTGTCAATCGCTGATTGGTGATCTGTGAGATACGCAGCCTCGCTATGGTTACAACCGCCAAAACAGCTGCCCCAACTGCTGTAACGGAATCAAAGTTGAATGCCGACCACACCCCAAGCGCCCCCGTTGCCCCAATGTAGAGCACCCAACGGTAGGTTTGCTTTCTTGTACCTGGGCTTGCAAAGGTCGCCAAACTAGGGTCGCTGATTGCTATAAGGTAAAGAACAAACCCAAAGCCAAACAGACGAGCAAGATCTGGCCGCCAGCTAGCTCCACTGGCATCACCAATTAAGGCAAGCCAAGTTAGCGTGGTTGCAAAGAAACCTGCAGCAGCTGACCAAGAAGTACCGGTCGATCGGTAACCCGCACCATAAACCAGCAAGAACATAACGCCAAAGAGCACC
The DNA here is from genome assembly GCA_020628305.1 of Acidimicrobiales bacterium. Taxonomy (GTDB): domain Bacteria; phylum Actinomycetota; class Acidimicrobiia; order Acidimicrobiales; family SZUA-35; genus JAHDDW01. The sequence continues at coordinate 8,516 of JAHDFH010000048.1, read as the reverse complement.
ATGTTGGTGGCCATAAATACGAGGGCATCAACCCGCTCGACAGTTGAAGGGTTGTCCATTGCCGCTGGAATCAGGATTGAGAACGCAATAACCGCTGGAACCACAGTTGAGGCAACGGCATCTAAGATGTCGCCCCGGCTCGATACTGCATCTCGTGCAAGCGCTATTTGAATCATGCCATAGCTGATGACAACGAAACCCAAAACACTTGCCACGTTGTCGATGCCGTAACCGGCGCTCTCACCCGTAAAGATCGTAGTTAGAGCATCTACCAAAACACCGATAAGAACCAGCAGAACCCCGACGTGGACAACCTTAATAGCTCGGGGGACAAACTCGAAATTCTTGTACATCAGATAGGAAACAAACGCTGTTGAACCAATGAATACCAACAAGGAGATAATGCTTGAAATCGTCAACGATGGAATTGCAGCACAAAGTAGGACCGCGCTAAGCAATGCCAATTTGCGATTCTTCTGCCACTTCACCCAATATAAGTCGGCAGAAACAGCGCCCTGCTTTACTCTAAAACCAGCTCTGGGATTGGGTAAATGTGCTAGACTCCTAGGCAATGCAGGGAATCGTCAAAATCTACAACCCAGTCACCAGAGATGGAATTATTTTGTCCGAAGGTGATTTCAAAGAAATCAAACTTGCTGAAGATGCGCTCGTTGATTCGGTTTTTCGCATGCTGCGGCCTGGCCAGCGGGTCAACTTCGAGCTTAACGACGCTGGTGAGGCGCAAGGGTTAAACCTTGGCTCCGAACAAGATATGGCTACCCCAACGTAACTGCTTAAGAAACGTAGTCAATAAGGCCCATGTCTTGAAACGGGGATTTGTTGATGTAGATCCGGTAACCAATGAAGGCCACAAGCAGTAAATCTAGTGGCATTGCTAGCAATGCTGTGGCAACAGCAAACGAGTTAGCTTCTGGGTCGAAAATGGTAATGCACCCGACAATAAACAATGGCCAAGAAACAAGAGCGAGCACTGCCCACAGCTGATTACCTTTAGCGGCGAGCTTTCTTAAGAAGAACTGGCTAACAAAAGCATTAATGCAGACAATAACGAATGCCGCAACCACTAGCACAATCATGTCAGTAAGCACGTCGAGATTGCTGCCAGGCGCATCAAAACTCAGACCAGAGCTCGTTGCCTCGTTAGAAACAAATGCATCTAAAGAGCCCGAAACAATTTCATCCGAAGAAGTAAGGAAGGACAAGATAACAATAGCTGCTGCCAAGCAAAGAGCCCAACGCAGCGCCCACATCAGAGCTAAACCAATGCCCAGTACTAGGGGCTTGTTGTTGTCCACCATTAGGCCATTATAGAGCCAGGACGATTGTCGTGCTCAGGAACGACAAATCCCCTCTGCCACAGCCGCTTTAGCAACCGCTTCAGAAACTCGGTCCACAACTGTTCGATCAAATGGTGAAGGAATGATATTTTCAGGTGATAGGTCCGTGTCAGGTACTCCATCTGCAATCGCTTTGGCAGCAGCGAGTTTCATCCCGTCTGTAATGTCAGTGGCACCAACAGAAAGAGCGCCTTTGAAAATTCCTGGGAAAGCCAAAACGTTATTTATCTGGTTTGGATAGTCGCTGCGGCCGGTTGCCATAATTGCAACGATGTCCTCGACTTCTTCTGGCTGTATTTCAGGGTTGGGGTTAGCCATTGCAAACACGATTGAATCTTGAGCCATAGCTTCAACGTCAGCTTTGGTTAGAACGCCCGGGGCGCTCAGACCAACAAACACATCGGCACCCTTAATAACGTCGCTTAGCGAACCTGAAAGCGAATCTGGGTTAGTGTTTTCTGCCAGCCACTGCTTAGCAAAGTTAAGATCATCACGCTCTTTATGAACAGCGCCGCTACGATCAACGCCGATGAAGTTGCCAACACCAGCAGAAAGCATCATCTTCGCAACTGCAATACCGGCTGCACCTAAACCACTCATCACAACAGTGATATCTTCAATTTTCTTATCCACTACCTTCAGAGCGTTCTGCAACGCTGCTAAAGCAACAATTGCAGTGCCGTGCTGATCATCATGGAAAACTGGAATATCTAGCGATTTACGCAAAGTATCCTCAATTTCGAAAGCTCCTGGAGCTGCGATATCTTCTAAGTTGATCGCACCGAAAGATGGCGCTATGCGCTTAACAGTTTCAATAACCTCACTAGGGCTGCTGGTGTCAATACAGATAGGGAAAGCGTCAACTCCGGCGATCTCTCTGAGAAGTAGGGCTTTACCTTCCATTACCGGCATTGCAGCCTTAGGACCAATATCTCCCAGTCCTAACACAGCAGTGCCATCGGAAACAATCGCAACCGTGTTTCTGCGAATCGTGTGTGTATCAGCAACAGCTTCATTTTCTTTAATAGCTAAACAGACACGGGCAACACCCGGGGTGTACGCCATAGCAAGAGTGTCGGGGTTGAAAGCGTGAAGCTCGGTATTAGTAGAGATTTTGCCGCCCTCATGCATGCGGAACGTTCTATCCCACCAGTCAACAACACTCGTGCCATCCATCGCAGCGACAGCATCTACCGCTTTCTGCTGGGTTTCAGAATCTGGACAGTTAATCTTGAGTTGCACAACATCGCCGCAAACCTCTTTAGAAATGTACGCACAACCGAGCGCTTCCATGCTTTGAGAAACTAAGGCCTCGGCAGCCGAATCTAGATCAGACTCGACGCAAACAATGATTGAATACTGTGATGATGTTTTTACAGACATCCTTACAAGCTACGCCCCATTTAGCCCAATGCCAAGGAACAGCCCTACAGCCGACCCAAAAGCTCTTGTTTAGAGGCCTCAAACTCATCTTGGGTGATAACTCCCCGCATCCGCAGCTCGTCTAGGTGATCTATCTGTTCTGGGATAGAAGCAGGCGCCTGACCGGCTGCTCTATCAAATTTGCGGTTCTCATTGTGTTCCATCTGCTGATGAATCTCGTTCTGAACTACCAGCGGCTTTTTGATATCTGTGAAGAGTTGTCGTCCCTGCTCGCCTGCTGATTCTATGACTAAATCACCAGAGCCGATAAGCCGTTCGAAAATGGTTTGTGAAAAAAACACTGTGTTGACACGCTCGAGCGGAATCTCAATACCCTGTCGTTTCAGTACGCCAGACCGATTGATTAAGCGATCCGTGGTGAGAACAAAGTTTGTTGTTATCCACTGAACATACCTTAAGCCAAATGCCAGTACCGCTAGTACAAACGGTGTCACCCCAATGAGTTCAATAGCAACGTTCTGGGGGTCCCAAACAAAGCCAATAGCCAGTGCGAATAGTAGGGTGACTACAACTGCAAAAAATTGGGAAGAAAAGAACCACCAGTGCGGACGCAGATCCAGAACAATCTCCTCGCCACCCTTAAGCTCATCTTGTGAATAGACCATCACATTTGAGTCTATTGCTTTTGTCAACTAGATTGACCAGGTGGATTCAGAGCGTATCTTAGCCGGCCTAAACCAAGAGCAACTAAGAGCGGTTACTGCCACAGGTGGGCCTATTGTTTGCATAGCCGGAGCAGGTTCAGGGAAAACCAGAGTTTTAACTCGCCGCATCGCTCGTCGCATAGTCCAGGGCGAAACAGATCCACAGCGAGTACTTGTTGCCACTTTCACAAACAAAGCAGCAACCGAGCTTAAGCACCGTATTGGAGGGCTCGGGCTACGGGATCAAGTTGAAGCTGGCACCTTTCACTCGCTCGCCCTGGCCCAGCTGAAACAGCGGTGGGCTGAAAAACGCACACCGGAACCCACCCTAATCGAATCTCAGTTCGGCTTTCTGAAACGGCTCTTGCCTAAACAGTTCAGCCGTCACCTAGGCGAGATATCTAGTGAGTTCAGCTGGGCTGCTGCACAAATGATCTCACCAGATCACTACCCGACTATGGCAAAAGCTGCCCATCGGGTTGTCGGCATCGAATACGCACAAGTCGCCGAACTTTTTGTTGAATATCAGAAAGCTAAACGCCGCAAACGCGTAATTGATTTCGATGATCTGCTCTATATGGCTATTGCCGATCTGAACTCCGACAGCCATTACCGTGACGCTGTGCAGTGGCGCCACCGACACTTTCTAGTTGACGAATTTCAAGACATCAACCCCTTGCAATACGAACTTCTATCGCAATGGCGAGGCAGCAGAGAAGATCTCTTCATCGTGGGCGATCCCAACCAGAGTATCTATGGCTGGAACGGGGCAGACCCAAATTTGCTTCGCAGCTTCACCGATATTGAACCCAACGCCACTGTGATCACGCTGGAAACCAACTACCGATCAACGCCGCAAATTCTCGCAGCAGCAAACTCAGCGCTACCACCCAATTCTGCAACATCGCTTGAAACATCTGCCAGCTCAGGAGCCGCCGTCGCCATTGTGGCAGCTTCCTCTGGACGGCTCGAAGCGGGCATAGTCGCATCTGAAATAGCTCAGCTAACCAATCAGGGTGTCTCGCCAAACTCTATTGCTGTTCTAGCTCGCACCCAGGCCCAACTAGCAGAGTTTGTTGAAGCTTTTGAAGCCAGAGGCATAGCCAACAATGTTTGGCGCTCTCAAGAGGTTGAAGCGAAGATGCTGCTCAACAAAGTGCAGCAGGCAAACAAGCTTTACACAATCAAAGATCTAGAGACCTACCTTCAAAGCCAACCACAAGAGGGTCAGATCTTCACCTTGACTGAGCTGGTTGAGCAATACCTAGAGCAGACACCTAAGCCCAGCATCAACGAGCTGCACGTTTGGCTTGCGAAGAATGCATCAGATACCGCAACTGTGAAACTCTTAACTTTTCACTCCTCAAAGGGCCTGGAGTGGGATTACGTTTGGGTCACCGGTTTGGAGATGGGCTTCAGCCCAATATCGCACGCAACTACAAGCGCTCAACTTGAAGAAGAGCAACGTCTAATATATGTCGCCATGACCCGAGCCAAGAAGCAACTAAAACTCACCTGGGCACAGACCCGAGTTTTTGGAGCCAAAGAAGTTTCTAGAAAGCCTTCGATCTACTTGTCGAAGATCAAGCCAATAATCGATAAATCCACCAGAACTTCGCCTCCGAGAAACAGTGTTAGAAACGGTCTTGCAGATCTTAAATCTGAGCTAGATCGAAACCCTCGCCACACTATTGAGTTTAAAGAGCAGCTACTGGCTTGGCGTAAAGCGAAGGCAAGATCGGCCAAAATAACCGAAGCTGCTTTTATGCGAGATCAGCTAGTTGACCAAGTAGCTGAAGCTGAGTTAAACACAGTTCTTGACCTTGAGAACATCTCGGGCATTAAATCATCGTTTGTTCGCCGCTATGGAAACGAGCTGGTTGCGCTTCAAACTCAGTCTAAATCCGGCAACTGATCCGCCAATTTTTCCATATCAGCAGGATTTACATTGGCAAGACCAGGCAAGGTTAATCCGGCATTAGTGGATGGTTTTGTGCCTTTGGGGGTAACTCGTCCACCTTTAGGCGTTACGCGACCACCTTTTTTCCCACCCTTTTTAGCCTTCTTAGACTTCTTAGACTTCTTAGTGCCCATGCCACCAAAGCGCTTCATCATTTTGCGCATCTGCTTAAACTGATCCAGCAGCGCAGCAACCTGGTTAGGGTTAGAGCCAGACCCTCGAGCTATGCGGGCCTTTCTAGAAGTATCAATCAGATCAGGATTCTCACGTTCTTCAGAGGTCATTGAATAGATAATTGCTTCAATTCGACCTATCTGCGAATCATCAACGTCAGCATCCTTAACTTCTTTAGGAAGCCCAGGCATCATGCCAATCAGGCCGCTTAATGGCCCCATCTTTTTGATCTGCTGCATCTGCTCTAGAAAGTCGTTTAAGTTGAACTGCCCTTCAAGCATTTTTTGGGCAGCTTGCTCAGCTTCATCTTTATCAAATGTCTGCTCAGCTTTTTCGATCAGTGTAAGAACATCACCCATGCCGAGAATTCGGCTAGCCATACGGTCAGGATGGAAAAGTTCGAAGTCTTCAAGCTTTTCACCAGTGGCAGCGAAAGCTATTGGTTTCCCAACAATGTTCTTAACCGATAGCGCTGCACCACCTCGGGCATCGCCATCAAGCTTGGTAAGAACAACGCCATCAAGACTCAACTTGTCGTGAAAAGCAGACGCCACGGTAACCGCATCTTGGCCCGTCATAGCGTCAACAACTAAGAACGTGTAGTTAGGTGTTACTGCTTTGGAGATTTGAGAAACCTCTTCCATCAGAACTTCGTCAATGGCTAAACGACCGGCTGTATCTACGATGACCACGTCACGTCCGGTTGAATTGGCTTCAGCTATTGCCAAACGGGCGACGCTAACAGGATCGCTTGGATCAGAGAACACTGGAACATCAATCTGGGTTCCTAAGGTCTTCAACTGCTCAACTGCTGCTGGGCGTTGCAAGTCGGCTCCAACCAATAGCGGGTTACGGCCCTGAGACTTGAACCATTTCGCCAGTTTAGCTGATGTTGTTGTCTTACCAGAGCCCTGCAAACCAGCCATCAGCACAACTGTTGGACCAAGTGAAGAGTACTTAAGATCAAATGACGCGCCACCAAGAATTGCTGTGAGTTCAGCGTTAACAATTTTTATAACCTGCTGAGCTGGGTTCAGCGCTTCGTGCACTTTCTGACCAACACAGGCTTGCTTGATATTGTTTTGTAATTCTTTGACAACTTCAATGTTGACATCTGCCTCTAGAAGGGCCAGACGAATCTCTCTTAGTACTTCATCTACGTCTGCTTCTTTTAGGACACCTTTGCGGGTTAAGCCACTAAAGATGCCTTCAAATCTGTCGCTGAGATTTTGAAACATAAATTCTTGTGCTCCTAGTTAGTCAAATAGGGCTTCAACGAAAGCCTTAGGGTCGAAATCCATTAGATCTTCAGCAGATTCTCCCAAGCCCACCAGTTTAACGGGAAGACCTAGTTCAGATTCTATTGCGAAGACAATACCGCCTTTGGCAGAACCATCTAACTTGGTGAGAACCACGCCAGTTACAGCCACTGCTTCTGCAAATACCTTTGCCTGGGACAAACCGTTTTGGCCTGTAGTTGCGTCAATCACAAGAAGAACCTCAGATACTGTCCCCTCGCCCTTTTCGGCAACTCTGCGAATCTTGGTGAGTTCTTGCATCAAATTTGATTTGTTCTGAAGACGCCCAGCAGTATCGGCAAGAACAAGGTTGCAGTCTCTAGCAGCTGCTGCAGCAATACCGTCAAATACAACCGAGCTGGGATCACTTCCCTCACCGCCAGTTACGACTTGGCTACCGGTTCGCTCGGCCCACATTGTGAGCTGCTCTCCAGCTGCTGCACGGAACGTGTCTCCGGCTGCCATCATTACCGAATTGCCAGCCTCTGTCATACGCTGGCCAAGTTTGCCGATGGTTGTGGTCTTTCCCACCCCATTGACACCAACAAAAAGCCATACAGACGGATCAGCTTCAGCAAACTGTAGGCCACGGTCTTTGCCGTCCAGACGGGAGGTCATTATTTCTTGTAGCACTTGCGAGAGCTCACTGGCTTCTTTAATTCCCGCTTCAGAGGCTTTAGCCTTAACATCTTCGATCAAAGACATCGAGGTTGCAACACCAATATCTGCTCTAATGAGGGCCTCTTCTAAAGTCTCCCAAGTTTCGGAGTTAACAGAACCACCGAACACTCCGCCGAGAGCTTCACTGAACCCCTTGCGAGCTTTACCTAGCCTTGCTGCAAACGTTGGCTTAGTAGTTGTTGGTTGAGTTTCTGGTACTAGTGAAAGGTCATCAGCGTCGCTCTGAGCGGGTCTTTCGAGTGACTCAGTTTGCTCTGAAAACTCTAAATCCTTGCCTCGACCAAGCTTTGGCACAAGGAAAGCTGCACCAAGCAGCAGAAGCAAAATCGGCAAAACAATTATTAATATCTCAAACATTCTGGGCCTAGCCTAGCGAGCAGAAACCTAAGTTAACGCCTACCAACAGCAACATCTATTTCAAGCTGTTCAGATCCTCGGATAACTTGCAATGTCACGACTTCACCCGGCACTCTCACACTCACAAGACCGGCTAATTCAGCAATTGAGGTAACGGGAGCGTCATCCATACTGAGGACGACATCGCCCACTTCGAGACTTGAACTAGACGCCGCCGAGCCTGTCTCAATGCTTTCAATTCGAACTCCAGCGGCACCATCTGCCGGCTGGTCACCTGTTAGTCCAAGAAAGCCCGGTTCGATTTCCTCACCATTGATGATTCGCTCAGCCGTAGCAACCGCTATGTCGATTGGAACGGCGAAACCAACACCGGCATTAGTTGAAGACACCCCATCAGTTTGGATCGAGGTATTTATGCCAATCACCCGCCCTTGGATATCTGCCAGCGCACCTCCAGAGTTACCCTGATTGATTGGTGCATCTGTTTGGATCATCGGAACGAAAGAGCCCAGCTGAGCACTCTGGATAGGTCTGTTGATAGCAGACACAATGCCTTGAGTGACTGTTTGCTGAAGTAAAAAGGGTGAGCCAATAGCAATGG
>JAHDFH010000047.1 GCA_020628305.1 Acidimicrobiales bacterium | reverse complement strand
GGGCCAGCCATCGGTTAGATGTGCCAATATAGGGTGTGCTCGTTAAGAGACGTAGTGCGTCTCCGGCGAGCTGGTAAATGGCGATCTGTGCGCCATAGTTTTGATGGCTGCACAACGTGATTACTTCGGTGCCGCCGTTTTAAGAGACGATATATACAGTAGTGAATTCCAGAGGCAGACTTAGTAATTACTCCGCGGAGTAATTTAAAATGGATTGATCATGAGTTCCATCTTCATCTAAAAGTATCACTCGTTGCCTGCATCAGCGGACTGCCAGGATTAAATAGTGGAGTCTTTGCTTTGATGGAGTGGCGAAATACGCTCTCTAGCGCCGTGTAACAGTAATCAACAATTGAGCAGGCCAATTTACTGTAAACTCTAAAGCACAGTGCTCTTACACTACCAAGACACCACCACACGGAAAAAATCGTACAACAACCACGCTTCCGATTCTTGGGTCATTGCCACTTACTTCGATAAAACCTCAAACACAGGCAACACCGTTTCAGTATCTTGCCCTTCGCGCCGCTACGTTGCTTGGATTGGGTTCGTAAAGAGCGTAAAGAGGCGGTGCTGGCTGATAGCGAAAAGATTGCCAAGGTGAATCTGCCAGAAAAAGTGGCTGAAAAGCCGTTGATGTCGGCAAACAACGATCAAATAATTTTTAATACCGAAAATATGGATTGATCCAAGCTGAGCGAATCCAACATTGGTGCCGAAGAAAATACCTACCTGAGTAAGAGATACATCGGTTGCTTAAGCAACGCGTCAAGTTGAGATTATGTTTAAGGTAAAAGCAAACACGCCACGTCTGTTAAAGACTGGAGAAGTCTGATGGGGTTTTGGTCAGATACAAAGACCGCAGTTTCTGCAACAGGTAACGCGCTCTCCCAAGGTATGGAGTTATTGGCGCAGGGCGCAACTGAATTGGAGCGTGTAACTCATCGCATGGCGCTAGAAGCTACGATAAGAAATCTTGAATTTAAAAGATCTAGGATCGGCGACGACTGGTTCGAATCATCCAACGAACCTGAACATCAAGAGCTGATAGATACCTACGATTTACTACTGAGCGAGTATCCTTCGGAAACTCGTGCCTCACTGAGAGTTCAATTCGACCAACTAAACTCTGATACTAGGTCCGTGGCGGTAAGCAAACAGGTGAAGCGCGTCACTGAGCTAAGTAATCGCATCAAGTCTTCGCACCATACCCTGGCAATCAATGCTATTGCTGAACATAAGTGTCTGATTCGCATGCTTGAAGAACTCAGCCAACTATGTGGAAGCGATGAAAAGCATCGCAGGCTGTTGATGAGGTCAATAGAGAGAATTACTGAACTAAAAGATGAAATAAAGGGGCTTGAACTCAAACGTAGTAGCGTAGAGATAACAAAGTATTCTTCAGGCGCCAAGAAAAACGAAATAGGGCGGTATGATGGAAAACTTACTGGCACTTATCAGCGATGGTATGAAAACGGACAGAGATGTTGTTCTATTCCATTCGTGGCTGGAAAAATTGTCGGTCAGGTCGAGCAGTGGCGAGAAGATGGGAGCCTTCTGATTCAAGCTCAATTTGATAATGAAATGAAATATTTTCATGGCTATTCAACAGATTCACAGTGTTTGTACAGAGTTGAAGTAGTAAGGCCTTATGCAATTTTCACATTGTGTTTCGGAAAGCTAGAGGGCTTGAGCTTTCGCGCCATGTTGGGTTCAAAACCCTCTGGATTTGCAATTATCTTGACGGCCTTGCGAACACCAAAGCTCATGGCCTTTTTGTTTAAAGCACGTAAGCCAGGCTTTGAAGCTAATAAGGTACTTGAACTATCGGCTTTGGCAGAAATAACGTCAGACGCGGTCGATGAATGGCTAGCGATTCGCAAGGCGGGTTGATTAATTTAAAACTTCTGTAAGAAGTGGTTGTGACAAATACAGCCTTAAAATCAGTAGCCCGTTAAAGGAGAGGAAGTGGTGGTTTCAGGATTTATCGAAAATTCGATTCTGGCAGTAGAAACAAGCTTGCTCACGGATATTTTTATTTTAGTGATGCTGGTTGTGTTCGTGACGGCCTGCATTTTTAAAAAAGCAGATAAGGTCCACGCGTATACACATTATGCACCCACACTCCTGACGACTCTGGGGATTCTAGGCACATTCTTTGGTATTGTCTCCGGCCTACTCAGTTTTGATGTTAATAACATCGATGACAGCATAGGGGCCTTGTTGGCGGGAATGAAAACCGCGTTCACAACTAGTTTGGTAGGGATGTGCCTCTCAATACTCTTCAAGGTACTCGTTTCATTTAATGTGTTGGCGCTAAAGCGTGAAGCCGTTATCGACGAAGAGCAGTTGGGTGTGGTCGAACTGTACACAGTGATGACACAGCAGCGAGACGCAGTTGTTGCACTCACCAAAGCGATAGGAAGTGGAGATGAATCTAGTCTGATTGGGCAAACAAAACTGTTGCGTTCCGATATGAACGACTCCATGAATCAGTCGCAACTAGAGTTTGAAGAATTTCAGGAACGTTTATGGGTGAGTTTGCAGCAATTTGCCGACATGTTATCCAAGTCTGCGACTGAAACAGTCATTGAGGCACTCAACCGTGTAATAAATGATTTTAACCAGAATCTCACGGAACAATTTGGAGAAAATTTCAAGCAGCTCAACGAGGCTGTTCTCAAGCTGGTTGAATGGCAAGAGCAGTACAAATCGCAGCTGGGCGAGATGTCTGTCCAGTATTCAAAAGGCGTCACAGCCATAACAGATACAGAGGTAGCAGTTGCGAAAATTAGTGAGAATACCAAACAGATTCCGGAATCCATGGGGCAGCTGTCAGAAATTATTACAGTCAACCAACATCAAATTGAGGAGCTCAGTCGTCATCTACAAGCGTTTCGCGATATCAGGGACAAAGCTGTGGATGCAGTACCTGAATTGGATGCACGAATTGAACAGACACTGACTGGCGTTGAGAGCGCGACTGGCAAATTGTCGAAGGATCTTGCTGAAGTTACTACTCAGGTTGTCGGCACTATAAATAGTGGCACTGAGCAATTCATCATTGGTGTCAACAAGTCCAATGAGGCTCTTGTTGAAAGTTCTCAAGCGGTTGCTAACGACAGTGGACAGATAAAAACACTGTTTCAGGATGCTACTACGAATCTCGATAGTGGCTTTCGAGAGATGGCCAATACAATGGTGGAGCACAGCAAGTCTGTTGCTGAAAACCTTAAGTCATCAGGTGACGCCTTGGTGGAAGAAGCAACCCGCAGTCGCCAGAGTTTTGAGTCCGGACTTTCAGTGATGCGAGATGAGCTTGCCAGTGCGCTGATGACTGCTTCAGAGCAGCAGACTCAAGAGATGCAAAGACTCATAGAATCTGTCGAGAAGACAATGGCCGATGCAATAAACAAAACGGGCCAGTCTGTAGAAACACAAGTTAATACCTTGGACCAGGCGCTGCAAGAGGAAATCAATCGCAGCTTGAAGGAAATGGGTAGTGCACTTGTATCGATTACCGGGCAATTCACCAGAGATTACCAATTGCTGGTTAGTGAAATGCAGACCGTTATTAAGACACGGTAACCTGAAGCTAAAATGTCAACTTTGTTTAGCCGCCGAGCACCAGAGCAAGAAGAAAATCACTGGCTGTCAGTTTCTGATCTAATGGCCGGCCTGATGGTTGTATTTCTCTTTATTGCAATCGCATTGATGAGGGACGCTATTATTTCTGCAGACGAAATGCGGGAAGTTGCACGTACAGCTAAGCAATTGGAGAGGGAAGCGATTGTTTCTGCCGACAAGATGCGCGAAATAGCACTTACCTATCAGCAGTCGCAAGTGGATATATTCAATGCTCTAGTCGATGAGTTCAAAGATGATCTAGAACCGTGGGATGCTCAAATTGATGAGGATACCCTAACGTTCACGTTCCAATCACCGGATGTGTTGTTCGAAAGAGGTGAAATTATATTGAGCAATCGCTACCAACAGTTGCTCACAGATTTTTTTCCTAGGTATCTGATGGTGCTCGACCCTTACAAGCAATCTATCAGCGAGATAAGGATAGAAGGCCACACCAGCAGTCGATGGGGTGGGAGTACAGGCGAGTCTCAAGCCTACTTCTTAAATATGGCGCTCTCTCAAGGACGAACCCGGAGTGTGTTGGACTATGTCTATTCATTGGAATCAGTAGCACCGCACAGGGATTGGATCAAAGGGAATATTGCAGCTGTGGGGCTTTCCTCCTCCAAAGCCATCATGATCGACGGTAGTGAAGATTTACTGCGAAGCCGGCGCGTCGGTTTCCGGGTGATATCCAATGCTGATGTGCGTATCAAACAAATAATTGAAGTCAACTAGTGAAGTTGATTTCATTTTCAAGTCAGTTCCAGCCGCTTATTGAGCAGATGGGGGCTGAGTTGTCAGAGTTTGATATTGTCGTTAAACCAAGGGACCCCATCGAGATCGAGCTAGAAGGTGCTGGCCTTGATGTTCCACTACATGATGTAGCGCCCATAGGTGGACTACTAAGTTATGCCGGACTTCAAGTCGTTCTCTACATTCCAGACCAGGGAAGAAACATCGACAAGGTCTTTATCGACGGATGGAGTTACGGTAAAAAAGTGCATGTCGCAGATTGCAAGGTTCTCGATAAGATGCGCATGCAAAACCGCTTTGAGCGTTACCGTGCTGTTGCAAACACCTCGGGAAGATTCGAAGTGTTTGGCACCTCTTATAAATCAGGGCGAGATGTGCAGGGAGTAGCAGAACTTCGCGCGTGTAAAGTGTGCCTCAAATATCTCAACTATCAGGGTTATGTTACAGAACCTGGCAAACAAAATGAGATTCTGAAAAACTTCAACCTTGAGGAGTTTTTTCTCTCTTATTCCACGCTGTTTAAGTCATTGCCTAGATCCTTGCGACATAAGCAGGGCGGGTACTCCTCTGATTGGTCAAAAATTTCCAAGGCGCTTAGAGAGAAGAGAAACTGGCGGTGCGAATCTTGTGATTTGAGCTTGGCAAAGCATCGTCATCTGCTAGATACCCACCATGTCAACGGCAACAAAGCAGATAATGATGAAAGCAACTTAAAAGCTTTGTGCAAAGATTGCCATCGCAAACAACCCATGCATGATCACATGGGTATCAGTTCTGAGCATATGAGTACTATACAAAGGCTCCGTAACGAACAGGGTGTACTGGGCGGGGATGAAACGTGGGAAGGTAGTATTGAACTCGTGGATTCGTCTTTCGAGGGGCTTTTGAGGCTGTGTAAAACCCACAAAAAACCTCTTCCAGAGGTCGGTTACGATGTTTCGGATAGCCGTGGGGCTGTCTTGGTGCAGGCTGAACTGGCGTGGCCGAATGATAAATATGCGGTGGTGATGGACGACAAGGAGAAACAGTTGGTGGAATCTGTCGGCTGGCGCTGCGATACCTTGTCAGAAGCACTTCGTACGTACCAATAGCGAACTGTCATCTGAGGACAAAACTCTTTCCTGAGTTCAGACCAAACGAATGATTAGTGAGCTTGTTTACCCGTTCATCATTCTGTGGCAAAGTTGACGCCCGGTGAGCGGTATACACCTGTCTGACACGATGTCATAGCTATAATAACCAGCCGCCATAAAATGCAACAAGAGCTACACGCGCCGTGACTAGCAGCGCAACTGAACGATACATCCCCGGTATGCGCATCGAGCTTCGCGACGCCGAATGGCGAATCGACCGGGTAGATGTACCCAGCCAGGGCGGCCGCTTATTAACCTGTACTGGTCACAGTGAGCTGGTTCGTGGCAAGAAGGGCACATTCCTCACTGAGCTTGAAACCACGCCTCCGGCAGACTCATGCGTACATCTGGGTCATCAGGCCGCCATCGACCCGATACCTTATCAATTAGAGCCAGCTATTCAAACGCTGGAGCAGACCCGTCCGCGTATCCTGATTGCTGATGCGGTGGGTTTGGGTAAGACCATCAGTGCCGGTATCCTGACCACAGAGTTGATTCGGCCAGGGCGAGGCAAGCGCATTCTGGTGCTAGGCGTTAAATCCATGCTTGGCCAGTTGCAGCAGGAATTCTGGCAGTGTTTCAGCATCCCGCTGACGCGTCTGGATTCCATCGGGCTGCAGCGAATACGCAAGGCGTATCGAGATTATCGGGAGCATTGTCACTGGGATATTGTCATTTTCGAAGAAGTACACAACGTTGCGAGGCGCTCTACAAAGTCTCTACGCTATGGTCTGGTAGACATGATGTTCACGCGCTTTGACGCGTTGAGTTCGTTTGCCAGTTTGATGCTTATGCTTGGCCACATCAAATCAGACACGAGTACTTATGGATAACAGTTTTTTCGAAAGGCCGATTCTCAACTCACCCTACGACTATCCGAGCAAACATTGGGAGCTCGACGAGAGTGGGCAACCAACACATAAAACCGTGGACCGGCGACGCAGCGCTGAGTTCATAACACCGATCCCAAAGACGCAGCGGCAAAGGAGTGCTGTTGCTGAACAAGCACCGCTACTTTTTGATGAAGGCAAGGGGCTGTCATCGGAGGATCAGCAGTACGATCACATGGCAGTTATTAATGGCGTACGCGAGGAAGTTGACCGTTGGCGCGCATTGCCCGATCCAGCGCAATGGCAGGTCACACCTGAAACCGTCAGATTGCTGCAACACTGGCGTTCAGATTCGTTTAGCGGAATTCGTCCCTTTTTCTGCCAGGTAGAAGCAGTCGAGACGGCAATTTGGCTGAGTGAGGTTGCGCCGCGTGCAGGCAAAGCAGGCTCTAAATTTGTCGAGCATCTGAAAAAGGCAAATGAGGCCGCTAGTTCAGATCCACTTGCACGTCTTGCGCTGAAATTGGCCACAGGTGCTGGTAAGACGACTGTGATGGCAATGATCATAGCATGGCAGACCATCAATGCCGTACGCCATCCGCAAAGCAAACGCTTTACTCGCGGATTCCTGTTAGTCGCTCCAGGTATCACCATCCGAGACAGATTGCGCGTACTGCTCCCCAACGATCCTGAGAGCTACTACCGCAGCCGAGAGCTGGTACCGCAAGACATGCTTGCAGAGCTAGACAAGGCGAAGATCGTCATTACGAACTACCACTCTTTCCGATTGAAGGAGAAGGTCGAGCTTTCGAAGGGTGGTCGGTCGCTGCTACAAGGCCGTGGTGAAGAGCTGCAGACTGAGGAAACCGAAGGGCAAATGATGCAGCGAGTGATGCCGGATCTTATGGGCATGAAGAACATAATGGTCATTAATGACGAGGCGCATCATTGCTATCGAGAGAAACCTGAACTGTCCAAGTACGATAACCTGAAAGGAGACGAGAAAAAGCAGGCAAAGGAAAACGCAGAGGCAGCGCGTCTGTGGATATCTGGGCTTGAAGCGATCAAGAACAGGTTAGGGGTGTTGCGCGTGATTGATCTGTCCGCTACACCGTTCTTTCTCAGTGGTTCTGGCTATGCTGAAGGCACGCTGTTTCCTTGGACGATGAGTGATTTCTCTCTGATGGATGCCATTGAATGCGGAATTGTGAAGCTGCCTCGGGTGCCGGTCACCGACAATATTCCGGGCCGGGACGTTCCAGTATATCGTAATCTTTGGGAAAACATTAGCGCTGGCATGCCTAAGCATGGGAGGTCGAAGGCAACGGTTGCGGATCCGCTGGCGCTGCCGCCGCTATTGTATACAGCTCTCGAGGCCTTATACGGTCACTATGCTAAGACGTTTGATCTCTGGAGGCAGGAAAATATCGAAGTGCCACCGTGTTTCATCGTTGTATGCAACAACACGACGACCTCAAAGCTCATATACGATTATATTTCTGGCTTTGATAGGGAACTTGAGGATGGCAGAGTGCAGCCGGAAACTGGCCGACTAGAGTTGTTTCGTAACACAGATGAACATGGCAATGCACTAGCCAGTCCTCGCACACTTTTAATAGACAGCAAGCAACTGGAATCAGGCGAAGCTCTGGATGCAAATTTCCGGTCGATGGCAGCCGAAGAGATCGAACATTTTCGTCGGGACATCATTGAGCGTACTGGCGATGCACGTAAGGCAGAGACAATTACTGATCAGGATCTGCTGCGAGAAGTCATGAACACCGTCGGCAAGGAGGGCAAGCTAGGGGAATCGATCCGTTGCGTAGTCTCGGTCTCGATGCTGACTGAAGGCTGGGACGCCAACAACGTGACTCACGTTCTCGGTGTACGAGCGTTCAGTACACAGTTGTTGTGCGAACAGGTGATCGGGCGTGCGCTTCGGAGACAAAGCTATGAGATCAACGAGCAGGGGTTGTTCGATGTGGAGTATGCCGATGTACTCGGCATTCCTTTCGATTTCAATGCCAAGCCAGTTGTTGCACCACCCCAGCCGCCACCAGTAAAGCTACATGTCAAAGCGATCAGCCCGGAGCGTGATGCTCTCGAGATAACCTTCCCACGTGTTGTGGGCTATCGCGTCGAACTTCCTGAGGAGAGGCTGACAGCTGAATTCGATGCGGACTCGGTGCTCAAGCTAACGCCCGAGCTAGTCGGGCCGACAAAGGTTCGCAATTCGGGAATCATTGGTGAAGAAAACGACTTAAGCGTGCAGCACCTTGAGGATATGCGTACTTCGACGCTTGTTATGCGACTTACACAGCGCCTTTTGTACACCAAGTGGCGTGATCCGGGAGACGAGCCAGAGTTGCACTTATTTGGTCAACTCAAACGCATTACGCGCCAGTGGTTGAACGAGTGCCTCAAATGCACTGGTGGGACGTACCCAGCGCAGCTGCTTTATCAGGAACTGGCTGATATGGTCTGTGTGCGCATCACTCAAGGAATTACGCGTGCCTTGCAGGGCGAGAGTGAAATCAAAGCGATGATGGATCCGTACACTCCATCCGGTTCAACCAGTGACGTCAACTTCAGGGTCTCGATGCGTGAGCACCACGTAGCAGATGAACGATGTAGCCATGTCAATTACTTGATTCTCGACAGTGGCTGGGAAGGAGAGTTCTGTCGCATTGCAGAGGCGCACTCCAAAGTGCTCGCCTATGTGAAAAATCATAACTTGGGCTTTTCGGTTCCGTATCGCTATGGATCCACGGCAAGAACGTATATTCCAGACTTTATCGTCCTTGTAGATGATGGTCGCGGGATTAATGACCCTTTGCACATCGTGGTAGAGATCAAGGGTTACCGTGGTGAGGATGCGAAAGATAAGAAGAGCACGATGGAGACCTATTGGGTTCCTGGCGTGAACAACAATGGCCAGTTCGGGCGTTGGGCGTTTGCAGAGTTTACGGATGTATTTGAGATGCAGGATGATTTCGAGGTAGTGTTGCAAGCGCATTTCGACACAATGATCAACGGTGTGATTTCTGACACCTCCTCCAGCACTGACGCGGAATAGAAGAAACGATCATGGCAGCAAAGAAGAAAGCGCGAGCAAAGAAAGTTGCAAGCCGCAAGAAGGTTGCAACGCTCACCCATGAGGAAGCATCGCGCAAGAACATCCCGACTGCAGAACATCAGTCCGTAATGGACAAGGATCAACAGGATCCGATTCGCGTGGCTTATGAAAGACGCAATCGCGATCTTGACCCGCAATTAGTCTGGCGCGGCAAGGACGAACAGGATGCGTTAGACCTGATCGTTGATGCGCCGCCGCTTTATATCCAGGAAAAGGTGCATCCGAAGGTGCTGATTGATGACCTGCTGAAAAAGACTGAGCAGGATGATCATGAAGCGGATGTGCAGGCCGATCTCTTTGCGGATTTCAATGGTCTGCCGGATGAAGATGCAAAGACTGACTTCTACCAGCACGATGCGAATTGGACGAATCGCATGATTCTCGGTGACAGTCTTCAGGTGATGGCATCGCTGGCTGAGCGGGAGGGGTTAAGGGGCAAAGTCCAGTGTATTTTTTTAGATCCGCCTTACGGAATTAGATTTAACTCGAATTTCCAGTGGTCGACGACCACACGCGATGTTAAGGACGGAAAGATTGATCATATAACTCGAGAGCCTGAGCAGGTGAAGGCATTCCGGGACACCTGGAAAGACGGTATCCACTCCTATTTGACATACTTAAGAGATCGACTGCTAGTGGCTAGAGATTTATTGTCTGACTCTGGTTCAATCTTCTTGCAGATAAGTGATGAAAATGTTCACAGAGTAAGAAGCTTGTTTGATGAGGTTTTCGGAGAGGATTCATTTATTTCACAGATTGGTTTTTCTAAAACATCCGGACTAGAAGCCTCGCAGCGGATGTCTGCAGGCTTTGACTATATCGTGTGGTACTCAAAGAGACCTTCTGCAAACAAGTACAGGCCGTTGTTTCGCCTTAAGGAGTCATTGAAAAAGGGTGGTTACAGTTTCGTCGAAACGAGGATCGGAGAGAGGGTGTCGATGGCATCGCTGAGCGCGTTGAGCAAAACTGATAGACCCTACGCAGTCTCCGATCTTACTAAGCCTGGGCCAGGATCAAAATTTGAGTTTGGTTTTAGAGGTTGTGAATTTGTTTCGGGTCGGCGATGGTGGGGAACTACTAGTGAGTCGCTAACTAGGCTTGGTTTGTCGGATAGACTTCAGGTTTCAGGTAGGAACCTAAGGTTCGTGCGTTACCTTGACGATGCACCTGTAGCCGGTATTAATAATTATTGGGAAGATACTGGGATTGCTGGGTTTGCGTCAGAAAAAGTTTACGTGGTTCAGACTAACTCTAAGGTAGTCGAACGATGTTTGCTGATGGCAACGGATCCAGGTGACCTAGTTCTTGATCCTACCTGCGGCTCTGGAACAACCGCGGCTGTTGCAGAGCAGTGGGGTCGACGCTGGATAACGATAGATACATCTAGAGTGTCGCTTGCGCTTGCCCGAGCCAGAGTCATGGGTGCTAGATACCCGTTCTTTCTTCTCAATGACTCCTGTGAAGGTAAAGAGAAAGAGGCGGAGCTATCCCAGACAGTGGCCAGTAGTCAGCCTGTCGGCAACAATATTCGTCATGGTTTCGTGTACGAGCGCGTTCCTCACATAACGCTTAAATCAATCGCCAACAACACTGAGATTGACGTTATTTGGGAGCGATGGCAGGAGACCTTGGAGCCGTTGCGAGCAGAATTGAATTCTGCCAAAGGTGAATCTTGGGAAGAATGGGAGATTCCTCGTGATGCTGAGGATTCGTGGGATCAAGCCACCACGAAAGTATTCACGATGCTTCGAGCAGAGCAGGCCAAAGGTGACGAGTGCAATCCGAGCAAGGTCGCTAAATATCTCGCTGGTATTAACACCAACTTAGGGCGTGAGTGCGATCTAGAAACACTTCCTGAGCGTCCAGTTGATCCATGGCCGGAGGAGCCGACACGTTTACACGGCCTTTGGTGGGAGGCGCGGATCGCCCGCCAAAAGGAGATTGATGCATCAATTGCTGCCAAAGCTGACTTCGAATACTTGTACGACAAGCCTTATGAGGACAAGAAAACCGTTCGTGTTGCAGGCCCTTTCACGGTAGAGAGCCTGTCGCCTCATCGTGTGTTGGCGGTCGACGAGAACGATGAATTAATCGATACGGTGGCGGACGGTCGTGTCAGCCGCATGGGAGGGGCGGGTGTTCAAGACTTCACTTCCATGATTCTCGATAACCTGCGTACTGCAGGAGTGCAGCAGGCCCATAAGGAAGATCGTATTGTGTTCACTGCGTTGACGCCCTGGCCGGGCGACTTGATCTGTGCGGAAGGGCAATACCACGAGGGTGGTACTGGGGAAGAGGATGACGATAGTCCAATCCGGCGGGCGGCCATATTTATCGGTCCTGAATTTGGAACCGTATCTCGGTCTGACCTTGTGGCGGCAGCTCGAGAGGCAGGTGATGCAGATTACGACGTACTGATCGCTTGTGCGTTCAATTTTGATGCTCACTCGTCCGAGTTCGACAAGCTTGGCCGCATCCCAGTGTTGAAGGCTCGCATGAACGCGGACCTTCACATGGCAGATGATCTGAAAAACACGGGCAAGGGCAACCTTTTCGTGATCTTTGGCGAACCCGATATAGACATCATCAACTCAGAGGACGATCGCATTCAAGTCAAGGTCAATGGGGTCGATGTGTTCCACCCGCAAACCGGCGAAATCCGTTCCGATGGCCCAGAGGGTATCGCCTGCTGGTTTATTGATACGGACTACAATGAGGAGAGTTTCTTTGTTCGTCATGCCTACTTTCTTGGCGCTAACGATCCATACAAGGCGCTCAAGACCACGCTTAAGGCAGAGATAAACGAGGAAGCTTGGTCAACTCTTCATAGCGATACTTCCCGGCCATTCTCAAAACCTGCTACCGGGCGTATCGCTATCAAGATCATCAACCACCTTGGTGATGAAGTGATGAAGGTGTTCAAGGTCTGATGAACTTCCGTATTGCAGACACGTTCACTGACAGCCTGACGCGGCTGACCAACGACGAGCAGAAGGCGACTAAGATTACGGCGCTAGACTTGCAGCTGGATCCGGCAAGCCCTGGTTTAAAATTTCACAAACTGGATAAGGCGCGTGATAAAAACTTCTGGTCAGTGCGAGTAGGACGTGATATCCGCCTGATCGTGCATCGCTCCTCAGCGAATCTCTTGCTGTGCTATGTCGATCATCACGACAAGGCCTATCGCTGGGCAGAGAAGCGCAAGCTCGAGACACACCCGAAGACAGGTGCTGCGCAACTCGTCGAATTGCGAGAGCGAATTGAGGAAGAATCCGCTGCATCGATACTTCAGGCTAAACCGGTTAAACAGTCCAAGCCATTGTTGTTCGTGCATCTTAGTGATGACGAGTTGCTGGGTTACGGTGTGCCTGAGGAATGGCTAGCTGATGTCAGGCAGGCCGATGAGGATTCGCTACTGGAGCTCGCTGATCACCTTCCTGCAGAGGCAGCCGAAGCTTTGCTCGAGATCGCGACTGGAGGCAATCCGACACCGGCAGTTCCTACCACACAGACTGAAGACCCGTTCGATCACCCAGATGCACAACGCCGTTTCCGCACTCTGGACAATGCCGAGGAGCTCGCCCTTGCGCTTGAGTATCCTTGGGAGAAGTGGACCATATTTCTGCACCCCGCTCAGCGGCAGGTAGTCGAACGTACGTTCAACGGTCCAGCGCGTGTCGCTGGCTCCGCAGGTACTGGCAAGACCATCGTTGCGCTGCATCGAGCGGTCCACCTAGCGCGCAGCGATGATGAAGCCCGAGTTCTCCTGACAACTTTCTCTGATGCCCTGGCGCATGCTCTCAAGGGAAAGCTGAGGCGTTTGATCGGGGAAGAGCCGAGGCTTGGTGAACGCATCGAGGTACACGCCATAGACGCGATCGGCGAGCACCTACACAACAAGATGATAGGTCAAGTATCGTTAGTGCAAGACGAAGAGGTCGAGCTTCTGATCAGCGCGGGTCTAGCTGACATAACAGATCAGCGTTTCACCAAACGTTTTCTGATGGCAGAGTGGCGAGATGTTGTGGACGCTTGGCAACTACGTAGCTGGGAGTCATATCGCGACGTTCAAAGGCTTGGACGAAAGATTCGACTGCCCGAAACTCAACGAGCATCGCTTTGGCAGCTGTTCGAACAAGTGCAGAGCCGGCTCAAAGACCAAGGTTTGATGACACGCGCAGAAATGTTCAGCGCTTTATCCGAACCTTTGCAGACTCGTCGCCATCCCCCTTTCACGCACGCGGTGGTTGATGAAGCACAGGACATCAGTGTTACCCAACTTCGGTTCCTCGCATCGATGGTCGGTGAGCAACCCCAAGGGTTGTTTTTCGCGGGTGACCTTGGTCAGCGAATCTTCCAAACCCCGTTTTCATGGAAGTCGCTTGGTGTCGATGTGCGCGGGCGCTCGCGGACGCTGCGTATCAACTATCGGACTTCCCATCAGATCCGCGGTACAGCGGATCGACTTCTGAATGGACAAGTAAGTGATGTCGATGGCAACGTCGAGGAACGTACGGGAACCGTATCTATGTTCAACGGACCTGCGCCTGACATTCGGATGTTTGATAGTGAATCCGATGAGATAGCAGAGGTAGGTAAATGGCTGAAGGAATGCACTGACGCAGGGCTAGCCCCTAGAGAGCTTGGCGTATTCGTGCGCACGCAATCGATGCTGCCCCGCGCCGAAGCCTCCGTTCAGGTGGCCGGACTATCCGCCAGAGTACTTGACGAGAAACAAGAACCCAGAAGTGGACACGTATCCGTTAGCACTATGCACCTTGCCAAGGGCCTTGAGTTCCGCGCGGTGGCCGTCATCGCCTGTGATGATGAGATCCTGCCGCTGCAAGAGCGTATCGAGGCAATTTCTGACGAGGCCGATCTGCAAGAGGTGTACGACACTGAGCGGCATCTCTTGTACGTTGCGTGTACGAGGGCGCGAGATCAATTGCTGGTTACTGCAGTTGAGCCGGCTTCGGAGTTTTTGGATGATCTAGGGACGTAAATCCTTTGTTCTCTAGATCGATATGTGGTTGGGTAAGCGATTGTCAGGGTAATTGTCGTCAGGATACAGCGCTACGACATAATCGGCTGTAGCCCGAATAGCACTTGGTCTATGGAGGGTTATCAACTCAGATTTCGCTTAAAATTTTTCGTGATTAGAGGCATGACTTCTTCCAAGCCGAGAACATTTTGTGCGAATTATTCACTTTTTGCTATTTCGAATGAAATCATACTCTGCACTCGTACTTCCATAATACCCCCAACGAAAAGGATCTTGTGGCTTGCCGAGATTACCTGCTTTCGTTTTTATGGGATTGCTCTCAATATATGTGCTTATCTCTTCGTTTTTTACGATAGTTTCTTGATTAGCTATTCGTAGTTCATTGGCCATATCAGGATTTACCGGAACAGACTGAAAAGCTTTTCGACGGTTTTTTTTCGGTTTATTTACTGGTGGCGGTTGATCGCTATGCACGAAAAGATGATGACGTTCAAGCTCTCTTAATGGGACTAACGTTGAGCACTCCTTGCAAAGAACATTTCTATTTGCATTTGAGATACGTCTTCTTTTCTTGCCCATAACTCCTCGGTATATAGAGCTCACAGCAGGCGTGTATCACTAAATTACGCTCTATGATTCAAGCACAATTTGTTTTGTACACTGATTTAAAAATACACTTACTACTTAGGGTATCTGCTCTGCTAAAAAGATTACCACACTAGAATTCGGCAGATTGTTAATAATGCACTCGAAACACAGCACTATCCTGATGTTTCTTTCGGTTATGGATATGGGGTTGAGTCGTGCAAATGTTTGCGTGCCCAATAGCGGTTAGCATGTCTTGAATCGGCCGAAATTCTTTTAGCTCTAGAAGTCCTGCTCTGGGTTGTGTCCTTCAGCTTTTGCAAGAACACGCTCATGGGTTGCCAGCCAATGAGTCTTGTAGGTGTTTTTATGCATGACATAGGGCGTATTGAAGTTCACATGAACCCCGTCACGTATGTTGTTTGGCGGCAAAATTCGGGTGTAGAAGATCTCTCCTAAATGGCCGTTGTACCCGGTCGCGTTTACTGCCTGTATTTCCTCGTTGGTCCACAATTCGAGAAACTCAATAGTGTCAACGATGGTGCCTAGATGTTGGTAGATACCGCAGCGAGACGCAAACATATTGTTAGCCAACTCGATGAAACTGGCGTGCATACCTAATTTCTTGGCTACGGCAATCGATATTATTGTGAGCATTTCGCGTCCTAGTTCAAACCCCATATCGTTTTGCCCCCAATTGGTGAAAAAAGAACCCGTCAGCGGCGACATCAGTGGGCCTTGTGGCGTGTACATATCCACGGCCTCTGCATGTTGGTCGTAGAAACGCTACAGTGCAGGTAGCATGATCAAAATTTCATTTATCACACTCAAATGGTTTTGCACCAGTGTATAAAGTGCGTAGCAGTGGTATCTAGAAAATTACTCCGGTGAGTAATGCTCATCAATCAACTGTAGCGTTGGATAGGCATCCTTGGATATCTGCTTAGAATCAAGAATGCCTTCTATTATCTTCATTATTCAGGAGGTTTTTTCCTTCAGACTGTCGGCTTATTTAGCTAGAAACACAGGTAATATTTTGTCCAAGAAAAAATACTATATGTATTATTGGAATACAAAACACAGGGTATATATTCAACCTTTTGATGATTAGATACTTTCTCGGAGATATGAATATGCTAAGGGTGGGCTATTTAACGCAACCGACATCACTATGAATATAAGGACTCATAGCCATCTTTTTGCCACAGCAAGCTTAGTGCTCATGATATCGCTAAGCCCTTTTCAGTCCAGCTATGCGCAAACAACGGAAGCAGAGACATTCACCCTTGAATTGAAAAATGCTGACATTCTCTCCCTGATTGAGACAGTGTCATTACGAACTAAGAAAAACTTCATTGTCGATCCGCGTGTCAAAGCGACCGTGAACGTTGTGTCCTCAGAACCCATAGATGCTGACAGACTCTATGATATTTTTCTCTCTGTGCTTGATGTGCATGGATATGCAGCGGTAGAAGCGGGGAGTCTTGTTAAGATCGTCCCCACAACGGTAGGTGTGACCAGTGCATTATCCGTAGTTGGTGATACCGTTGAGGCAACCGATGAGCTTGTCACTCAGATAATTCAACTTAAGAATATGCCAGCTCAGCCATTGGTAGAAAGCCTTAGGCCACTTCTCTCTGCGTCTGGAAACATAAGTGCGGAAAGTGTAACTAATACCATTGTGGTTACAGATCGTGTAGCCAATATTGCGAAAATAATAGAATTGATTAAGTCGGTTGGTGGTGGTTGATCAAATTCTTGGGCAAATTTATTTACACAGTAAAGCATCTTTCACGCTTTCTAAACCTTCAAATTTTCCGACATCTTTCGATGTTAGTTGATTGCCTTTCAGTGTGGTTTCCAAAATGCGATTCCACCTCCCATCGGCGGTGATCATT
>JAHDFH010000046.1 GCA_020628305.1 Acidimicrobiales bacterium | reverse complement strand
GAACGGGAGGCATACGCTAAAGGTACGGCTACACGAATCCTTAACTTTCTGCGCGATCTTGAAATAGACACGGCTGCGAAGTTAGCTGCACGTATTGATCGGATGAGTGAACGGGATAAGATTAATTTTATTAATGGCAGGTCGCGGGGTCAGTATTCGACTGAGCGGTTGCAGAGGTTGCTAGACACTATTCGGGAGACGTCTTCTGAATGGCGTAGGTTGACAGAGGAAAACATCGGCGTATCAGCCAAAGAACTAGCAGCGGCAGAATTAGCGCTACAGGGTCAGGTCATGGCAATACAGGGCGTGATCGGTGAAGGGCTGAGTATTAGCTCTGTTGTCAGTGCTGCGTATTCCCAGCCGCTACTAGCTAAGCCTCTGAATGAGTATTTCAAGGATCAAGAGGCGTCAGTACGCAAGACCATTACCGATAGCATTAGACGCTCATTTGTATCCGGTGAGACGACAGAGCAGGCTGTTAAGTCACTCATAGGCACAAAGGCGCTTAACTTCACGGACGGCGATCTGCGCAAGAATCGCAATGGGGTTCGTATGTTGGCCCGTACTGCGCTTAATCATGTGGCTAATGTTACGGCACGACAGTCGTTTTTAAACCTTGGTGTGACTCACGCTATATACGTCGCTACACTGGATTCTCGCACTTCGCAAATATGTGCAGGTCTATCGGGTAGAAGGTTGGATTTAAGCAAACCCAGCGAACCATTCCCGCCTAGACACGCAAATTGCCGTAGTACGATCATTGCTGATGTGGGCGATTTAGGTGACGAAACGAGACCCGCAGTTGGCTCAAATGGTCCGACCCAGATTAGCGCTAATGTAAGCTATGAGGATTGGTTTGGCAGGCAGTCCGCAGCATGGCAGAAAAGCCAGCTAACGAATCTCCAATATCGGCTATTCAAAAGCGGTGACTTTAAATTCAAGAACTTCTCGGATGCCAAGTTCACGCGAGAGCTTACGGATGGTGAACTGCGTGCTAGGTATTCAGGTATAATCTCACAACTGGATAATTTACCAGTGGCAGCATAAAAGCGGACGCCCAAGAGGTTGCACCCTCAAGAGCGTCCTTCCAATTTCCGATCATTAGAGGATCAGATCATGGCGGGTAGCATTGTATCTAATTGCACCATCTGTAGCAAAGCGTTCAAACACCACAAAAGCAAGGCAGGCAAGTATTGCTCGGTAGACTGTTACAGGGTATGGCAAAGAAGCCCTGATTTCGTCCCCGGAAGACCTAAGAAATACTCTGGCACTTGCGCTCATTGTCAGAAGGATATACACGGACGCAGCCCTAGCGACCTAAGAGGCGGCGGTAAGTCAGATAAGCTGTTTTGCAATAGAGACTGTTACGACCAGTTTAGGGTAAATGAGCGTGAGTCGTATATTGAAGAAACCAAGACAAATTGCCTGAGCTGCGATACAGAGCTAAAGGTTTTGAATAAGGGTGATACCCCTAGAAAGTATTGCAGCTCCAGTTGTAGGCGCAACCATCTAACACCCAAGCACTCTACTTGTGTTAATTGCGGATGCGACTATACAAGCATTAAGTGGAGGGGAAATGGTGGCAGGGCGACTAGAGTTAAAACATCGCGCACTTGCAGCCCTGAGTGTCACAATCTCTGGATAAGGAACAACCCAGAGCGAAAGCGTAAAATATCCGAAGCTTTCAAGGGGAGTAAACACCCTAACTGGATTGGCGGTAGATCATCACCCTCATCGTCATACAGAGGGTCAGATTGGCCTGAGATCTCTGAGAAAGCCAGAAAGCGCGATAAATATTGCTGTCAGGATTGCGGGAAAACCCAAAAGGAGAATGGTAGGGCGCTTGATGTTCATCATATAGTCCCGTTCAACCAATGGGCAGGGAACAATGCTCTGGCTAACGACATGAGAAACCTCGTAACGCTATGCAAAGAGTGCCACACAATAGCGGAATGGAAGTGGAGAGTGGAGAACCCCGTCCAGTTTAGTCTTGCGCTGTATGGCGGAGGCAATGGTGCCATGACGAAAAAACACCCTAAAGATTTGACTGGCATCAGGTTTAACAATGTAACGGCACTCAAAATAACCAGCGTTAACAAGCACAAGGTTGATATGTGGGAGTATGAGTGTCACCAGTGCGGCGGTAAAGGCGTATCAGCTCGTGGGTATTTGATCAGCGGCAATCTCCATGATTGCGGATGCTGTCGAAAGGAAAGGCGAAACGCGAATCTTAGGGCGACATTGGAACGACGCAAGGCGGCTTAACCACGTCACAAAAGCGGGTTGCTGGGGCTGTTATAATGGGTGTACTGAATATAGAGTCCGGCAATTAGTGATAGATAATAAACAGCCAACCTCACACCCCTTAAAATGGGAGTACCTGAAAGAGCAGATTGAAGGGTCTGGCTTAGATAATCCTGATATCTGGATAGAGGATTTAATTCCAGTGGGTCGTTGCTCAATCGGCGGCAAAGAGATTGAAGCGGTTCCAGTTTGCACATGGGCTAGTGGACGTGTAGAAAATTACGGCGTTGAAGCTTCATTCGCGACAGTGATTGACAAAAAGAACAACCGCATCATTATTTGCCATCATTACTAACCATGCACTTAGTCCCCCCAAAGCCCAAACCCAAGCACGACAGAGCAGTATGCCCAGAATGCGGCATAGCTACACGGGGCATTTTGTTATACGCATGCCCTGAGATAAATATCAAAACGGGCAAGTTCAAGCGTCAAGGATCATTGCAGATACTCTACTGCGCTGATTGTTTTATGAAGGGCGTCTACTCTGAAATGGCGCGGGTTTAGGCTGTACATTAATAGTGTACGTTGCGGGATTGTGTGCGGAATTGTGGTTTGTCGGCCCTGTTATAATTAGACCACTCTTTTAATAGGTCTAAACAAATGAAGGAAGCTGAACTAGAAAGAATCATTGAAAAAACCGAATTTGGCGAAGATGAGTTATTTTTGCTAATGACTTACTTGGCGTCATTTCAATTCGGAGGAAGCTACCATGACGAACATGGCAGTAGGTGGTCGTGCCATGTTGATGACAATGGCGATGTAAAGGCATCGTAACGAACAATGATAAGAGAAATCATTCAATCTATCTTGGGGAAGGGTAAGTCTAGCAAGACTTGCAGGCCACCTGAGTTTAGACTAATGCCAGACGAGCACGGAACATATAGCCTTTATAAGTGGAGTAATTTATACAGGTGTTATCAAATCAAGGCGATTGATGTAAAGGATGAGGAAGAGGGTAAAAAGCTCGTCGCTAACTTAAAGCGTGGCCATATTGATATTGATATTGATAGCAACAAAGGCGCTGATATCGCATGACCAACAACACATGATCCCTCTAACATTTGCCTTAATCCTAAGTCTGATTTACATCTACATCCAGCGACGCATGCTAAATGAGTATGAGCAGGCGTGGTTGTCTAGCGGTGAACAAGTGCTTAATTTGCAGCTTGAGGTTGATCAGCTCAAGCGAGACATAGATCACGCCAAATAGTCTGCGTTGCTCACCCTGTTAAACTAGGGCTGCTTTTAATGGGGGTGTTTGTGTGAGTGACTTCTGCGAGGATGCTGAGCTGACGTTTAGCTATGACGAAGACTACGGCAATTTTGTGGTTATTAACGCAATCAGCCACCAAGTCGGTTTTATATCGGGCGACTGCTTTTTCCCAGACGCCACGAACACGAATCTTAGTGTTTTTGAGTTAAAGCAGATTGTTGGGTTTGTTGAGGCTCAGAGTTTATGACCAGCAGCACATGGCACAAATACGATGAAAAGGGGTTGTACTGGATGCGGCCTGTTGTGGATGTGGGGGAGTAGATTTAATTGAGTGATAATCAATATAGCCGCGTTGAGCTGCTTGGGTATATAGCTGAGCAAGTACTAGAGTATGCCTTGTCTCTAAATGACGACACGCTTGTGCCTGACTACAATGCAGAAATCCCCCACGATCCAGACTGGATGGCAGACTTAAAAAGCGATTGGGAGAATGGATTCCATTGTGGCGACTGCATCAAGGTGGCTTGCTCATGCGCTGCCTGCACTTATGCAGATATGCTATCGACTGGAAACTCGCTAGCGCTGGCTTTAAAGCGAAATCCTGAAGACCCCAAAGGGATTGCAAAGGCTCTATGTAATGACGAAGAGTCGGACGAGAAATGGGTTCATGACTGGGCTTTGATCTTTATGCGCGAAGTTAAAAAGCATGGGCTAGAACACCCAAAACAGACCGTCTAACAGCATCCGGCCTACGTGCTACCCTTGCAACACCAAAGCACTCTCGCGGCTACCCTAGCAAAATTCCTGCGTTGCCCACCTGTGTATGATGGTGGCTCGTTAATTAAATGGCTAGGGAATTATGTTTGGTAAAAAAGATATTGATTTGTTCCGAGAGTTCTACAAGAAGATGGGGTATCCGCGATATGAATACCACACTGATCGCGTCAATGTTGATGTGTATTTTAAAGGAAATCTAGGGTTAAGACATGTGTTCGACCTCAATGGTGAGCTTGTCGATGGTGAAGGCTTTGTAGATACAGTTAAGGAAGATTCAATTTTACAAGAGCATCAGCGCAAACAAGAGGAAACCCTCAAGCACAACGGCGGGGGTGATGATGATTAGCTACCTTCTCAGTAAAGGATGGTATCGTAGATTTACAGAGCTAAATAGCCAGCGTGGTCTAAATCTTCTGGTGGCTGTCTTTGGAACAGGCGCTCTTTTAGGCTGTTCGACTAGCGGGATTAACGTCTTCATCCTTGTTCTTTTTTTAGTTTCGATACTTCCTAATTATTTCATATGGATTGTGAAAATGTCTGAGCGCAAAAGTTCAGATTGGCTGATCGGCGGGGGTGATGTGTGACACGCTCATACCAGTACACCATAAACGATAACCCATCAAATCCAGTTGCTAAAGTTTTTGGCGCTGGCGTCTATGTTGCGGTCATTTCAGTTGAAGACTTGGATCTACTTCGATCTTGTCGCGACTTCGTTGAGTGTTGCAGGTCGTGTGATGCTATTGTCGAGGCGATGGGTTTGGTGGTCGAGAACGAGGGTGATGACGCTCCGGTTCTTGACTTCTTAAAAGGTCAGGGTCGGAATGCGCAATGAACCGCAGAACCTTTATAGCCCGCGCTAATGTGGAGCTGGATACCTAATGACTGACATTAAAGCAATCATAGTAGAAATCAACGGTGAAGAGGTTCGCCTGAGCCTTGAGGATGCTAAGCGCCTTCATGAGTCACTAGGCGGTCTGTTAAAGGCAGACGCAAAGCCAATGCCTAGCTTTGATCCTATCCCGCGAATAGGTGAGGATAGGTTCGAGTGGCCTACGTTGCCTGACAGACAATCACCTGCCAGTCCTCTTGTTTCTCCGTACACAATAACGTGTGGATATTCGGGAGCTGTTGAAGAAGGGTTGAACATTTTTAACGGCCCAATCAGGCCATGACCGACCAAGAAAAAATACCCGAAACGATCCAAGAGGCATACGACCACTTAGTTGGCTCAATACCGCCAAGCATGAAACTAGCTTATGACGAAGATTTGATACGCATAGCTTTTGAGTCTGGCGCTAAGTTTGTTTGCTGCGACTATGATGATCCTGAAAGGATGAAGAAGCACGCAATTGATACAGGCGTTATAGAAGGCTAGTGTCTAGGACATACAGGAAGCCGCGCTGGAGTGTTAATGTTTTTGATTCAAACACTCCACGCGTTCATCAATTCAGGGTTGGAGCTTCAAACCGTTCAACGCCAAGACGTATGAGCGGCGTTATTGATGAGATGGGAGTAAAGACACCTAATAGGTTGCTTGTTCAGTATAGGCGCCACATGCGTTATTGCTTTGATGATTTTCACCAAGGATGCGCAGAAGATAGACACAACTGTTTGCTAGCAAAGAACCGCTAACAACCAAAAACAAGCACCACCCCTAAGCCGCCATTGAGCGGCTTTTTTATTGCCCGAAACAAAACCAATTTACCCAAAGGCTAGCCGTCAAACGCTGGCCTTTTTACGTTGTGCCTGCCTGAAATTTGGGCAGTTAGTCGGTGACAGAAGTTACCACCCTCGCTCAGAAGAGCACCACTGACGGCAGAAGCCGAAAGGAAATATAGAAGTATGGCATTAGATTTAGAAAACCCCGAAGTAAAAGCAGAAGTTGAATCAATACGTGAGGCAGCTCTAGCAGAAGCGAAAGAAGAACTCGAAGGGAAATACGCAGGACTTGAGAAAAACCATGACTCGTTGTTGGCTGAGAAAAAAGCAGTCAGCGCCAAGGCAAAGGAAGCTCAGGAACAACTAGAACGTTGGCAGGCAGTGACTAAAGGTCGCGATGTTGACGAAGTAGAAGCCACATTCCTGAATATCGAAAACGCTAATTACAAAGAACTCTTAGGGCAGGAGAAATTTGATGAAGCGTATGAGATTCGGGCAAAGGCTGAGCGTAAAGAGTTCGCCAAGTTATTAGACGCGGAGAAAGAAGCATCAGAGTCTACAAGGTCGCAGCTAGCTCAGAAAGAAGAGCAGTTAATGGTCTTGCAACTAGACAACGTTGCAGTCGAAAAATTCCTTAGCTCTAAGGGCAATAAGGATGCGTTACGTGCAATGAAATCACAACTACGTGAGGACGCAGCACGAAACGAAGACGGTGAAATCTTCTTCCCAGATCAGTTCGGCAATCCTCGGAAGGACTCCAAGGGCAATGATCTGACGATTAACACATACGTTGATGAAGTTCTGAAAGTTGAAGCTTCCTACTTGTTTACAGAAGTAGTCGGTAGTGGAGCAGCGGGTTCTAAAG
Source organism: Acidimicrobiales bacterium (assembly GCA_020628305.1). GTDB lineage: Bacteria > Actinomycetota > Acidimicrobiia > Acidimicrobiales > SZUA-35 > JAHDDW01. The sequence goes on along the minus strand of JAHDFH010000046.1, from coordinate 10,171 downwards.
GTGCCTCGGCTGGATCGAATTTACGTCGATCACAAATGTCGCCAGAGGCCGCAGGTAAGTTCATAGCAGAACATGGGCAACAAGCTTACCTAGCACTTCAGGCATAACAAAAACAATAATAGGTAAACACCAATGACTGGTAACGTAAGCGATTTTATTTTATATGACGAGCTGTTTCACACATCTGCATCTGAGCAAATTGCTCAACGCGTTGATGCGTTTAATGGTGCATTAACTAACGCAGTACAGAGCGGCGGACAACAGCGTATTGCTGGTATCCAGCTTTCTTCACGTGCTTTGATCGGTGAGTCTGAGCGACACACCATGTACAAGCGTATCCCTAACCTGATCCAAGAGCGTGACCCGTACTCAAACGCACCAGTAGCAGATTCTAAGCTGGAGCACTTGGAGCACGTAGGTATCAAGATGAACCGCCGTATTGGTCCTATCAAGGGCACATACGACCAGTTCCGCAAGATCGGTCAGACTTCCGAGACTTTCTCAATCGTTATCGGACGTCAAGCGGGTGATGATATCTTCCAAGATTATCTGAACACTGCATTGACTGCGGGCGTTGCAGCACTTCGCAACACCACCACCGCTGGCAGCAACATCGCTAGTGATACTGCAAACAAACTGAACTACAAGCATCTGAACGATGGTCGCCGCACGATGGGTGACTCTCTAGCTACTGCTCTGTTGGTTATGAACTCAGGCGCATACTTTGATCTGATTGATAACAACAACGGCGTGGCTGGTGATCGCCTGTATGACGTTTCTGACGTATCGATTCGTGAAGGTATTCCTGCTACTGGCGGAAGTCCTGTTCTCGTTACTGATTCGCCTGCACTGACTGACGGTACAAATAACTTTGTTCTTGGTCTTGTTGGTGGCGGCATCTCGGTCACTGAATCTGAAGGCCGAATCATCAAGTCTGAAGACGTATTCCTTGAAGAGAACTTAGGTATGCGTATTCAGGGCGAAGGTGCATTCAACCTTGACATTATGGGTTTTGCTTGGGATCTGGCTGCGGGTGGCACTAACCCTAACGCGGCGGCTGCTGGTCTTGCTACTAACTGGGTGCAGTACGCAACTAGTGAGAAGCACGTACACGGCTACCTGATCGAAGCTCAAGGCTAAGACTAGGTAAATCGGGCGCTCAGGCATTTGTCCTGAGCGCCTTTACTTTGGAGATTCAATGAGAATTTGGGTATACGTTCGCAGTAACGCAGAGTCTGCGGAATTGCAATCATGGGCGAAGGAATTACGCTCAGTAGGTCATCGCGTTCACTTCTCGCTAGATAAGCCATTTCGTAAGGCTGAGGTCTGTGATGCGTATCGCTACGACGGAGACAACATGGAGATCGTTGAGGCGTATGAAGCTCAGGGTACTCCAATGTTTAGTGATGACATGCTTGGCAAGGATATTGAAAAACGCACTCCGGTAAACATGCCAGAAGCGAAACCAACATCCAAGAAGAAGGCGGCAAAGAAAGCACCGAAGAAGGAGTCCAAGCCTGCTGAGCCTGAAAAGGTTGAAGGCGAGGAATGAGCTATAACACGCTTGCAGATGCGCAGGCAGTTAATGCCAACATCACGCAAGAACATTTAGACGCGGCTACCTTGTACCTAGATAGTCGCTATGAGTGGGCGGGTGTGCTTGCTGACACGACGCAAGTAGAGAATTGGCCCAGACTATCGGCTTGTGGTGAAACGCTACAGGACGCGAACGGGCGCGATTTAACGGGCATCCCTGCACTAATTCTAAAGGCTGAAATTCAGCTAGCGGGATTGGTTGAAGCGGGTAATGTGTTATTACCGTCTAATGTTGCGGTTGCTACGTCATCGTCTACATCCACAGCGGGCGGTGAGTTGATTGAGCGAACGGTTAAATCTGGTGATGAGCAAGTGACCCGTAAATGGTCTGCGTCGTCGGTGGATTCTGCCTCTGCTGATCTAGCGGATTTTGATTCAAACGGCCTGCCAATCATTGCGTCGATTGATGCGCTACTAAAGCCAATTACTGATATCGGTTCTCCGTTTTCTGCCACTAACTTTTTATTCGTTAGGGCGTAATGGGAATACGGGACGAGATACAGCTAGAACTAGCTGCGGCATTAGATGAGCCTGATGACTTAGGCGACATATCCAGAGACTTTGAGTACGAAGACCCTGTTACAGAGGCACGTACTACGGGGCGCGGTTGGCGACCTAAGCTAATGATCGGTGAGCGCGATGGAGAGTCAGAGCAGGAATATGACTTGATATTCAAATGCCTGACAAACGAATTAGCGGTAGAGCCTGAAATCGACGGCGTACTGCACATAAATGGCGATGATGCTGAATACATTATCAAAGCCGTAAGCACAACAGCCTCAAACACCACATGGACCATGATGGCGAATGGGTAAGGATAAGAAGATGCCAGTAACACTACACATTATCAGTGAAGCCACACCAACACGACAGCAGAGCGAAATTGCTAACCGTGAAAGAGCGGCGGGCAATGGCTATGTCTTTGTCGATGAGAAATGGGCGCTAGAAAATGACGCCGTTGACTGCGACAAGCTAGTCACTGACAACAAAGCACTGATTAAGAAATACAAGTTTGACTGATCTACTGGTTATCCACGGCTCCATGCGCAACGACTGGCAAATGGCTATGCAGTGGGCGAAGGATAACGCAATGGAGACGTTAACCGTTCGGGAGCGATGCTACAGAGCGCCTAAGCGTAACGCTACGTGGTTTTACGCCACTAAAGACGCAATCGTTAAGGATTACGAAGCTCTAGGCGTTAGGCGGTTAGAGATATGACATGGACGCTAGACCCTTCTGACTTTGGCGAGTCGGTTGAGGAAGAATTGGGCAAGTTGCGCTCCGATGTGGCTTTGTTTCTTCACCGTAGCATTGTACTGAAAACGCCAGTAGATACAGGACGAGCACGAAGCTCTAACAACGTCTCATACACCCAGCCCAATAGAAGCACAGCAATCTCTGACCCAGCTCAGACCATCGCTCAGGGTGCAGCAACGATAGCCTCAAGATCGAACAGACCTTATGAGGTGGTTTGGATATTCAATCCATTGCCTTATATCGGAAAGCTGGAATTTGGATCAAGTAGACAGGCTCCCGAAGGTATGTATCGAGTTTCCATTGCATCGGTCAAAGCAAGGTACGGACGATGAACCTTATTGAGTTTGATGCAGCGATTGACACGCACATAGCGGCGTGGAATCCGACCACCATAGTTAGGGACAACGATCCAGCTAGAACGAAAAAGCTAGATGAGTATATTCGCGTCACGGTCATTAACGGTAATGCGTTCATTGACGAACCTGCTGGCGTTCGCTCGGTTAACGGAAGCACTGTGCTACATCCGTTTATTTTGCAATTCGACGTGTTCACCCGATTGAATTTAGGTGTGCAGCGTAATAACCAACTTTGCCAAGAGGTCTTAGACCATTGGCAAGTAAGGAACCTAGAGACTGGGCTCCACTTAATAGCGGGTGGTGTTGATCGGATAGGTGAGCAGGGGACAAGGTTTCATCAAATTGTTTCTGTAGATGGAAGGCGTGAGGAGTTTCTAACAGTACGACCCTAGAACAACAAGAATAACAAAGTTTTAACTATTGATGAGCCGCTTCCTTTGAGCGGCTTTTTTTATTTCCAGAATAAGAGATACCACTATGACAGGACAAAGTTCTAACGTCGTATACGCCTATGCCTTACAGGTTGATGCTACGACCCCAGCGACAGGTGTATTCACGGCTCTACGACGAAGAACAGCGAGCCTCACTTCTACCATTGCCGATATCGACGATGGTGAGATTTCCAGCAATCGATTGGCAGATGCCCCCGGCGCTGGTCGCCAAACACACGCTGCATCATTTGAGTTTAACTTTCGCGAATTGGTGCTAGATGATCTGCTTCGTTCAGCGTTTGCTTCTGATTGGGTAGTTGCTGGTGTTAACGAAACGTTGTCACTGGGCAAGGCTCCGGTTTATCTAACTATCGTGACCGAAACGTCTTACTTGGGCGATGCTACACGACACTATACGCAATACACAGGTTGTACTGTTTCATCTTTGAACATGACCTTCCCACAGGATGGTTATATCGGTATGTCCGTTGATGTATCGGCTGCGACTAAGACCTATCCGGCTGCGGCTCCTTGGGCATCACTCGTTGATGCTGACAACAAGCAGAAGTTGCGAACGTGTACAGCATTAACTGAAGTTCAACTGGCTACTAAAGGCGCTGATCCATTGGCAGAAGTCGCCTCTATCGTCACTGATGTTGACTTTACACTCACTAACGCAACTGAAGATTTATTCGACGTTCGCCAGTGTGATCCGAAAGAGATTGTGCTCGGCACTGCAACCATCGCGGGCAACATTAACGCCTACCACGATGACGAGTCTGACCAGTGGTACAAGGACGCGGACGATACCGAAGAGATGAAGACTCGCTGGATTTGGAAGGGCGAGACAACCACTTACCAATTCGACGTACCACAAGGCACTAACAAAAGCCCCGGCTTTGATACCAGCTCCACAACTGTAGCGGTCAATCTTCCGTGGGGTGCTGTTACGCAATCACCAACCATTACTAAATATCCTAACTAATCGATAAATGAGTATATACAACCTAGACGCCAAAGCTGACAAGACCATCGAACATGAGTATCGAGGTATTAAGTTCTATCTAAAAGCTGTGCCCGATATGAAAGGGTTTCAGAAGGCGCTGACAGAGAACGTCACAAAGTTCAAAGGCGCTGAGGATGAACTAGACCAAGAGACTGCTGAGCGTTGTGCTGGTATGGCTATGGTTGAAACTATGGTTGTAGGTTTTGACTCATTTGAGATTGAGAGCGAAGAAGGCAAGCAGACTATCGAATGGGATGGTGTGATTGAGCATGAGTTTTACACAACGCAAGGGGAAGCTCTGTTATCAGACTCCCCTGTGTTGCAAGACTACTTTTACAACTACTGCATGCGCCTATCACGCACACCGCCTGATTATGAGGTTAAAGCGCTGGGAAAGTCCTAGAGGCGCTTAGGTTTTGGCGGCGTCTTGATGAAAACGGGAAGCCTGTAGCGAATCAGCTTGCATTCATTGATGAGCAAATCGCGAAAGGCAAGAACGTACCAAGCTTTCTAAAAGACCAGTACGAGAAACCAGAAGACCGACCAGAGCAGGATTATGCGTGGTCGAGCTATCAAATTGCCTATGCGCGTTTGAGCTGGCAAAAACCCATTTTGTTTAGCGAGATGAAGTTGTATCACGAAACGATGCGGCTCCCATATCCGTTAGGCGTGTTCGTGGATTCAATGCGATTACTCGAACAGGATGACATACAGGGTCCGACAAAAAAAATAAAAAAGGATGAGGATTTGCTAGATGGTTGATAATGTCACGTCGTTAGGCGTGTCGGTTGATACCAGAGGTGCGCGTACCTCTGTTAGAGGATTAAGGACTGACCTTGATCGATTGACAGACTCAGGTGAGCGTGCGTCTGCACAATCTGCAATTCTGTCACGAACGTTAGCGGCTGCGGGTGCAACGTTAGCGGCTTATGCGTCTGCTCAATCAATTAGTACGTTGGTACGTGATGCTGCGCAATTAGAAGGTATTAACAGCCGTATTGCGTCACTGACAGGCGATCTAGCATCTAGTCAAGACTTTCTACGGGCGTCGGCTCAAGAATTATCCGCTGAGTATGTCACTTTAGCTAATGGCTATTCAAAGCTACTGCCTTTGTTTGATGCTGGCGTTTTATCGTTAGAGCAGGCTCAAGAAGTAACGAGAGGGCTTGCAAACGTTCAGGCGATTACGGGCGCTAGTTCTGTTCAGTTGGGTCAGAGTGTATTTGGTCTTGCTCAGGGTTTATCGGCTGGAACGCTAAGAGCGGAAGAACTCAATCAGGTCACGGAACCTTTGCCGGGGTTATTACAAGCACTAGATAGAGCGGCTGGCTTAGCTGGCGGCGGTTTCCGTCGAATGGTTGTTGAGGGCAAAGTCACTTCAGACTTTTTCCGCGATACCTTGCTTGTTGCACTTGAAGAATATGAGGGTGCTGCGGCGTCGTTGTCTGGGAATATCACTCAGACGTTGAACCGCACAAGGAATGCGTACACGGAAGTTGTAGCGGCGTTCTCTGAGCCTATTGCAGCGGGTGCTACTGGTGTCGCTAATGAGTTAACGGACATACTCAATTCATTAGCTGAGAATGCCGAAGAAGTTGTAACTGGAATACAGCTTATAGGCGGCGCGGTTGCTTTGGCGTTTGGTGGTAGCGCTCTAACTAGTGTATCAGCGTATGCAAGTTCATTAAGCGTAGTTGGTCAGAGAACAACGGCATTAAATGCTATTCAGCGCGGGGCAATAGGCACCTCAAACCTTGAAGCTGTAGCTAGGCTGGCATCAGCCCAAGCAACGGCTAGGGGTGCTGCCGAATCCTTAAAAGAAACAACAGCAATAGCCGCAAGTCTGCCAGTCAAGCAGCGGGCCTTGTTTATTGAAACAGAAGTCGCTGCGGCTAAGAAGTTAGCTGAAACAGCAACGCTAAATCTGGTTAGAGCTGAAACAGCAGCTATTGCGGTAACTGGCAGGCTGTCAATCGCTCAACGGGCGGCTGCGGTCAGTGCAACTGCATTAGGTGCGGCACAAACGGCGGCTAGTGGCGCAATGGCGCTTGTGGGCGGTCCAGTTGGTGCTGCTCTATTGGCTGCGGGTGGTTTGGCTTTTCTCGCTACACGCCAGAGCGAAGCAGAACAATCCGCTGAATCACTCAGAGAGGTTATTGAAAACCTAAATATTGAGTTTGCGAAATCCCCCGAGGTTGCTAGGCAGGCTGCGCAATCCGCTATTGCTGTAGTTAGGGCGCAAGTTAATGAAGCAAGACAGCAACTAGCAGACTTAAAGCAAGATCAAGAAGAACTAGCGTCTGGCGTTGGTGGCAGATCAGGACAAGCGGCGGCGGCTGAATCTCGGCGCGAGTCTCAACGGCTTGCAGGTCAAATCAGAGAGCAAAACGCTATTCTGGATGAGGCTATTGATAAGCTTGATGAGCTTAACCAAGCGCAAAACGATGTGTCATTCACGTCGTGGCCTGACCGTGTTCGCCAAAACATTCAAGATGCAAGCGCGGCTATTGCTGCTGAGACTGACAGCGTTCGTGAAGCATTGGATGCGTTTTTCCCTGAACGTGAAAAGCTGGAATCCTTAGATGTTCTAAGGCAGCGATTACTTGCGCTAGAGGGCACTATCCCTGTAGCAGAGTTTGAGGCCGGTATAGCCGCTCTGGATCGACAGGAAAGAAGCGTGCGTTCGTCTACATCGGCTGCGCGTGAAGCTGCAAGGGTTCAGTCAGAGCTACAGAGTGTTTTATCTGAAGCGCTGCCCGAAAGAGCAGCATTAGATGAGCAGGCAGAAAAACTTGAAGCATTAGATCGTGCTTACAATCGCGGCCAAATATCGTTAGAGCTTTATAATAACGCTACAGCATCGCTTAGCGATCAATTCAGAGACGAGGCGCTTCAAACCGCTGCCGAGAAAGTACAAGACATAACCGATGCGTTAAACGATAGAGCACAAACCCCATTCAGCGCCTATGCCGATGAGATTGAACTACTCAACCGCGCAATGGATGAGCTACCTGATAGAGCGGGTGACTTAGCCGGAAATATCGAACGGGCCTTTGCTAACTTAGACTTTGAGGTTCGTGCAAATCTCACAGTAGTTCAGGGTGATTCGGTTGAGGAGCTTAACCGTAGCTTTGATGAGCAACTGGCGGCTCTGGATGAGTTCCACGCGGCGCGTGATGTATCAGAAGCACAGGCTAACGCTGACAGGCTGGATCTAGCGGCGTCCTTTGGCGATCAGCTAGTGGATGCTAACCGTTCAGTGATTGAGCGCGTGAACGACCTCTCAAACGTCTCTGAGGGCATTCAGTTTGAATTTGACGTACAGACGGATCAGATCGAACTAGCGCGATTACTTCGTGACGGTGTAATTACTCAACAAGAGTTCCAATCCATTGCCATAGCGCAGGAGATTGAGCACCAAGAAGCACTGAGTGACATTGTTAGACGCGGTGAAGGTACACGGCTACAGATTCAGCAAGCCAGCGCACTAGACCGAATAAGCAACTTCTTAAATCGAAACGATGAAGAGATAGAAGTCTTCGGCAATATCACCGATCAGCTTATCCAGTCAGAAGAGGAACGGCAGAATCGGCGCTCTGAGATTGCCAACAATCAACTGTCTGATGATCAGGCGCGTTATGACGAAGCGTTAAAGGCTTTCGAGGATAGTGGCACTGAACAGAACCGCATAGCGCTAGAGCAGGCAGAAACGCAGCTAGCCATATCTGAGGCCAATGCTAAGCGTCAATTTGAGCGTGAAAAGCGTTACTCCATTGCTCAGGCTGTTTTGGCTCAAGGGCTAACGGTTGCGCAGGCATTTGCTGATCCAAGCCTAAGCGCATTGCAGAAGTTTGGAGTTGCAGCGGCGTCAGCATTGCAGGTGGCTACAGCAATTCGTTCGATTAAATCCGCATCGTTTGATAGTGGAAGTGCATCCACATCTATCGGGTCTGCTGATACTGGGTCTACTTCGATAGGGACTAATACAAGCTCAACGACGGCAAGCCAATCAGGACAGAACATTAACGTGTTCAATCTCAATGGCGTATTAGCGCTCGACCAAGATCAGGTAATAGCGCAATCGGTCAAAAAACTAGCCGATGACGGATACATCCTAGATGCAAACCTTAACAACTTGAACACGCAAAATATCTCAGTTCAAACGGTGAATGTCCAATGATTATTACATTCGTCGTCAATGAGAGTGATGACCCGTTAAAGATCGGGACCGTCACTAACCATGAGTTGCGCATCGTTCAAGAGAATAGCGTGCCTCAGATTCTTATCGATGGTCAGCAAGCTATCTCACTTGATCGCAAGACAGTGCAGACCACAACGATAGAAACCTTTGAGCGTATATCCGTCACTTATGTGTTCCCTATATCTCAATTATTCCTTGATGACGAGTTTCGCAAAAGTACAGCTCCATACGGGCAAACAGTAACGATTGATATGACGGATTACCCGTGGATTAACAGGACGATTGATGTAGTGCTGGATATAGAGGATATAACTACAACGCTAGTCGGCTGTACGCATCTTAGGCGCTCGTTTAACGCGCTGGTGATTGAATCATGAGTACAGCTCCGGTCATATTAGCGGGCCAAGCTGGATTCGATCACACGTACACCATTGTCTTTGCCGATGAGTTCGACACCGATGGCGCGGGTCCGGGTCAGTATTGGTCCTATGACGTCATGGACGATGCGCTCAATCGTACAGGCAACGGCGGTCAGGATGCCGCAGGCGCACTAACCTCTGGATCGGTAAACGGTAAGCGTTGGTCCGCATGGGCGAATGGTCCTAATGATGAGTTTGTTTATCGTTCAGGCGGTCAGCTTTACATTGGCGGCAAGGTAGAGGACGCAGCCGACCCAACACGCGAAAGCTACACCCATAACGGCACGTTCTATAACTGGGCCAATACCCGTTGGTATGCGCCTTATATGGTTCAGTGGGGTCGTGTCTTTGATAATGACGTCGGCGCTCATGTCACCGATACAAACACACCAAATATCTATTTCGGCCCCGGTCATTTTGTAGAGATTCGGCTATCCGTTGAGCAGATGAGAGCACGCGGTTTTCGTGTGTCTCTTTGGCTAACGCCGATCATTCCCAATGAATCTTTGTCCTATGATGCCGATGCTGCAAACGGCGTTGAGATAGATATTCTTGAGATAGAGAATTGGATAGTTGGTGGTTACGCTAACGGGCGAGTTCAATCAAAAGTATTAGGTGGCGATGCGGGTTCAACCATTGACCAAGCAGGCGGTAATGTTGATCTATTAAACGATCACGGCATTGATATCAGGACAGGGTTTCATACTTACGGCCTGCTATGGAAATCTGACGGGCTTTACTGGTTGTGTGACGGTAAAGAGTACATCCTTGACATTGATCGCGTTCCACAGACTAATCACTACCTATCACTAACTCGCGAAATTAACGCGGGCGTTTATGATGGCGCTACAGGCACGCAGATACCTTCAAATGGCGTAAAGCGTCCGCAAGATATTGGAATCTA
>JAHDFH010000045.1 GCA_020628305.1 Acidimicrobiales bacterium | reverse complement strand
AAGCAAATGATTGATGCAGCTGGTTCGAGGACAGACGCTACTTTATTCTGTGTTCTCCCTCCTCAACATGGCGAGCTAGCTGAGAGTTCTTCCTGGGTTCGCTGTCCAACCCTTGGTTAGCTAGCTGCTATCGAGCCGTCCAGCAGACCAACAACGTCTTCAGCAGGTGCTGGTCTCTGAAGCAAGAAGCCTTGCAGATATGGGATGCCCATTTCAGCTAGAACCTCTGCGTGTTGTTCTGTCTCAACGCCTTCAGCAACTACATCAATACCAAGCTGACTAGCGAAACTAGCGATCGAAGCTACTAGGTTTCTTTCAATCTCAGAGGTATGGACGTTCTCAATAAACCTTCTATCAAGTTTGAGCGTGTTGATGGCAGACAGCTTCCTAAGCACTCCAATGGATGCAGCTGTTGCACCAAAGTTATCTATCGCTATCCGCACACCCGTATTAGCGAGATGGGCAAACATTTGTTGCGAGTAGTCAATGTCATCAAGTACGAGTTTCTCAGAGAATTCGAGTTCTAGTTGTGGAGCTGGCAAGCCTGTTCGGTTGAGAGTTTCTGACACAGTCGCCACAAAATCTTCCCCAAGTAACTGATTGTGGTTTACATTAACCGACACTGTAATTGGTTTTTGAAACTCATAGGTCCACGCAGCTGCCTGATAACAAGCTTCACCCAGGACAAATCGCCCAAGTTTGACTATCAGGTCCGAACGAGAGGCAACTTCTAGGAACTCGTCGGGCCTGATAGGCCCTCGATGTTCGTGGAACCACCGGATTAAGCACTCAAACCTGTCAACCTGCTTTGATTCTGTTGCGACGGCAGGCTGATAGTGCACACTGATCTCGTCGTTCTCAATGGCTTGCGCTAGCTGGTGCTCAAGTTCCAAGGACTGCATGGCCTCAGCTTTCACTGTTTGATCAAACAGCTCTCTCGAGAACCCAGATGAAGCTGAAGCAACGTTCTTCGCTGCCTGAGCGTTGCCGATGAGTTCGGTTGCATCATCTTTGTTTGTGATGTGAGCAATACCTATGCTGCAAGTGACAAGCTGCGAACGACTGCCGAACTCGATTGGCGCCGAAAGAGCGTTAACGATACGGTCCGCCAGACGTTGTAGATCTGTTTCTGTGGGAAGCTCGTTGGTTACTACTACTATTTCTCGATCGCTTAACAGGTCCAGGTGGTCAGTGTCGCGCAACTGGGATTGCACCAGGGTTGCTACGGCTCCAAGCAATTCGTGACCGATTGCATCACTAAAGGCATCGCGAACCAGCCTTAGGTGATCGATCTCAACAACGACTGCACCCAGCAAGAACTTCGAGGGCAGATCTCGATGCCGCTCAGTTACTTCGGCATCCAAGGCACGTTTAGCTGGAGACACAACAACGGTCTCTGTAGTGCTGTTTGTGGACTGAGCTCGACGACGCTCTCGTGTGAACTCTTCGGGTCGACGAAGCTTTACCTGTTGCACAATTACAACCGCTATGAGGGCAGCGACAGCTAACGCCAAAAAACTCTCCATGGTCACTAAATCGGCCAAACATCCGTTCAGATTAGGACAATTCGCGACATTAGGGACAGGGTAAAACGCCGCGCGCAGCTGGCCATAGGCGATACAGCGGCACGAACAGATGTGTAATACGGACTATCGAAAGACTCTGCTCAGAGGAGATTTGGGTTAGCGAGTCGGACTGCGATCACTCGTTAACGACATAGTCAACTAGGTCAGCAATCGAAGCAATAACAAGGCTATGAAACTCAGCAAACTTCTCAAGGTCGGAAGCTCTCGCCATAGTTCCATCATCATTCATGACTTCAGCTATGACCGCCACGGGCTCGCAGCAAGCGAGCTTAAGCAGGTCGATGGAGGCCTCGGTATGACCTGGCCGCTCGGCTACTCCTCCTGGATTACTGATTAGAGGGAACATGTGCCCTGGGCTTACAATATCTTCTGAAGTGGCATCTGAACTAAGAATAGATTTTACGGTCGCTGTTCTATCAGGAGCAGATACTCCAGTAGTAACTCCACTCGCAGCGTCTACAGAGTTTGTGAAGGCCGTGCGCATAGACTCACGATTGTTTTCCACCATCAGCTCAAGACCTAGAGCCTCAGCCTTTTCCTTGAGCACGGGGACACAGATAATGCCAGTGGTATGACGAATCATGAACGCCATCTGCTCACTAGTGATGTGCTCTGCTGCAACTATGAGATCACCCTCATTCTCACGGTGTTCATCATCAACAACGATTACCATCTCACCGTTGGACAAAGCTGTAACTGCTTCTGGGATAGAGGATTCATGAACTCCACTCACCACTCGAGTGTACAGCTCAAACCATCAGGATAAACAGCTCCATCATTCTATGGAGGATCGGCCTCTTCCCCGCATGCTGGCGCGGCGAGTTACCGCGTCCCCAATGTCGCGATTAGTGAGGCTGATCGCCTGATAGGAGCTCCACGATGTGGCTGAATGTGTCAATCACTGATTCGAGGCATTCTTGTGACCCTTTTGTAGAACCAGGAAGGTTCACAATTAGACATGATTCCTTAGTTCCGGCAATGCTTCGATTGAGCCTACCTAAACCTCTTGGGCTGGCGATTCGTAAAGCTTCTGCAAGACCTGGAGCTTCACGCTCAATCACAGCTTTTGTGGCTTCAGGGGTTAGATCCCTTGGGCCAAACCCCGTACCCCCAAGCGTGAGTACGACTCCGGTAAAGTCAGCAGATAGCTCCTGCAGGCACACCGCCACTGAGTCCACTCCGTCTGCCACAACACGCCTATCGACTACCTTGTGTCCTGAAGTTTCCAAATAGGCTTTCATTGCCGGACCAGCTTCATCCACCCGGGCTCCAGCCGCAGTTGAGTCAGAGACGGTAACTAGCTTAAAATGAAGCTCCATAAGGCCAGGATACCCGCTGCATAGGGCCCATTTGACCTGAGAGACGCCATCTTGCCGGGTGAACATACCCGCCCGATCTGACGATTTAGTAAAGTCTAGTTACACTTAACTAGCGGGGTAAACATGCGTCAGAACTTAGCAGGGGTTGGAATCGCCTTCATAGTACTTCTAGGTTTAGGGCTGTTCTATGTGCTCTTTGTTACCGATGAAAGCGCCGCAGATGTGATAATCGCTCCCACTGGGGAATCAGTTGAAGGCGACTGGGCGGTCGAGAGGAGCTCGGTCGAAGCTGGGTCCGATGAGATCCTCACCGATGGATTCAACCAGACTTTCGCCGGGTACAGAGTCTCCATCCTTGGACCAGTAGCCGAAGCTGTTGGCAGAACAACCGAGGTGGCAGGTGGTATCAGCATCCGCGACAATGAAGTCAGCACCGATATTGCTATTGCGACAGATAAGTTCTTCAGCGACTTCGAGCTACAAGATGCAACTTTCTCTGATGTGCTCAATGTTGATGAACACCCGGTGGCGACGTTTAGACTCGCCCGACCGTTAAGGCTTGACCCAGACATGTTGCAAGTGAAAGCTCGCACAACCGGAACCCTAGAACTGGCGGGCGTAACTAAAGAGGTTGTTGTCAATCTCGAGGCCCAACTACTCACCGACCCAACGATGCTGGCTGAGTTCTCGGATTCGTCTAAGGTTATTCAAGTGGTTATTTCAGCTGAGATCAACTTCGAGGAGTTCGGACTTACAGGAGCTTCACGCAACGATATTATAGTGCCTGACTCCGGCAACATTGAAGCCCTTATTAACTTCGTACCAGCTGAGTAACGACCGGGGACAGGTCTCCAACGTCCCAAACACTGCAATCTGACTACGGCGGAACAATTAGGAACCATTCGGACCCGTCCCCCGTGGTACCCGGAACTAACGAACCATTGGTAAAGCGTCGCGTTTTGGCGCGTCCCTGACGGTTCAGCTGACATGGGCTAGTTTTACTGAATGCAAAGAGTACACAATTTCTCTGCAGGGCCCTGCACCCTGCCACAAGAAGTCATCAACCAGCTAGCAGCTGAGCTTCCAGAACACAAAAACATGGGCATGTCGCTCGTAGAGATGTCTCACCGAAGCCCTGAATACGGTGAGGTGCATCAGGGCGTCATAGCCTTACTAACAGAACTATTAGAGATTCCAGAAACACATTCAGTTCTGCTACTTCAAGGCGGAGCGACATTGCAGTTCACAATGAGCGCCATGAATTTCAACCCCACCCAGGATCAACCTGGCAACTATGTAGTAGCTGGAACGTGGGGTAAGAAAGCATTAGCGGATGGGCAGAAGGTAGGTCCGTCTAAGAGCGCATACAACAGTGAGCAAACAGGTTTCAGGACCGGGCCAACAGCAGATCAGCTCCAGCTAGACTCAAATCCAGCGTTTGTTCACTACACCTCCAATGAGACTATTCATGGAGTTTCAACTCCCCCACTAGCCGGAGTTAACGTCCCAGTGGTGTGCGATATGTCATCAGACTTTCTTACAAAGTCAATCGACTGGAATCTTCACGACGTTGTTTACGCTGGTGCGCAGAAAAGTCTTGGCCCTGCTGGACTTTGTGTTGCAGTTGTCAATCGAGACGCACTTCCTGACTCCCCAGAGCTGCCAAGTTACCTTTCTTATCAGAAACAGATTGAGAGTAACAGCCTTGGCAACACTGCACCCGTTTTCGCTATTTGGGCGGCTGGCAAAATGCTCCAGTGGATCAAAGATCAAGGTGGGATCGAAGCCATGGAAAGCAACTGTGCCAAACGCTCTGCTAGCGTTTATGCAGCGATTGATTCATCCGATGGCTTCTACGTTCCCCATGCCAACTCCGAATCTCGATCCAAAACCAATGTAACTTTCACTACGCGCGACGATTCTCTGACCTCCCGTTTCCTAGAACAGGCGGCATCTGCCCATCTGATGAATCTAAAAGGGCATCGCTCTATTGGCGGGCTCCGAGCCAGCTTATACAATGGTCTCTCGGTTGCTAGCGCTGAGGCGCTAGTTGAATTTATGGAAGCTTTCAGAAAGACAAATAGCTAAGCATGAGCGATGAAATTATGAAAGAGATACTCGGATGGGAAGAGTATGGGCAGGCGTCGCTAGAGCTGGCAAGACAAGTTCAAGAAAGCAATTTTAAGCCAGACATCGTTCTTGCGATTGCACGTGGGGGAATGTTTCTTGCAGGCTCGATTGGATATGATTTGGGCCTTAAGAACATTTCTGTTATCAATGTCGAACTGTATACGGGCATAAACCAGAAACTAGAAGTGCCTCTGATGCTCCCTCCGTTCTTAGACAAAGCTGATATCGAGAACTCAAACGTACTGATCTGTGACGATGTTGCTGATACTGGCGAAACCCTCGAAACAGTAAGCAAGTATTGCGAAGGCGTGGTTGCAAATAGTCGTACAGCTGTGCTTTATGAAAAGCCAGCCTCATCTTTCAAACCCGACTTTGTTTGGAAAGAAACCGATATCTGGATTGACTTCCCTTGGTCATCAGAATCACGTCCCAAAGTGACTGGGTGAATCAGCACCTAAACCTCTAAGCCAATCTTCTGCCGGCATTGCGGCTTTAGATTCGGGCTGCACCTCAACAAGCTCCAAGCCACCTTGGGTCGTCCCAACCATAGCGCCATCGAGTTCACCAGGCGCAAGAGGTGTTTCGGCATGTGCTACAGCCTTAACAATTCCCAGTCGCTTACCGTGATAGACGGCTGTGCAGCGCCTAACTCTAGTCTTAGCGACGATTGCTTGAGCTGGCTCTGAAAAATCAATCATGAACTCTTCTTTGGACAGCATCTTGGCATAGGTTGGTTCGCCAACTTGTGGATGGGGATCTGTCAAACCGTCGAGAAGTCCTTCAGCTAGAACATCACACGAGATATTAACTAAACGCTGCATAAGCTCTGCAGAAGTCTCATCCTGGCCGATAGCAGTTTTCTCCAAACGGTATATTGCTCCTGTATCTAATTCATAGTCAAGGGCCATTAAAGCAACGCCAGTTTCAGAGTCGCCTGCCATGATTGCTCTCTCGACCGGTGCAGCTCCACGCCAGCGTGGAAGAAGCGAAAAGTGAAGATTAACCATTGGCAGCACATCAAGCAATTCGGGTTTGATTATATTGCCGTAAGCAACTACTACACCTAGATCAGCATCTACCCCCAAGGCTTCATCTGGATCGTAGCTGACTTTAACCCCAAGCTCTGTTGCTGCAATCTCAACGGGGCTAGGTGTCAACTCCGAACCTCTTCCCCGCTTCTTTGGGGGCTTAGTAACTACGAGAACGATTTCATAGCCTTCTTCAGCCAAGCGTTGGAGTTGTGGCACAGCGACGCTAGGAGTGCCGAAATAGATGACCTTGGAGATGTGACTTGGAGGAACAGCGACCATACTTACGGGAGCGTCAGCCCATTAGGCTTGTCTTGATCATCTTTGCCGAAGAGTTTGCCGAGATGACTTCCAAGTTTGCGATCGTTGATGATCTTCATCGCTTTCTTACGCTGCTTCTCGTCCAAGTGGTCGACTAGCAATACCGCATCTAGATGATCTAGTTCGTGTTGAAACAATCTCGAAAGCAGCTCATCAGCCTCAAGCGACACTTCGTTGCCGTGCAAGTCGTAACCTTGGATGTGGATCTCTTTGGGGCGGGTAATTTCCCAGAACAACCCCGGAATGCTTAAACAGCCCTCTTCGTATACCCACTCGCCTGAGGACTCGGTGATCTCCGGATTAACCAGTGTTTGTGGCCCATCGCCAATGTCATACACAAAGTAGCGAAGACCAATTCCAACCTGTGGAGCTGCTAGACCGATACCTGGCTCAGCGTACATTGTCTCCAACATCTTCTCCGTTGAAGAAACTAACTTGCCATCGATGTCGGCCACTGGCTCAGCGACGCGCCGCAGAACCGGATCACCTATGACTCGAACTGAAAATGCATCGCTCATACATCTATTATCGTAGCTTGTTCAATAAAGATTTAGGCCCCAAAAACGCCAAAGGAGCCAGGCTAAGCCTGACCCCTTTGAACTCAGTTCGCTTTGAAGCTGATCTTATGGAAGAAGAACAGCATCAATTACGTGAACTACACCGTTCTCAGCTTTGAGATCAGCAGTGGTCACAGTAGCGCCACCAACAGTGAGAGCCTCACCATCAAGTGCTACGTCAAGTGATCCTCCACCAACAGTTTCAACTGCGGTTCCATCGGCAGCAACAGCAGCCTCAGAGTCTACTTTTCCACTTAGTACGTGGTTAAGAAGAATTCCTTCAAGGTCTTCGCTTGCAAGAAGCTCTTCAGCTGTGAGGCCGAGCTCAGCAAGTGCTGCTTCGAAAGCTTCGTTGGTTGGAGCAAAAACAGTGAATTCTGCGTCTGCGTCGCTGAGAGTCTCAACAAGGCCAGCAGCTTCAACAGCAGCTACCAAAGTAGAGAAGTTCTCATCGCTTGCAGCGATGTCAACAACAGTTGCATAAGCAGCATCTTCAGAGTGCTCATCGTCCATTGCATCATCATCCATAGCTTCTTCAGAATCGTCCATTGCCTCTTCTGTTTCGCTACCTTCAGCTTCTGCAGCTTCGGTTGTTTCTGTTTCTTCTGTTTCTGTTTCATCATCGTCTGCACATGCGGCAGCAACTAGTGCGAGCGCTGAAGCAAATGCAACTGACTTGATTATTGTTTTCATTTGGTTACCTTTCAAGTTGTACCAGCCCTCATTATGTACATGGCTAAGTGGGTTTGGCAGCCGTTTCATCAAGGTGTAACAATACTTACAGATCCCATGGATCTACAACCATGTTGGTTCTTGCTGGCACCGCTTCTACTGCCCGCCTTACCTCCTCTACAAGGCCTTTTTGTCCATAAAAAAGGTAACTTCCGTTTCTAGGACCCTGTATTCCAAAATCTTTAGCCTTTAACGCTTTTGCAACGTCCGAAGCACCTGGCCCGCCCACCTTAGCTACACAACCAAATGGTGCGAGCCCGATAACCTCTGCTATCTGAGACTGTTTGGCTAACAACGCATCGAAATGCCCAGTTCGAATCCATTCCATGAACTCAGAGTTAGGGTTGCGACTTTGAACTATAAGCCTGGGACGATCTGATTTAGACAACAGACGCTTTGCTGCTACCACCTGAGCCGCCGAGCGATAGACCGAATTAAACCCTGGAGCCATGAAGTCATTGTCCAAATCGGCAAAACAAATTACCGAAGGCAGAATTCGACGATACAAAGCTGACTGCGTTCCGACAATGAACTTGGAAGTACGCTCGGCTTCTGACCCAGCATCAAGATCCACTACTGCTGTACGCAGCAAAGAACTTAGCTGCTCAGCGGCGCCACCTACTCCGAGGCGCAATCTGAGCAGATTGGTTGAACCACAATTGAGGCATACCTTCGCTCGTGATTCTCCAGTTGTTCGGGACTGGAGAACGCCATTGTCTTCTACCATCAACTCCGCCCCGTCTTCTGTGCGCACTAGCTCGCGACAGCTGCCGCAAGCAAGCATAGCTGCTCGCCCTTTGCGGTTTAAAACTAACAGTCCCTCACCAGCCTCTCTAAAGGCTTTGATGAGTTGCGGAGAGAAAAGCGTGTGGAAACCCAACGAAGTGTCCGTCATGTCGACAATCTCAACAGCAAGTTTTGAAACCTGCGGCCTGATCTTAATGGTTTCTTCTGCCAAATGGGCTCCAAGAACAGAGGGCGTAGGGCTAACTAGAACCAGGGGGATGCGTAGCCTTGCAGCTCGCTCTTTGGCAGCACTAACCACGTCCCATTGTGGTGATTGCTGCATCTTGTAGTGCATTGAATCAGAGTCCAAAACAACTATCGACCTAAGATCCGACATGGAACTAAGCAGCGCTTTGCCAGTTCCGACTACTGTATAACCTGCCTGTCCTGCATCCCAGCGACGCTCAGCAGCCACACATGCAACACCAGAGCGTTGCAGCTCAGAAACCAGCGGCTTAACTTGATGTTGCATCGGCACAAGGATTAGTGATTGGCCAACGGCACAGGCGTCTATAGCTGGTGTCTTGAAACTGTCTTCCGCATTGCTGAAGACTTGTGTTACAACAGGGTGATCAAAGGCTGAAGCAAAGTGTCCGCCTGGACGTAGCCTCGAGACAGCTGCTTTGGCTGAGCTAAGCCGCCTGATCTTGCGATCTGCTGAGGCCGATGTCATGACCCGCCGAAAGGGTCCAGCCCAAGTCTCAGCAATATAACGACACAGCTCCACGATCTCTGGAGCTGGCCCAACAGAGTAGAACTCCTCGACTGGTGCGAGCTTAACTCCTTGTGGAGGATCAAGATCGATCGAAGTGATCCAACCTTTGACTAGCCGGCCTCTCAGCTTCACCTTCACAATGGAGCCGATCGCAAATTGATCAACCGCTTGTGGATCTATTAGATAACTGAGCTCAGCGTCATATCCAGAAACATCCAAAAGCACGCTACAAACAACTCCCTCTTGGGGAAGAGCTTCCTGGACAGGCGGTTCGAATAGCCGCTCTTGATTCATGCCTACAAATCTAGCAAAGCTGCTAACTCTGATGCTTTGTTAGCCTGCTCCCAGGTGAACCCAGAGTTTGATGAGCGCCCGAAGTGGCCATAGCAAGCTGTTTCTGAGTATATGGGGCGCTGAAGATCCAGCGCCTTAATGATTGCCGCTGGTCTTAGATCAAACACAGACTCAACAACCTGCTCGATCTTTTGAGGTTCTACCCTCTCGGTTCCGAATGTCTCCACCATGATTGAAACGGGATTAGCTACGCCAATTGCATAGGCGATCTGCACCTCACAACGCTCGGCAGCATTCGCCGCGACAATGTTTTTGGCTACCCACCGCGCTGCATAAGCACCGGACCGATCCACTTTCGATGCGTCTTTGCCAGAGAAGGCTCCACCCCCATGGCGGGCAGCTCCCCCGTAGCTATCAACGATAATCTTTCGTCCAGTCAAGCCGGCATCGCCGACGGGCCCTCCTATAACGAAACGGCCCGTGGGATTGATGAGCAACTTTGTATCTTCGTTGAGCCACTCCTCCCCTACTACAGGATGAACAACATGCTCAATAACATCAGCTGTGATCTGCTCTGGGGAGATATCTTCGTTGTGCTGAGTCGAAATCAGCACCGTGTCTAACCCGATGGGCTTGCCATTTTCATAGTCAAAGGTGACCTGAGTCTTTCCATCAGGCCGCAGGTAATCAAGTGTGGAGTCTTTCCTAACCTCGGCCAAGCGTTGCGCAAGCTTATGAGCAGTATCGATTGGTAAAGGCATTAAGGCTTCGGTCTCAGTGCAAGCATAACCAAACATGATTCCCTGGTCTCCAGCCCCCAACTCCGATAGTCCATCTTGATCTTCGCCCAGCTTCGTTTCAAAAGATTTATCGACAGCTTGAGCAATGTCTGGAGATTGCTCATCGATCGTCACCATAACAGCGCAAGAATCTCCATCGAAGCCAAAGGTTGGATTCGAATAGCCGACACGTTTTATCGTTTGGCGAGCAACTTTCGCTACATCTACATAAGCAGCTGTAGACACTTCACCTGCGACTACGACCAAGCCAGTGGTTACTAGTGTTTCGCAGGCAACCCGACTCTGCGGATCTTGCTCGCAGTAGGCATCAAGCACAGCGTCGGATATCTGATCTGCAATTTTGTCGGGATGCCCTTCAGTAACTGATTCAGATGAAATTTTATAGCGGGAACTCATAGCTAATCTCTTTCTATCAGCAAATTTAGTATCTCACCTGCGATTACAGATTTGTCAGCTAACCCGATACTCGCTACCGGGCCTGTGGCATCAAAGACTGTGACTTTGTTGGTACTAGTAGCAAACCCTGCACCCGGTTCTGAAAAATTGTTCATCACGATCAAATCGAGATTTTTACGCTTTAACTTTTCAATCGCAACTTCCGGATCATCGGAATCTTGTGCTGAGAATCCAACGACTATCTGACCATCTTTTTTAACAGTGCCCAACTCCGCCAGAATATCTTTTGTAGGCACAAGTTCTATCAGCAGGCTTTCGCTAGATTTGCGAATTTTGGATTGTGAAACTTGTTTGGGGGTGAAATCGGCCACTGCTGCACACATCAGGATAATGTCACACTCTTCTTGGGCTTCAAGCACGGCCACAAGCATGTCTTCAGCAGTTTCAACTTCAACAACTCTAGACACGCCTTCAGCCGGTAGTGAGGAACTGGTCACCAACGTAACTTCGGCACCGCGACGGGCAGCGCTCTCTGCCAAAGCGTGCCCCTGCTTGCCTGATGACCGATTGGTGATATACCTGACTGGGTCGATAGCTTGTCGAGAAGCACCGGCTGTGACTAATACCTTTTTACCCACAAATGATCGGTCAAAACCAAGAAGACCAAAGGCCTTCTCAGCGATATCGGCTGGGTCGGCGAGCCTTCCCATTCCAGAATCGCTTCCCGCCAACTGGCCCTCGACGGGACCTACCATTGCGACACCACGATCTTGCAATACAGCAATGTTGGCCGCAACTGCTGGGTTCTCCCACATTTCGGTGTGCATAGCCGGACAAATCAGTAGCGGAGCGTCACACGCAAGGATAGTGGTCGTGAGAACATCGGCAGAGCGCCCAGTCACAATGTCAGAAAGCACACGGGCTGTTGCAGGACAGACAACTACTAGGTCGACACGTTTAGCGAGTTCAGTATGAGGCGAAACCGAGTCTGCGTCCCATAGAGAGGTGATGCTGGCCTCCGAAGCTAACGCATCGAAAGTCTTGGCTCCGACCATTGCCTGAGCCGATTCTGTTAAAACTGGAACAACATGAACTCCGGCCTTGACCAAAATTCGACAAAGCTCAATCGCTTTGAAAGCAGCGACCCCTCCGGTCACTCCGAGGGCAACAACGGGCGGCTTAGGATGCAGCTGCTTCTTCTTCTGAACCGGCTTCAGCATCTGCTTCCGGCTCTTCGAGCTCGGATTTCGCGATTGGCACAACTGACCCAGCTGCCAACTCTTCAAATGCAATTGAGAGCGGCTTGCGAGCTACAGAATTAACCTGTGGAGGGATCATCGTTCCAACTCCACCGCCGAGTTGACCAAAGTAAGCGTTGATATCGCGAGCTCGACCAGCTGCAACAGTGCAAAGCGAGAACTTTGAACCAAGCGTGTCAAATAGCCCTTCAATCTGTGGCTCGATCATCGAATCATGTAAATGTGCCATTAGTAAACCTCCGAGACCTGATTACTATAGCAGACTTTAACTGCCATCAGGCCAAGCAGCCCGCCTGGAGTTGTCAAATAGATGACTTATGCGCCTGTATGGTAGACCACATCTGATCTGTAGTCTCCTCAATATCGTTATTGACGATTATCGTCGCTCCAAGTTCTCGTCCAGCGTTGGCCTCCTCTGCAGATTTAATGAGCCTTTGCTGAATTTTGTCCGGATCGTCGCCCCTGTCATTGAGGCGTTTCGTTTGCTCTTCAATTGAAGGCGCTTCAAGAAATATCAATAGAGCTTTAGGATCGCTGTCCAGAACTTGACGAGCACCATCCACCTCAATCTCCAATACAATATCTTGGTCACCGGTGGCTTTCGGAGTAGGCGACCCATAGTAGTTGCCAAGAAAGTTGGTGTATTCCAAGAATCCACCTTCAGCTACATGCTTCAGGAACTCTGCTTCTGTAACAAAGTTGTATGCCTCGGAACTCTCACCTGGGCGCTGCTGGCGGGTCGTCCATGATCTGCTAAGCCAAAGTTGTGGATATTTTGCAATGAGCCTCTTCACCACAGTTGACTTGCCAACACCTCCTGGGCCGGACACGACTACGACAAGCGGTTTAGATTGCATCAGATTACTCCTAACAACGACTCAGACTCTTGCTCTGCAAGCTCTCCTATAAGAACATCTTCGGCAATACTCAAGCTCTGCAAAGTTCGCCGATTATCGATTTTTCTCCTGCCAGGGAGAGAGTCCATAACCGGTAGAAGTTTGGTTTCAGCCACCGACTCTTTGCTCGCAGAAGACAGAACATCGCTCAAAGCTATTTCTCCACTGGAGACCCGCTCTAGCAAATCTACTCGCTTAGCCAAGATCTCAGAGATCTTAGTCTTGAGCTCAATCGAGATCAATTGTGTCGCCTCAACCATGACCTACAGGCTAGCCAAGCGGGGCGAAAAGTGCCGCAGCCGCAGCCGCTGGGTCATCTGCTAGGGTAACAGCTCTGCCAATAACCATCAAGTTGGCGCCCTCTGCTAAGGCTTGTTCAGGAGTAACTGCTTTGGGCTGATCGTGACGCTCAGAACCGGCGGCTCTTATCCCTGGAACCACACGAAGGGTGCGGGGAGCGAGCTCTCGAATGTTCTTAAGATCTGGTGCGGAACAAACTATCCCAGCACATCCAGATTCGACGGCAACTCGCAAGCGGTTAGGAACAATGTGTTCAGGAGCATCAGAATCTGATGTTAACACTGTGATAGCTATCGCTTTCGGCTGTTCGAGCTCCGCTCTAGCGGCCCCCTCTGCAAGTCCTTCCACCCCGGCTCGGAGCATTGCATCCCCGCCATGAGCATGCATAGTGAGATACTTTGCACCAAGAGCTCCACAAACCCGAGCTGCCTTGCCAACGGTAGTTGGGATGTCATGAAGCTTGAGGTCTAAGAACACGTCAAAGCCTTTGTCGACCATAGCACTCACAGCGTCTGGGCCTGCTGCGGAATAAAGCTCGAGACCGACCTTAACTACACCGAACCATGGACTTAGCTGTTTAGCAAGCCGCATTGCTTCAACAAGATCATCAACGTCTAACGCAAGAGCTAGCTTTGAGCGCATTTCTGGAGGGAGGCCCTCACTAGCTGGATTGCTTGATACATCTGACATTTATTCTCCTCGGAACATGTACGCAGCCCTTAATATAGCCGCTTGATTCGCCCACGTCAGGCACCTCAACAACAAAGCAAGGTTGCATCCACAGCTCAGTAACCTCTCAGGAGTTCACTCGAAGCATTCCTCCTAGTCAGTTAGCTTCGCGACACTCGTCGCCAACTGTCCAACTTTGAAGCTTACAACTAAAGCGGAGACATCTAAGTACGCATAACTACTATATAAGTGGCCTAAAGCCGGACAGAAGGGGTTTGACCCCAGTGTCCGTTTTAGGCGTGGATCTCCTGGATTGAGTGGACGGTCATGTCCTGTCCAGAAGCTGCTACTAGCCCATCGGCTAGCGCTGATGCGGCCGAAATTGCAGTTACTAACGGTATCTGCTTTTGCCCTGCGGCTAGACGGATATAGGCACCATCTGCTCTTGCGCCACGCCCCCGGGGGGTGTTGATCACAATTGCGACTTCGTCTTTTTCGATAAGATCTAGCACAGTTCCGGTCTCTGAATCACTGAGGCGCATGAGCTCTTGGCGTACCTCTAGGCCAGCTTCTTTCAGCGCAGCGGCCGTACCTGCGGTTGCTACAAATGAGTATCCAAGCTTTGCGAGTTTCTTTGCAAGCTCTACACCAACTGCTTTATCTCGGTCAGCAAGAGACATAAACACATTGCCTGGTTCTTGCGAAGCCAAGCCAGACCCCGAAGCTATCTGCGATTTAACAAAAGCTACACCAGGGTCTCTGTCGATCCCCATGACTTCACCCGTGGAACGCATTTCTGGGCCAAGCAGGCCATCAGTCTCTGGGAAACGGTTGAATGGCAAGACTGCTTCTTTAACAGCGCAAAACTCCGCCATAGGCGCCTTTAAAATACCATCTTGGCGTAGCTGATCAAGAGAGACACCCGACATAACTAATGACGCCACCTTTGCAAGCGGCACACCTGTTGCTTTAGAAACAAATGGCACAGTACGAGATGCACGGGGATTGGCTTCAATAATGTAAACCTGCGGGGTGTCGTCAGCACGTGGAGTTACAGCGAACTGAATGTTGATTAACCCCACGACTTCTAACGCTTCCGCAATTTGCTTGGCATAAACCTCAAGACATGCAATTGTGTCTGCATCAAGGTTCTGAGGTGGAAGCATGCACGCAGAGTCGCCAGAATGAACCCCTGCCTCTTCAACGTGTTCCATAATTCCGCCAATGAGAACCTCACCAGTTGAGTCCCTGATGGCGTCCAAGTCAATCTCTGTCGCCCCCTCTAAGAACTTGTCAATCAAAATTGGCCGCTCGGCGGAAAGTCCTCCCTCTCTACCCAATGACCCATCGGCCTCAATAGATTTCAAAGCATTCGTCAAACCATCATCTGAATACACAATTTCCATTGCTCGGCCACCTAGTACATAACTGGGGCGAACAAGAGCTGGGTACCCAACTTCTGAAGCCATTGCGAGTGCTTCATTAATCCCGATGGCGGTTCCTCCTGGAGGCTGAGGGATCGCAGTCGAATTGCAGAGCTTGTTCCATAGATCACGATCTTCTGCTAAATCAATTGATTTTGGATCAGTTCCCCAGACCAGCTCAGGTGGCAACTCGTTGGCAAGCTTCAGCGGAGTCTGACCCCCAAGTGAAAGCACAATTCCAACCGGATCTTCTGCGTCGATAATGTTCGTTACATCTTCAATTGTGATTGGCTCAAAATAGAGGCGGTCCGAAGTGTCATAATCGGTTGACACAGTCTCAGGATTGCAGTTAACCATCACAGTTTCATAGCCAGCTTCTCGCAGCGAATAACTGGCATGGACACAGCAGTAGTCGAACTCAATTCCTTGCCCAATGCGGTTAGGACCGGACCCCAAGATAATTACCCGTGGTTTGGATCCAACGCTGACCTCATCCTCGTCTTCATAGGTTGAGTAATAGTAGGGGGTGTCAGCTGCAAACTCGCCGCCGCAAGTATCGACGGTCTTAAATGTTGGCTTGACCCCGGCCTCAAGCCGTTGCGTTCGTAGCTCCCCAGCATCTCGGCCGGTTAGATAACTGATCTGCGCTTCTGAGAAGCCGAGTTGCTTTGCTCTTTTCCATTCAAAGGCAGTTGGTTGGGACCCCCAAGCTTCTATTGTGCGTCGCATCGCAATAATCGACAGTATCTGGTATAGAAACCACTTATCTATCTTGCAAGCTGCATAAACAGCCTCGAGGCTGAGCCCTCGACGTAGCGCTGATTCGACAGCGAAAATCCGATCTGGAGTTCCTTTCTTTATGAACTCAAGTACATCTTCGTCTGAAACTGAGTCAAACTCAGCTTCAGCAGCAGAAGCATTTAGCCCGAACTGGCCAAGTTCTAAGGACCTACAGGCTTTTTGTAAAGACTCTGCGAAGGTTCTACCAATGGCCATGACTTCGCCGACAGCTTGCATCGCTGTTCCTAGCACCGGAGGGGTTCCAGGCAGTTTCTCAAAGGCCCATCTAGGGATCTTCGTGACCACGTAGTCAATCACGGGTTCAAATGATGCCGGCGTCTTTTTTGTTATGTCATTTGGGATCTCGTGCAGCGTGTAACCCACTGCGAGCTTCGCTGCAATCTTGGCGATGGGGAATCCGGTCGCTTTTGATGCCAAAGCAGATGAACGGCTCACACGCGGATTCATCTCAATGATCACCATTCGCCCAGTTTCGGGCTCAATTGCAAACTGCACGTTTGATCCGCCAGTTTCAACTCCTACTCGACGCAGGCACGCAAACGCTGCGTTTCGCATCACCTGATACTCAGTGTCGGTCAGAGTCTGAATCGGAGCAACTGTTATCGAATCGCCTGTGTGTACCCCCATTGGGTCCACGTTCTCAATTGAACAAATAATGACCTGGTTATCATCTTTGTCACGCATGACTTCAACTTCGTACTCTTTCCAGCCAGCAATTGATTCCTCTATGAGAATTTCGTTGATTGGACTTGCAATTAAGCCATTGTTTGCAACGTATTCGAACTCTTCAGCAGTAGCAGCTATTCCTGTTCCCTTTCCGCCAAGAATGTATGCCGGACGAATAACTACCGGGAGGCCAATATCGGCCACGAGCTCACGGGCCTGTTCCATAGTGTGGGCAACGGCTGATCGAGGTACCTCTAAGCCAATCTCCACCATCGCTTCTTTGAACTTTTGGCGATTCTCAGCAGTTTCGATCGCCGTGGGTGAGGCTCCAATAACTTCTACATTGTATTGATCGACCACGCCAGCTTTGACGAGATCCATTGCAAGGTTGAGTGCAGTTTGCCCACCAAGTGTTGGCACCAACGCGTCTGGGCGTTCCTTTTC
>JAHDFH010000127.1 GCA_020628305.1 Acidimicrobiales bacterium | reverse complement strand
ACGCCTCAGCCGGTGTAGGCGTGAGTCGGATGAAGCCAGATACCAGTGGTGTGCCTGGAGTTGGAGTGGATGATCAAGTGGACTCGGGAGTGCAGTTAAGTATCGGTGCTGACATCCGTCCAAGGTTATCGTTAGAGCTTCACACCTCAGACTTAGGTGCATCGGGATTAAGCTCGGGTGGTGAGATCGCGTATCGAGTTCATGGGGGGAGTGCATTGCTGTACGCTCGTGAACGATCAAACAAGGCGAAAGCTGCAGGATTAAACGCCTATGCTCGTTTAGGTGCGGGAGTGTTGGAAAACACAGCCACCGGCAGCGTCGGCTATGAGCAGGAGAATCAAGCGCAGCTATTGCTGGGTGCCGGAGTGGAGTATGCGATGGGATCAAGTGTCAGTGTACGTGCTGAAGCGGTGGCTTTCGAACAGGCGGTGCAATATGGCCAGGTGGGTCTGGTGTATCGTTTTGGCGGATCCAAGAGACGGGCGAATACAGGTGCGATAGCGGCGGTGGATACGCAGACAACGACGTTGGAGAAGTCGGAGCCGATGCTAAGTGCAGCGAGTGGGGCATCGACAAAGCCGACCAACGTAGTAACGGATCGATGGGTTGCAAGAGCACAAGGCGGAGCAGACTCAGAGCCTGCAATGGGTGCAGCGATGGCTAAGTGTCTTTCGGTGTCGAACGTCAAAGTCTATTTTGATGTTAACTCAGCCCAGCTGAAGGCGGATCAAACCAAACAACTGGATGGGTTAGTTGATACGTTATCCGGCTGTGAGCGAGCGAGAATAGCATTACTGGGTCATGCGGACAGCACGGGAAGCGCGCAGTTAAACGAAGCGCTGTCGTATCGTCGGGCACAAGCGGTAGTGAGTTATTTAACCACCAAGGGCATCGGTGCTGAGCGAACCCGCATTCAGGCACTGGGAGAGACACAGCCGGTACAGAGTAATGCCACAGCCATCGGGCGTCAGAACAATCGCCGAGTGGAATTTAAGGTGCAGTAGTAAAGAAAGATGAAACGCACATTCCAGCTTTGACTGAGACTATATTTGAAATCACTAGTGTCCCGTTAACATCTCAGTAAAAGTCAGCTGATCAGGGTTAATGGGTATTTTCTCTGTCGAACGGCCATGGATCAGATTGTGAATGGACCATTTTTCGAACAGATTCATTTGCAGCAAACGTAGAATCTGCTGCATCGAGCGCTTCGATTTTGACATGAACTTCAAGTAAGCAACGAGCAGATAGACACATAGGGCTATCCAGATCTGCGTCATAACAGCGTTCCTGCTGGTGCCCATGAATGACGTGATCTTCAGATTTTGCTTTATCCATTTGAAGAACAGCTCGATTTGCCAACGGGATTTATAGATGGCAGCGATTGTGCTGGCCGCCAGTGAAAAATTGTTGGTTAGAAAAACGTAGTGCTTGCCACTGGCTGAGTCCCGATAGCCAACACGACGCAAAGGTATTGGACAACGCTTTGATGTTGTCACACCTGTAAACTCTACGGTCTGATCACAGGTCAACCCAGTACCCCGATCAATCGTCCTGCGCTCAAGCACGCGAGTTGTAGCGTTCGATTTCAGACGTGCCACGAAGTAAATACCCTTGTCGGATAGGGTCTTATACCATTCGTAGTCAGTATATCCACGATCTACTGCAACGATGCTGCCTTTAGGGAATTCAACAGATCGCCCCAGAGCCACTTCGTGCTCTCGTGCTTCGGTCACTGTGACAAACTCCGGAAGATTGCCTTTGTGATTCATAGCGACGTGCAGCTTGATTCCACCTTTGGCTTTTCGGAACGAAGCCCAAGGAAACAGTGACAAGCACAGGTCGATGGTAGTGGCATCCATCGAGTACAGCTCATTCTTAAATCGAAATCCATGACCTGGAGCATTTAGCTGGCAACGCTTTAGCAATGCTCCAAACAAATCTTGATAGAGTTCGTGCGGTTTGTCCTCGTTGATTCTGGAGAGGTTCGAACGCGACAACTTAGCTGATCCTAAATGATAAAGACGCTGTTGCTGGGCGGATACGTTGTCAACAAGGTCGCGCAAACTTCGGCGCGCAGATAATTGACCGATAGCCATGGTCACGAATTGCGACCAGCGTGAGGCAGTGCGGAACATTCGGCCACTGTGATGTTGATTTGCCAGCACTTCGAATTCATGTCTCAGAACTAGTTTTAGTACTTGAGAGAGGATCGTATTACAATGTGCCATGGCCTGATTCCGTTGCGTTACAAGGTTTTATTAAGCAATTACAGTGTAACAACCAAGCAGAGTCAGGCCATACTTATCTCTGAGTTAACGGGACAGTAGTGATTTGAAATACTAAAGAAGAAGCGTGTGGTTTTATGCGTGAGACTGTAAATCCTTTTGTGTAAACGCCCATGACGGTTACAGGTAAGCAGTCACTCGCTCACCAAACAAAATAGTAAACCGATTCAATGCAGGTTTCCAGTTCTGGATCGGTTTCGTCCATTTCTTAGAAGCATCGGTTATGGCCAGGTAGACCACTTTTAACGCCGATTTCTCTGTTGGGAACACTTTTCTCTGACGTGTTGCTTTTCGTATAACACTGTTCAAAGACTCAATGGCATTGGTTGTATAGATCGCTCTACGGATCGCCGGTGGATAGCCAAAGAACGTGTTTAAGTTGTCCCAGTTATTGCGCCATGATTTCGAGATCTGTGGGTAGTCTTCTCCCCAGGTTTGCTCGAACTCCTCGAGGTGTAACAAGGCTTCATTTTCAGTTGGTGCTTGATAGATACGTTTTAAATCTGCCGTCACTGCCTTGTAGTCTTTCCAAGGCACAAACCGAAGACTGTTGCGAACCATATGCACAATGCACAATGCACAATGCACAATGCACAATGCACAATGCACAATGCACAATGCAC
>JAHDFH010000044.1 GCA_020628305.1 Acidimicrobiales bacterium | reverse complement strand
CCGCCGTTGCTCGAAGATATTGTTATGCAGTGCCTTGAGAAAGAACCTGCTAGACGAGTAGGGTCCGCCGGTGCATTAATTCAGGTGCTTAAGCAGAATTGGTAGTTGCAAGAACCTAAGTCAATTTGTCTTGACTAGACCATAAAATATTTTTGTATCTGTTGGTTTCCGATATCTAGATTGTCGATAGTTATTAGGGGGAAATCGGCTCCTATGTAGTGCATGAGTTAGAGCAATAGCACTACGATGTGGCGAAAAAAAAGACCTCTTTACACGGGATATATAAACGGGTTAGAAAACACGGTGAAAGTTTTTTTTCATCATTTGTGTTTTTTAATACGCTTGCGCTCCGAGACAATTAATAAGTAATGACTGCTCTTCATGCTTTAGACGCTGTTAGTTTGATTAGTCAATATCAAGAGGGTGAGACGTCCCCGGTAGATGTATTAGCAGAAACAAAAATACGCATCGATCGTTATCAGTCATCGATAAACGCATATTCTTGCTTAAGTGAAGGTCTCTTTGAAGAGGCTCGTATGAGTGAGCAACGATGGAGCGATAACAAACCTATAGGTGCATTGGACGGTGTCCCCATCATTGTTAAAGACAATATGGCTGTACGCGGTATGCCTGCTAGTTGGGGGAATGCCGAATTAGCAAGACGGCCAGTGACAAAAGATGAGCTGCCTGTTGAGTTGTTACGAAAAGCCGGTGCTTTGATTTTAGGAAAAGCGAACACACCGGAGTTTGCTGTAGAGGGCTACACCGCAAACAAACACTTCGGTGTTACTACTAATCCCTATCAGGTTGCTCTAACACCCGGAGGTTCGAGCGGTGCTGTGGCTGCAGCGGTGGCATCGGGTCAAGCGACATTGGGTATAGGTACCGATGGTGGTGGCTCAATACGTCGTCCTGCCGCTTATTGTGGTCTCATCGGTTTAAAGCCCGGCTTAGGACGATACCCTCGCGCTAACGGCTTACCGCAAGTGTTGCTCGATTTTGAGGTTGTAGGCCCTCTGACTCGCACTGTCAGAGATTCTCGTTTGATGGATCAAGTGCTGAGATGCAGTAGTCGCCTTGATCCTCTTTCCAGAAGAATTCCAGCGGAACGTGATAAGCCTTCACGACCGGCAAAGGTCCTCTACGTACCTCGAATCAACTCTGAACCCTGTGATCCCGTGGTACTCGCCGAAGTCTCTCGATACGTAGATACTATGGCAAACCATGGTTATGACGTTACCGAAGGCGCCTTACCACTAGATTTAAGTGAGATGACTCAAAACTGGAAATCCATAGCCGAGTTAGGGCTGTCACAGCTGTTTGAGAATGATGAGCCGTTATTCCTAAGTGCATCAGAGCTTTATCGATCGATGGCTGCAAGTGGCAAAAAGGTAACAGCGGCGCAACTTTGGAAAGTGTTGGATACTATAAAGTTGCTACGGCAACGGGCAAGTCAGTTATTTCAAGATTGGGACTTGGTGGTAACGCCTGCGACGGCATCAATGCCTTGGAATGCCGAGAGTTCACACCCCCCCATCATAGATGACGTCGAAGTAGGCCCGAGAGGACATGCAATTTATAGTGGATGGGTTAATGCTATAGGGCATCCCTCAATAGCGTTTCCGTTGCAAGGCACTCAAGATGGAGTGCCCATCGGTGTTCAATTGGTCGGAGATTTAGGTGCCGAATCCTATTTGCTAGACATCGCAGAAGAGTGTGAATCCTGGCGTGGAGGATTTAAATGGCCTAAAGATTATTCATAGGCATTAGACCGGGTACCCCTGAAGTATCAATATAAAAAACGCCACGTTTAAAGGGTGTTAGGCGAGTTCAGTTACATCTTTGCGTTTAGGTGGAGCGGGTGCGGCTGCGAGTAATTCCTTTGTATATTCGTGACGGGGTGCGCTCATGATGTCTTCACAATCGCCGGCTTCAACAATTCCACCATTTCTCATGACAATAACCTTATCGCATAACAGCTTTACGACGTGTAGGTCATGACTAACGAACAGATAGCTCATGCCCAGTTTTTCCCTGAGATCAGCTAACAAGTTGAGCACAATCGCTTGAATGGAGACATCAAGTGCAGCAGTGGGTTCATCCAAAATGAGGAGCTTTGGATTCAGCGCAATGGCTCTTGCAATTCCCACACGGGCTTTTTGACCACCGGAAAGTTGGTGCGGGAAACGATGCAATAGATGTTCTGGCAGTCCGACTAATCTTGCAAGTTCTTTCACTCGAATTATTAGTGTCTTCCCCCGCATTTTTGCTAGACGTCTAAGAGGCTCGCTTATAGTGTCCTGTGCCGTATGTCTTGGGTTTAAACTGTCGGTGGCATCTTGAAAGACCATTTGAATGTCCCGGCGTCTAAGATGAGTCGCGAATACTTTGGAAGGTATCGTCGATAGATTCTCTCCTTCGAACTGGATTTCCCCGCTTGAAGGGTCAATAAGTCGAACAAGCATCTCCGCCGTTGTTGATTTTCCACTTCCAGATTCTCCAACCAAGCCCAGACTTTGACCTTTTAGAATCTGAAAAGAAATATCTTTTACCGCATGGACATCACCGTTTTTTCCTTTGAAGGTTTTGCTCAAATTTTTGACATCCAACAAGACTTCTTCCGTTACGGCGTATTGCGGTTCTGGAGATTTGATCTCATCTGCCAGTAGACAGCGCACTGAGTCGTCAGGCCGTGGTGTGGCATTGACCAGTTTTCTCGTATACGGGTGGGATGGTTTCGTAAAGAGCTTGGAGGGAATTCCTTCTTCAACGATCTCTCCATCTTTCATGACCATGATCCGATCACAGTACTGAGAGGCTAACCCCAGATCATGTGTGATTAGGATGGAGCTCATATTGCGAGCGCGAATAAGATCTCTTATCAGATCCATAACCGTTTTCTGAGTCGTTATATCCAGGCCGGTTGTGGGTTCGTCTGCTATCAACAGTTGCGGGTTGCAGGCTAAAGCCATCGCAATAACTACGCGTTGACACATGCCCCCCGATAACTCAAACGGGTATGCGTGATATCGAGATTCAGCATCTCGAATCTTTACAGATTTTAGAGCCTCAATGGCTTTTTCTTTAGCATCCTGTGCGCTTGCCTGAGCGTGACGTCGGAGCACGTCTTCTAATTGCTTCCCTACTTGTCTGATAGGGTTTAGTGCTGCCCGCGGGTTTTGGAATATCATGGAGATTTCACGTCCTCTGATATCGCGTATCTCCCGTTCACTGATTTCGCAAAGGTCGATGCCGGAATAATGAATGTCGCCTGCGCTGATTTTCCCGCCTTTGTCGAGTACGCGCAGAATGGCATAAGAGGTGACCGATTTTCCGGATCCACTCTCACCAACAATGCCGAGTACCTCGCCTTTATCCAGCGTTAAACTTAGATTTTTTACTGCGGTGATTTCCCCGCGACGAGTTTGAAAACTAACCGCAAGGTTATTGATGGTCAACATAACCTTAGGTCCGCTTTCGAGGGTCGAATATGTCTCGCAATCCATCCCCTAGCAAGTTGAATGTGAACACTGCGATCATGAGCCATAGACCTGGGAAGACCGCTAACCACCACTCACCCGACACAATGAAATTTGCCCCCTCTGCAACCATAATTCCCCATTCGGGTGTGGGTGGGCGAACGCCTAACCCGATAAAGGACAGACCCGCTGCGTTCAATATGGCCCAACCCATGTTCAGTGATATTTGGACCATCATAGGGGGCAGAGTATTAGGGAAAATATGCATAATCAGTACGCGTAAATCAGTGTTGCCTGCAAGTTTTGCAGCGCGAACAAACCCTGCATCCCGACGAATATTTACCTCCGCCCTGACAAGCCTTGCATAAAACGGAATGTTGATAATGGCCGTTGCGTAGATGATGTTTTCTATAGTGTTTCCCATTGCAGCAACAATACCCATCGCCAATACAAACAATGGAAACGCCATGATGGTGTCCAGGAGGCGGTTTAAGACACTATCGATCCAACCTCCCCAATATCCTGCAATTCCACCCAGTATGGATCCAATAACAAACGAGAGCCCTACGGCTGCTATGGAGATGGATAGGTCTAATCGCGTTGCAACAACCACACGACTGAATACATCCCGCCCAACGCTGTCAGTACCAAACCAGTGATCAGCGGAAGGTGGTTGCAGTGCGTGAGCCGCGCTTGTTTTAAGAGGGTCGTAGGGAACTAGATAAGGGCCGAATAAAGCACAGCCCACTATAAAAAGAAATAGCAAAAAGGCTAACAGGGTGACAGGGTTTTCTCTTAGTACATACGCTATGTGTGAGAAAGGACCATCACGATGACTAGAAGGGTTATCGATCCCGGTATCAGTAGGAGCCGCGTTGTCCGAAATAGCAGTCACTGTGAATCGAAGCCTATTCGCGGGTCGATGGCTGTATACATTAAGTCGATCACTAAATTGAGTATGACAAAAAGCACGGCCATGGCTAGAACGAATCCCTGAACCGCTGCGTAGTCGGAAACGACCAATGCCTCGACAGCGTACGAACCGATACCCGGCCAGGCAAATACCTTTTCTACTAATACGTTAGCACCGAGCGTGAACGAGAAAACCATTCCTAACGTTGTGACAATGGGGAGCAACGCGTTTCGAAAGGCATGGGTATAAAGGATTTTTTTATCGCTGAGCCCCGATGCCCTAGCTGTTCGAATGTAGTCAGAGGACAAAGCGCTCAACATGGCTGCACGCGTCATTCGTGCTATAGGTGCCAGAGTAAACAATGCCAAGGTGATGGATGGTAAAACTAGTTGTTTAAGAGCGGCTACCCATGTTTCCCAATCGCCGGCAATTGCAGCATCCACTAAATAAAAGCCGGTGACATGGTCCGGTTCGATATAGATGAAATCAAGCCTTCCTAAGGGCGATGGTGCAACACCCAGTAAGTAATAAAATATATAGATCAGCAAAATTCCGGTGAAAAATGTGGGAAGCGATACGCCGGCTGTGACCAGAACTCTACATATGTGATCAACAGCAGAGCCGGGTCGGGTGGCCGCCAATACGCCCAACGGAATTGCGATGCCGCACGAAATAAGTAAAGCAGAAAGAGTTAGTTCCAGAGAGGCGGGCAGGCGGTTTGCCAAATCGGTTGCCACGGGTTGTCCCGTTGAAATGGACTGGCCTAAATCGCCCTGGAAAAGATCTTGTAGATAAATCAGGAATTGTTGAGGCAGTGATTTATCCAGCCCAAGCGCTACCCGTATTTGCTGAATTGACTCTTCGCTGGCAGCGGCGCCTGCGAAATAAGCGGCGGGATCCCCTGGCAGTGCTCTGGTTAACAGAAAACTTATGACCACCACTCCAAACAATACCGGAATTGTCTGGGCAATACGCCCCGTTACAGCTCGAACGCGGTTCGGAGTGGTGGTCTTTTTCACCGATTAAACTGGCTTTAACGGTCGTGCATCTAGCTGACGATGAAACCAAAATTCATAGTCAGTAGAGCCGTTTGCAGCGACGTTCAAAGAGGGCTGCCACAACGGAATTCGAGGTAAGTCCTCAAACGCAATCTCAAACATGCGTTTAATCTTCGGTGCGTACTCAGGGTCCTCGACAGGCATATGCAAGGTGGCGTTAACCAGATCTTCAATCTCCTGATTCATATAGTTTGACGAATTGAAAAGGTGCCCATGTTGGTACGCCCAGAAAAAGTAGTAGTCAGGTGTGTTCAACCAACCGCCGAAGTTTTCAAGGTGTAATGGCAAACGCTTTTCCACGAGTACGGCTGTTCGCCAATTAGCGCCGGGAATTTTTTCAATCTCAGTTTTGATACCAATCTGAGAAAGACTTTCTTGAATTAACAGTGCAGTGGGTTCCATCCAACTTGCAAGGCCTAAGCTGATAGACAATGGCACTTCGAATCCATCAGCGAATTTCGACTTGGCCATGTGCTCTCGTGCCTTGTCCATATCCGTGTAGTACGGAGACTTTCTCGGCCACGCAATGTCATTTATCTCTGACTCACCACCCCATAGCGGAGCACCTTGACCGTAGGCAGCCGTTTTAAAGATGGCTTCATAAGGAATCGCATAGGCCAGAGCTTTTCGTACGTCTGCGTCTTGAAAAGGTTCAAAGTTGGTATTGGGGCAAAGGCAATGCATGCAATTGTCAATTGGCGTTGAAAAGACATCAACCTTTGAGGCCAGCTCAGCGGCATCCTTATTAGGTATGTTGAACGACAGCTGTACATCGCCACGCTCGATAAGAGCACGCCGTGTTGACGGACTCGGTACTTCGCGTAATACAACGCGTTTATAAGCCGGTAGCGGGCCACCTACCCAGTCATCGTTGCGCTCATACACGATCTGTTCGCCAGAAGCCCACTTGGCAACCTTATAAGCGCCTGATCCGGCAGGTGTCTTGTGCAGGTATTCCATAGCCCAAGGGTCGTCATCGGTTGCGTTCTCAATTGCAACCTTGGAATTAATCACGAATGGTACAGGTACGGCCAGATCAGGTATCGTGAGCTTGGATGGCTTGTCCAGTTTAATGACGAAGGTTTCATCATCAACGGCTTCAAACTGATCGGGTCGCAGCAGGCCACCGGCCTTCATTTGTACAGTTGGAAAACCACCGACAGACACAGCTCTGTCGAACGACCATTTGACATCGGCTGCGGTTACCTTTGCACCATCCCAGAATTTCGCAGCTGGCTTTAACTTAAATGTCAGTGTCAGACCATCATCGGAAACTGTCCAGCTCTCGGCAAGCTCAGGTTCAATAATGGAGTAGTCGTATGCAAGACCACCACCGGCTGCATCCTTGGTTCCAAACGACACAAGACGATCGTAGCAATTTATAGCCACTTGATAAGAGGCTCTGTTGGTGCCGGTTCTATGTAGGTCCAGACTGTTAATCGTTTGACCAGTTACAGCAACCAAAACATCATCACCTGCCGCATGCGCGGGTACAGATTTTAGGAAAGGCAGCATAGATGCGCTGACTACACCACCTGATATTTTCAGAAATTGTCTTCTAGAGGTTTTCATCCGTCGTCTCTGTAAGTTGTATGGAGTGTCTCTGAGTGGTGCCCTGACATTGCTGGGCAAGAGACATGACTAGGATGATGCACGTAAGTAGTGCTTAGCTCCAATGCTCATTTTTCATAAAGGCGATGCAAAAAAAGCAACGCTTGTCAGGTGTGTCTATATTTAATCCTGTTTGTAGTTGTTTTCCAGAACAGTGGATAATTGGGCTGCGAATCTAGAGGACGCCACTGGCAGGACCCGGCCTTTTTTCTGGCCCAAATAAAGCTGACCATTGGGAATGTCCTTTTCCGTGATGGCTTTAAAATCTGTTTCGGTGACTTCGGACCGGCTTAGGCCGATGGGAATTTGGAACCCAACGGCGTTTTCATTAAGTATGTAGTGTCTGATTAATTCAAATGATTCTGTTTCAATCACTGGCGTTAATGTTCTACGAATTCTCTTCGCTCCGATTTCCAGTAGATTTCTAACGCCGTAGTTGCTGGTGGGCAATACACAGGGATATTCAAGGCAGTCACGCAATCTCAACTCATCCTTTGAAGCTAGTTCATGACCTTTTCTAAAAACCGCGTTAACCGGTTGAGGGATTGCTTGAAGAATTTCGAAATCGACCATGTGCACTGGCTCGAAAACTAACGCTAAGTCGCTTTCAAAGGTTGATAAGTCTCTCTCTGCTTGTTCTCTATCCCGTATGTTTATTGAGAATGTGACGTTAGGATGCTCCGTTCGGTAGCTGGAAATATGTTTCGGCAAAAAGTAGGGCAATAAGGCCTGTGAGCAGGCTATGGATACATGCCCCCGCCTTAGACCGGATAGGTCGGCAACCTGTGATTGAACCCGCGCAAGATCACTCATCTGAGCTCTAATGTGTTGCATAAGCACTTCGCCGGCAGGGTTTAGGCGCATACCTCTAGGTAGGCGCTCAAAAATGTCCCAGCCGAACTCAGACTCAAACCCTTGAATACGTCTATTCAAAGCCGATGCGGTTATATTCATGTCTTCTGCAGCTTTACGAATAGAGCCAGCTCTAACGACTGCTTCGATCATTTGAAACGTCTTAAAGTGCTTCAAAGTGATTTCACTCCTGCGTACGGTGGCTTTACAAAAATACTACACAGTTATTAACACGCCGTGTTTGAACTAAATCATTGAAGTGGGTTGTTGATCTGGTAACGAGTGCGTTCATGTATTGAACATAGAGTGAGTGCATCAGCTTTAGAAAACAATCAGCGTGAAAAAGCATTCAACTTAAGCACCTTGTTGAAGCATAAGTTGCAATATGCGCACTTTTATAGCGCGTGTATTGAGGTCAAAGTGTCCGTTTACAGAAACGACAATTAGGTAAGTGTCTGTATTAGTGGGCATTGTTATTTATGGCATTCCTATTGCGCTAGTAACAGTAAGTTCCCCTTGCTCATACGGGCATTGTTAGTCAATCTGATGAAATAGAGCGCTAGGGTTCCGGCTGTTTTCAGCGACTGGACCGAGAGCACTCGACCTTTGTAAACAAGGTTACACGGCGGGATAAAAGCCCGGGAGGCCAACTTGACGAATGTGCAAGGGGAGTCAGTGTATCCAAAGTTAACTAAGGGATTGAATCATGAAAAGACTAGTACCTCTGATTTTACTTAGCGCTCTATCTACCCCCACTATTGCTGCAGATAAATTCAGTATCTGTTGGTCGATTTATGTGGGCTGGATGCCTTGGGCGTATGGCGCAGAACAGGGCATCGTTGATAAATGGGCTGATAAGTACGGCATTGAAATCGACGTTGTTCAAATCAATGACTACATAGAGTCTATTAATCAATATACCGCGGGACAGTTTGATGCCTGCACAATGACGAACATGGATGCTTTGACGATTCCCGCTGCAGGCGGCGTGGATAGCACGGCATTAGTGGTCGGAGACTTTTCTAACGGTAATGATGGAGTGGTGCTCAAAGGCACAGACTCTCTGTCTGATATAAAAGGGCAGAATGTAAACCTTGTTGAGCTGAGTGTGTCTCACTATCTGCTGGCTCGAGGTTTGGAAAGTGTTGGGCTTAGCGAAGCAGATGTAAAAGTTGTTAATACATCTGATGCCGATATGGTGGGAATCTACGGCACCGATGAAGTCACCTCAGTCGTTACCTGGAATCCTTTGTTAAGCGAAATAGCAGGTATGCCAGAGAGTAATGTTGTATTTGATTCTGCGTCTATCCCGGGTGAGATCATCGATTTGCTGGTCATCAACACTCAGACGCTCAACGACAATCCAGATTTGGGTAAGGCACTGGTAGGCGCTTGGTATGAAATTATGGCGACTATGTCCTCAGACGGTGATTCATCGGTAGCGGCGCGAACCTACATGGCCGAAGCATCAGGTACCGACCTCGCTGGATACGATGCACAGCTAGATAGCACGTCAATGTTCTATGAGCCAGCGGCTGCTGTGTCTTTCACCAACAGTGATGAATTAGTCAAAACCATGCAGTACGTTGCTGACTTTTCGTTCGATCATGGTTTGTTGGGCGAAGGTGCCCCTGATTCCGGGTTCATCGGCATTGAAATGCCTGCAGGGACGTTCGGGGATTCTGCAAATATAGGACTGCGGTTCGATTCCACTTATATGCAAATGGCCGCAGACGGAAAACTCTAATAGCTGAAAAAATCTAGCAAAGCAGCAAATCCAATCGCTATGAAAAAACTCGTCAATCTCAAAGCTCCCAAGGGTTTTGCCGGGTTATTGGGTTTGCTGCCCTTTGTTGCGCTGTTAATACTGTATTTGATGGCGTCTGATGCCCGATTAGAGGCTAACCCATCAGACAAGCTTCTACCTGCTTTCTCAATCATGCAGGATTCCATGCACCGAATGGCACTAGAGCCAAGCAAACGAAACGGGGAGTATCTGTTTTTAAACGACACCGTCAGTAGCTTAAAGCGATTAACGACGGGCGTTGTCATCGCAGCCTTTATCGGGCTTTTGTTGGGTATTAGTACGGGCGCATTGCCGGTTGTTTCCACGATGCTATCGCCGTTGCTCACAGTCATTTCGCTTATCCCATGCCTGGCGTTACTGCCTATTTTGTTCATCGTGCTAGGTTTGGGTGAAGTCTCGAAAATCGCGTTGATTGCTATCGGCATTACTCCATTTATAGCCAGAGATATCCAACGCCGGGCTCTCGAGATTCCGCAAGAGCAAATTATTAAGGCCCAAACACTGGGCGCGAATTCAGCGCAAATAATTCTTCATGTATATCTGCCGCAGTTAATGCCTAAGCTGATTAATGCTGTGCGTTTATCATTAGGCACGGGGTGGCTTTTTCTAATTGCAGCGGAGGCTATTGCGTCTACCGATGGATTGGGCTACCGAATATTTCTTGTCCGGCGGTACCTCTCAATGGATGTGATTATTCCTTACGTAGCATGGATAACATTACTTGCGTTCGTCATTGATTTTGGTTTGAGAAAACTAAGCAGACGGCTTTTCCCTTGGGAGATAGCCGAATGATAGTGGCCAATAACATATGGAAAAGCTTTGGTGATCACAGCGTATTAGAACGTATCAGTGTGTCCGTTAGCGAGGGCGAATTCGTAACCTTGGTTGGGGCGTCCGGCTGCGGTAAGACCACATTTTTAAGAATGCTACTCGGTGTTGAATCTTTAACGCGCGGATCACTAACGCTAGACGGACAGACAATACCCTCAGAACCGGATTCCGATAGAGGAATCGTTTTCCAACAGTACTCAGTTTTCTCGCATATGACTGTGATGGAAAATGTCAGTGCAGCGTTTGGATTTAGAAAACCGGGTATTAGCGGACTTTTATTCGGCGAGGACAAACGCAAGGCCCATGAACAATCTCTCCAAATGCTTGAGCGGGTGGGTTTAGCAGATTCAATTAAAAAATATCCTCACGAGCTATCTGGAGGTATGCGTCAGCGGCTGGCTATAGCTCAGGCGTTGTTGGCTAAACCTCGAATTCTACTGCTCGATGAGCCCTTCGGTGCGCTAGACCCGGGAATTCGTTCTGATATGCACAAGTTGGTTCTAGAGCTTTGGGAAGAACATCAGTTAACGGTTTTTATGGTGACGCACGACCTCAAAGAAGGCTTTTATTTGGGAACGCGATTGTGGGTTTTCGACAAAGTTCGCCATGACCCGCATGCACCCGAGGCCTACGGGGCAACGATTACCTACGACCTGCCCACGAGTACCACGGGTCAAACAGAAGCTGAATTTCAGAAGCTGTTCTTACAAAAAACATACTAGCCATACAACGCTTGACGCCGTTCCATAGATATAAGAAATAGAGCAATGACAGAAACGCTGGAAAATACACATTACTCAACCCGAATGTCAGTAGGGAAGCATTGGTCGCTACGTCTACGTAGGGGCCTTTCACTAAAAATTAGTGATTTAAAAGGTTGCGCTAATGTTGGAATGGTTTTGTATAACTCAATGAATTTGCTTGAGAGATACAATGCTCCTGACACCCTAAAATGTCAGCATACGTTTCATTTGACACAAGGACACTGCCTCTATTCAGATATGGGCCGTATCATGGCTTCTATCGTTTATGACGATGCAGATGGTCACGAATCAATTTGCGGAAACACCTCAGCGTTACAAATCGCGAACCAATACGGGGCACGTGATTATCAGAACGATAGGAACGATTGGTATCAAAACGGACAGGATGCGTTTCTCGTTGAATTAGCGAAATACGGCTTAGATCGATCCGATCTACCCGCAAATATAAATTTCTTCAACAAATGCGTCATTGGCGGGGATGGCGGGATTTCTCTTTCGGAGTCTAACCTTAATGCCGGGCGGTCCATCGTATTAAGATTCGAAATGGATTGTTTGGTCGTCCTTCATACCTGTCCCCACGCGTTACTAAAATCTTCTGAATATCCGCAAGGAGAGGTGTCGCTTGAAATAAGTGATGCACCGAGTGTTGAGCATGATGATCAATGTATGAATTCATGCGACGAGAACAAGCGCGGGTTTGAAAACAATCGTATTTATCACCTCGGATTTTAACTAATCTGTTTCTAAGGACGTTAGCGTTATGATCAAAGAGAGTTTTAGATCACTTGAATATGCATCTTCAAGTACAAAAATTAATGCCGGTGACTATTTCATATCGATCTTGGGAAACGGAGATACACTCAGAATAGTAGACCTAGAAGGGAATCAAGCCGCAGATACCTTATTTTATTCTGCTGAAGATCCCTCTGTTCACTACAGTGCGAGCAATACGATACGCGAACAGGGGAATTTGTATTTAACGGCAGGCACCGATTTAAGGGCTAACGATAACAGCGTATTACTTAGCATTGTGGCTGATACCTGCGGCCGGCATGACACCTTAGGTGGAGCCTGCTCAACAGAGAGTAATACGGTTCGCTACGATCTTGAAAAGCGTTGTATGCACGCTTGTCGTGATAGTTGGATGCTGGCTATTTCTGAGAACCCCGAATTTGGAATCAAAAAGCGCGATATCACTCATAACATCAACTTCTTTATGAATGTACCTGTCACCCCCGGTGGGGAGCTAACTTTTGAAGATGGTATATCCGCGCCCGGTAAGTACGTTGAGATGACAGCCCGGATGGACGTCATCGTGCTTATTTCAAATTGCCCGCAACTCAATAACCCGTGTAATGGTTATAACCCAACGCCTATAGAGCTGCACACATGGAATCAGTAGTGACATTATGAGCGGCTTTAAAAAAATACTGATTGCCAACAGAGGCGCTATTGCCACACGTATTATTCGTACGTTGAACCGTTTGGGCATACATTCGGTTGCCATTTACGCTGAAAGTGATAGAGATAGCCTGCACGTACAGATGGCGTCTGAGGCGCATTCTCTCGGAGAGGGAAACGCATCCAAGACTTACCTGAATGTTGATCTTATCCTAACAATAGCCAAAGAAAGCGGGTGTGAAGCCATCCATCCCGGATATGGGTTTCTAAGTGAAAATTCAGAGTTCGTAAAGCGCTGTGACCAGTCGTCAATAGCGTTCATTGGGCCCACCGATAAGCAAATAGAGGATTTCGGGCAAAAACATATAGCGCGAGACATTGCGGCGGCTGCAGGTGTGCCACTTCCACCGGGTACCGGGCTCCTTAGCGATGTTCAGCATGCCTGTGCTGAGGCCTTGCGCATCGGATATCCCGTCATGCTTAAAAGCACAGCCGGTGGTGGTGGGATTGGTATGCAGCTGTGCGCAGATGAACAGGCATTGATTGAATACTTTTCATCGGTTAAAAGACTCGGATCCAGCAACTTTTCCAACGATGGTGTCTTTCTGGAA
This sequence comes from Acidimicrobiales bacterium, assembly GCA_020628305.1. Taxonomy (GTDB): domain Bacteria; phylum Actinomycetota; class Acidimicrobiia; order Acidimicrobiales; family SZUA-35; genus JAHDDW01. The sequence goes on along the minus strand of JAHDFH010000044.1, from coordinate 5,047 downwards.
AAAGCGTTGGTCAAGGCTAGGCATATTGAAGTACAGATATTTGGTGATGGACAGGGCAACGCAATATCATTGGGTGAGCGAGATTGTTCTGCACAGCGTCGGAATCAGAAGGTCGTTGAAGAGTGCCCCGCGCCGAACATCAGCTCAGCCTTGCGTGCGCGCCTTTACGAAACAGCTGAACGATTGCTGTCCAGCGTCAATTACCGTAATGCGGGGACCGTAGAATTCATATTAGATGCTGAGACTAATGAATTTTACTTTTTGGAAGTCAACACGCGTTTACAGGTAGAACACGGTGTAACCGAATTGGTCTATGGCATTGACCTGGTTGAGTGGATGGTGAAGCAGGCCAGTCAATCGCTAGCCCCTCTAACAGATCTTAAATCCGGTTTACGTCCTTCGGGGCATGCCATGCAAGTTAGAGTTTATGCTGAAGATCCCTACAGGCAATTTCAGCCCTGTGCAGGTCCGTTGACTCATGTGGCATTTCCGGCGGGACAGGGTTTGCGCATTGATACGTGGATTGAATCGGGAATCACAGTACCTCCGGACTTCGATCCGATGCTCGCCAAGGTTCTGGTGCACGCTGAGTCTAGAGCAGCGGCACTGAGTCAACTCCAGACCGCCGTAGACAATGTTGAAATCTATGGCAGTCAGACCAACGTCGGTTACCTTCGATCTTTATCTCGTGATAAGCGCTTGTCGGATGGTCAAATGACAACCCGTTATCTCAACGAGTTCAGTCACCAACCTTCTCGAATTGACGTTGTTCGCGGCGGAACGCTCACGACAATTCAAGATCTACCCGGCAGAGTGGGGTACTGGTCAGTTGGCATTCCACCCTCAGGCCCGTTTGACTCAATGTCATTCAAACTGGGTAATCAATTACTGGGTAATGATAGTTGTGCTGCCGGTCTAGAAATAACATTACAAGGGCCTGCACTGCGTTTTAGCTGCGACACCTATATCGTGGTTACAGGCGGTGCAGTGGAATTGCAGCTGGACGATCTGCCCATAGACATGTGGAAGGTACACAAAGTAGAGGCTGGTCAAACTCTGGATATTGCTGGTTTTCAAGAGAGTGGGGCGCGTGCCTATGTGTGTATCGCTGGCGGTATTCAATGTCCCGACTATTTGGGGTCAAAATCAACGTTTACACTTGGCAAATTTGGAGGTCATAACGGCGCTGCGCTTAAAGCCGGTGATGTGCTTGAACTTGACCATAATGCTTCTGTCGTTCCAACATCCCTGAAGGGTACATTGCCTGCGCTGCCTACATCGTATCAACCGAGCATTTCTAATGATTGGGAGTTAAGAGTTGTTTACGGGCCACACGGAGCACCGGACTATTTCACACAAGACGACATCAAATCTATCTTTAGTACGAAATGGCAGGTTCACTACAACTCTAGCCGCACAGGTATCCGCTTAATAGGACCTAGCCCTGAATGGGCAAGAAATGATGGTGGCGAGGCGGGCCTGCACCCCTCCAATATTCACGACAATGCCTATGCGTTCGGCACAATAGATTTCACGGGTGACATGCCTGTTATCTTGGGGCCGGATGGACCCTCCTTAGGCGGGTTCGTATGTCCTGCCACCGTTATCACTGCAGATTTGTGGAAACTAGGGCAGCTTAGAGCGGGTGACACGCTTCATTTTCGTTGTGTGTCTGTGCAAGATGCCGTCGATATAGGGCGAGGTCAAAGTCAGTTTTTTGAAAATGCTGATTCCGAAGTTTCCCCCTTTACTCAGTCTAAGAGACTTCTAGAAGAAGAGTTGACCGGGATGGTATGCAATCCAATCAACCCGGTATCCGAAGACTCTATAAGTCCGATCATACAGACGCGTACACAAGGTGCTACTCAAGCTGTTTACCGTGCTGCAGGTGACAGTTTCTTACTCATTGAATACGGGGAGGCGAAATTAGATCTGGTGTCGCGTTTCAGAGTCCATGCACTTATGACCTGGCTCGAGTCCAATCCCATTCATGGCTTGGTGGAGCACACCCCGGGTATTCGCTCGCTGCAAATTCATTATGATCATGAACAAGTAGAGCTGAGTGAACTATTAGCGCATATGCTATGTGCAGAAGAAGCACTGGATGCCGTAGTCGACAAAGCCAAAGTGCCTTCAAGAGTGGTGTATCTCCCGCTGTCGTGGGACGATGAAGCGTGCGGGTTGGCAGTAGAAAAGTATGACCAGTCAGTGCGTAAGAACGCTCCCTGGTATCCAAGCAATTTAGAGTTTATCCGGCGAATAAACGGCTTAGAATCTATCGACGATGTTAAGCAAATCGTGTTTGATGCCTCCTATCTCGTCATGGGACTGGGTGATGTTTATTTAGGAGCTCCTGTAGCCACCCCAATAAACCCTGCGCATAGACTCGTCACGACAAAATACAACCCGGCTCGTACCTGGACTGCAGAGAACTCCGTGGGTATTGGCGGTTCCTATTTGTGTGTTTATGGTATGGAAGGGCCCGGTGGGTACCAGTTTGTCGGACGTACACTTCAAATGTGGAACCGCTACAAAAAGACGACCGAGTTTGAAAAGCCATGGTTACTACGATTTTTTGATCAAATTCGCTTTTACGAAGTTGATCATGATGAGCTCATGCGTATCCGGCAGGAATTCCCACATGGACGGTATCCGTTAAAAGTGGAGCATACGGAATTCTCACTCGCTGAGTTCCAACAACTGGTTGAAGAAAAGCAGCAAGACATCGACGTATTCCAACAGTGTCGTGAAAGCGCCTTTGCCGAAGAACTTTCCGACTGGCGTAAGACGGGTCAGTTCAATATTTCGACCGTTGAGCCGGAGATAGTAGAAGTTGAGGAAGACTGGCCGGAGCACTGCGTGGTCATGGAAAGTCCGGTGTCGGGAAGTTTGTGGCAAAACCTCGTCAATGTTGGTGATCAAGTCTCTAAAGGCGATGCGTTAATGATTTTAGAGTCCATGAAAATGGAAATCAATGTGTCATCTCCCGGAGAGTTGCAAGTCAGACAAATCTTGTTTGAAACCGGCCAGCAAATTACGGCTGGTCAACCCCTGATAGTACTGGAGAATATATGAGCTCATACCTTGACCTGACCCTGAGCGGTATTAAGGCCCACTATGCCTCAGGTGTTACGCCTAAGCAGCTGATGAGCGATCTGCGAAACCGTGCTACATCAGTGGACGAGCATAATATATTTATCCATCTATTAAGCGAGGCTGAGATACAAACGTTTATCGATAGGCTCATGTCCATGGACAGAGAGTCCTCTCCTTTATGGGGAGTGCCTTTTGTTTTGAAAGACAATATCGATTTAGCGGATATCCCAACGACCGCTGCCTGTAAAGAATTTGAGTATGTCCCCTCTACGTCCTCCTTTGTTGCAGAGCGACTCATTGCCATGGGAGCGATCCCTTTCGGCAAAGCGAATCTGGATCAGTTTGCAACCGGTTTAAATGGTACACGTTCACCTTGGGGTGCCTGTAAAAATAGCTTTAATCCGGAATTAGTTAGTGGCGGTTCGAGTGCGGGCTCGGCGGTTGCTGTTGCTCTCGGCTTAGCTAGTTTTAGTTTAGGCACTGACACTGCAGGTTCTGGCCGTGTGCCGGCGTGTTTCAATAATCTGGTGGGAGTGAAGCCCACTCGCGGACTGGTATCGACCACCGGCGTTGTACCGGCGTGTAAAAGTCTGGATTGTGTGAGTATTTTTGCGTTGCATTGCGACGATGCCAATGAAATTCTCTCCATAGCGGAAGGCTATGACCCGTCAGATGCGTATGGTCGGCCAAATTCTGTTATTAACTCCAAACACCAATACGGACGTTTCGATGGGTCGCTAAAAATCGGAGTCATCTCAGATAGCCAACTTAAATTTTTTGAAAACGAAGAGTATGAAGCTGCTTACCGATCAACGGTTAGTGCATTGGTCGCAGATGGTGTTGACATTGAAGAAATTGACTATGCCCCTTTTGACGAGGTTGCCCGCTTGTTGTATGAGGGACCCTGGGTTGCAGAGCGGTATTTGGCAACTCTACCGCTAATAGAGGAGCAACCGGAATCAGTCTTTCCAGTGGTACGAGAAATAATTTTGGGAGGTGGTAAGCCTACTGCTGTGGAGTTATTCAAAGCTGAGTATCGTCTTAATGAGCTCAAGAAGCCGTGTTTAAAACAGTTTGAAAAACTCGATGCATTATTAACTCCCACTGCAGGAAGTCTCTTTAGTATCCAACAAATGCTTGAAAAGCCAATTCAACATAATAGTGAACTTGGCTACTACATGAACTTTGTCAATTTGCTCGATTTAGCAGCGGTTGCCGTACCTACGGCATTTACCTCTGGTGGCTTACCATTTGGTATTACGCTAAGTGCGCCAGCTTTCTCTGATAGGCGCTTGCTCTCCATTGCAAACAGATTCCAAGCCTTGTTTCAATTACCACTAGGGGCAACCGATATTCCGTTGCCTGAGCTTAGTTCCAGCAGTGTCGAAAGAAGCGACATGATGGATTTGGTTGTCTGTGGAGCACATCTGGAGGGAATGCCCTTAAACCATCAGTTATTAGAAAGAGGCGCAAGTTTAGTTAGGAAGACTGTCACGGCCAGTGAATATAAATTGTATGCGTTGAACGAAACTCCGGTTAGAAGGCCGGCATTAGTTCGTGTTGGTCCTGAGGGTGTTGCAATTGATGTCGAAGTCTGGAGAATGCCCACCTCAGAATTTGGTAGCTTCATAGCAGGAGTCGCATCTCCGCTCGGGCTAGGAAAAGTCAAACTAGCCGAGGGGGAGATGGTAACTGGTTTTATATCGGAGGCCTGTGCCACTGCCAGTGCTACAGATATCACGCACCTAGGTGGCTGGCGGGCTTTTGTGGCTAGCGAAATTTAAGCGTGAAGCGGCACCACGCCTGAATATTGACTGAATACGCGCTGGTGGGTTTGATTAGCTAGTCCACAGTGGTCTTTGAGGATAACCAATGATCTACGGATACTTTCCCAGCACCATAGATGATTAGATAAACCAGTAACACAGACCACATGGCACGTTGGTCTAGG
>JAHDFH010000043.1 GCA_020628305.1 Acidimicrobiales bacterium | reverse complement strand
AACAAATCAGCCTTGGGCCGTGTTGTAGCCGATGGTACTAATCAGGAAGTTAGGTTGATTTCTGATCGAACAGTTTTTGGCATCAAGGGCAGAAATGCTGAACAAAGAATTGCCCTTGATCTGTTAAGCGACTCCTCAGTTGAGATTTTGAGCATCGGTGGCGCAGCCGGAACTGGCAAGTCTGTAATGGCTTTGGCCGCCGGCCTCGAGGCAGTTCTCGAAGCCAAAACTCACAAAAAGATAATGATCTTCCGTCCTTTGTATGCAGTAGGTGGTCAGGAGTTGGGCTTTCTGCCCGGCTCAGAAGCCGAAAAGATGCGTCCCTGGACTGATGCAGTCAACGATGCACTTGAGGCCATCACTAACGATCAGGCAAAGGCAGAAATCCACCGTCAAGAAATCATTGAAGTCCTGCCTCTTACCTACATCCGTGGGCGCACGTTGAGCGACGCCTTTGTGATTATTGACGAGGCCCAGAACTTGGAGCGGGGAGTTCTATTGACCGCTTTAAGTCGTCTTGGAGCAGGTAGCCGCGCTGTCCTTACGCACGATGTTGCGCAACGAGACAACATGCGAGTTGGTCGTCGAGACGGTGTATCATCAGTCATCGCAACCCTGAAAGGGCACGAAATGTTTGGTCATGTTACGCTGGTAAAGAGTGAACGGTCATCCATAGCTGCTCTAGTTTCAGAAACCCTCGACAACGAGAGTTAAAGCCAGTAGTGAGCATATTCTGAGTAATCATCTACCATGTATAGGTGCCTGTTCATAAAGATGGTATTCAGACCTCAACTGAAGTTCGTAAAGTAAAGAAGCGTAAACGGAAGACGGCAAGCGTGGCCGAACCTTCAAATCTGGCTATTGACGTGTCTGGGGTAAAGTTCAATGGCGCAAGCCAAGACTTAGCGGCGAAGCTTTCTGACAGACTCTTTGAAGCAGCAGAGGCGTTTGCTGCTGAACGGTATCGCGATGCTGAGAATCTTCTGTCTTCGATCGAAAACCTCTGTCCGGGTGTCGTTGAAGTGGCCGAGTTGCGAGGCCTTGCTAACTACTCGCTAGGCAAATGGAAGGTGGCTCTGGGTTGGTTAGAGGCCTTTGCCGACCAAACCGGGTCAATCGAACAGCATCCAGTTCTAGCGGACTGCTATCGAGCGCTTAAGCGCTGGGATCAGGTGGAAGATAAGTGGCTAGATGTCGCTGATGCGTCTCCTGGGCCTGAGGTTCTTGAAGAGATGAGAATTGTTAAGGCCGGTGCACTCAGTGATCAGGGCAAGATCGTCGAAGCCATCGCGTTTTTGGAGAAACCATCACGCTCTAAAGGTAAGCCAAGTGTCTATGTGCTGCGTCGGATGTACGTATTAGCCACGCTGTATGAAAAGGCTGGCAATACGCAAAAGGCGAAGCAGCTGTATTCGGCAATAGTTGGCTCAGAGCCGCAGTTTGGTGATGTTGCTGAGAGATTGGCAGATTTAAGCTAAGCTCGCTGGCATGGCTACAAAAAATTTTCCATCTGGAGTATTGACAGGCGACAAAGTAAAAGAACTTTTCGACTATGCAAAGGATTCAGGTTTTGCTATCCCGGCCGCTAACTGTGTTGGCACTAACTCGGTTAATGCAGTACTTGAAACGGCGGCAAGGCTGAACTCGCCAGTCGTCGTACAGTTCTCGAACGGAGGATCACACTTTTTTGGTGGGAAGTCCCTGGATGCACAGGCTGGTACTATCGCCGGAGCTATCTCTGCTGCCCACCATGTGCGCAATATGGCTGAGGTCTATGGTGCTACGGTTGTACTGCACACCGACCACGCCGCGAAGAAATTGCTTTGGTGGATTGATGGGATGCTAGAAGCTGGTGAAAGGTACTTCGCCGCTCACGGTGAACCATTGTTCTCATCTCACATGTTGGACCTTTCCGAAGAATCAATGGATGACAATCTTCAGATCTCCAGAGGTTATCTTGAGCGCATGGCAGCAATAGACATGACTCTTGAAATTGAGCTAGGGATAACTGGTGGCGAGGAAGATGGCGTGGATAATTCAGATGTAAAACCAGAAGATCTTTACTCAAAGCCTCAGGAAGTTCTTGAAGCCTACAATACCCTGAGTTCCGTCAGCCCTAACTTTACGATAGCAGCTGCCTTCGGAAACGTTCATGGGGTTTACAAACCAGGCAACGTGGTACTCACCCCCTCTATTCTTGGCGAATCTCAGAAGCACATCGAGCAGGAGCTGGGTTGCGATCCAAAGCCAGTTAACTTTGTGTTCCACGGAGGGTCCGGATCAACGGCTGCTGAAATCACAGAAGCTATCTCTTACGGGGTAGTTAAGATGAATATCGACACAGACTTACAGTGGGCTTTCTGGGATGGGATCAGAAACTATTCGGCCGATAATTTTGAATATCTCCAAGGCCAAATTGGTAACCCAGAGGGCGGTGACAAGCCCAATAAGAAGAAGTATGACCCGCGCGTATGGCTTCGAGAAGCAGAAATTAGTTTCTCCCAGAGGTTAGAGGGGGCGTTCGAAGCTTTAAACAATGTGGGCACTCTTGGCTAAGCCAAGGCGCCGCTTAGATTTAGCGATGGTTGAACTAGGCCTTGCCTCCACCCGATCTGCAGCGCAGGGACTAATTGATAGCTGCCAGGTTTTGGTGAACGGCTCGATAGCGACTAAATCAGCTACCAAGGTTGCGAGTTCAGATCAGGTGACCCTGGCAGGGCCGAAGCCTCGCTACGTTGCCAGATCTGGCTTTAAGTTAGAGCGCGCCATAGAACTAGGCTGGATCGAGCCAGCAGGGCTGAACTGTTTAGACGCTGGCTCATCGACTGGTGGTTTTACTGACTGTTTATTGCAGCACGGTGCTTCTAGGGTTTCGGCAGTAGATGTGGGAACTAATCAGTTACACGAAAAGCTACGAAAGCATCCCCAAGTCAGCGTTCATGAGCAGACCGATATTAGATCGTTCGATTGTGATCTGTTGTTCGATTTAGTAGTGGCCGATTTGTCGTTTATTTCTATCCTCAAAGTTGCTGAGAAGCTGGTATCGCTTGCCAATCAGGGAGCTGATCTCGTTTTGCTTGTTAAGCCTCAGTTTGAGGCTGGTCGCCAGGTTGTCTCCAAAGGCAATGGCGTCGTTAAAGATCCCTCCGTTTGGCTACAAGTTTTACGCTCGACTGTGGTTGAGTTCCTTAAACTTCCAGTAGAGCTCTGCGATATCGCCCCATCACCAATTAAGGGTGCTAACGGGAACGTTGAGTTTCTGCTTTGGTTCAAAACTATAGGTACACTTGAGGCCAGGAGTTGACCATGGCACGGTATGGAATTGTCATCCACAGACACAGGCTCGATGTTAGAGCTGTTGCCTCTCAAGTGGTTACGACCTTGGTGGATGCTGGAGCCGAAGTGGTCATGCCAGAAACTGATGCTGCAGTGCTACAGCGGGCGGACCTTGGAGTGGCTAACTTTGCCGAAGGCCTTGATGCTTGCATCAGCATTGGCGGTGACGGAACGATTCTGTCAGCTGTATCGCTGGTCGCAGAAAAAGGTGTAGCTATCCTTGGCATTAACGTTGGGAGGATGGGCTACTTAGCAGAGATTGAGCCAGAAAGAGTAGCTGAGGTATTGCAGCGCTTGCTGGTCTCTGAACTTGAGATTGAATCGCGCATGATGGTCGAGGTTGAGCTGCCCTCTGGTGAGACTTATTTAGGGCTTAACGAGGCAGTAGTTTTTAGATCCGATTCAGGTCACTCGATGCTTGTTGGTGCAGCGATTGATGGAAATGATTTTCTCACCTACTCAGCCGATGGAGTTATTTTGGCAACCCCTACCGGTTCCACTGCCTATTCGATGGCTGCAGGAGGTCCAGTGGTCGAATCTGGTTTCCATGCCCTGGTGCTAACTCCTGTGACTGCCCATACTGTATTTAACCGAGCAATGGTTCTGCCACCGAGTTCCGAAGTGGCCTTTACCGTGGAGGGCTACCGGTCAGCTGAAGTGAGCATTGATGGGCGTTTTATCGCAAAGCTTGAGCCAGGTGATCGCATAAAGTGTACTGCAGCTGCAACAGAGGCGAAATTCTTGATTGACCGTCCCCGGGACTTTCACGCGGTGTTGAAAGATAAATTCGGAATCGCCGGAGCTTAGTACAGATTTAAACCGATATTAGGTGAAATTAGGCAGGTTTCTGGGATCCCTTTCTTGTTCACTTCGGTGTACCCTAGGACATTGACAAAACGAGGAGTCGTATGTCGAAGCACATCTTTGTGACTGGAGGGGTTGTTAGCTCTCTCGGAAAGGGCCTGACAGCGGCCTCTCTCGGAAGACTCCTAAAGTCCAGGGGATTGAAAGTCACTACTCAAAAACTTGATCCGTATCTCAACGTGGATCCAGGGACAATGAACCCTTTCGAACACGGCGAAGTGTTTGTTACAGACGATGGTGGCGAGACCGATCTGGATCTTGGTCACTATGAACGATTCATTGACGAGAGCCTTTCGCAAGCAAGCAATGCAACTACGGGATCTATCTACTCCTCAGTTATTTCTGCTGAGCGCCGCGGTGACTATCTAGGCAAGACTGTTCAAGTCATTCCCCATATAACCGACGAAATCAAGAAGCGTATCTCTGCGCTTGCCTCAGACGACACAGATGTAGTCATAACCGAGGTTGGTGGCACTGTTGGAGATATTGAGATTTTGCCTTTCCTCGAAGCAATTAGACAATTCCGCCTCGATGTTGGGCGGCATAACGTTTGCTACGTCCACGTTACTCTGATTCCGTTTATAGGCCCAGCAGGTGAGCTCAAGACTAAACCAACTCAGCATTCAGTGACTGAGCTGCGCAGTCGAGGCATTCAGCCCGATGCCATCGTTGTTCGTTCTGACCGCCCTATACAAGATTCTCTACGTTCAAAGATATCTAATCTGTGTGACGTGCCAATTGAGGGGGTAGTAAATGCTGCCGATGCGGAGTCGCTTTATGAGATTCCACTCACGCTCCACGAAGCGGGGTTGGATGATTATGTTTGCGACGCTTTACGCCTAGACACTCGTGAGCCTGACCTTAAGGAGTGGAAAGCTCTCGTTAAGAAGGTCGATTCAGCATGGAAGCCACTTAAGGTTGGGATAGTTGGTAAGTATGTAACCCTTCCAGATGCTTATCTTTCAGTCGCTGAGTCTCTGCGCCATGCGGCAATTGCCAACGAAGTTGATCTCGAGATCGAGTGGATTCTTTCAGATCGAGTTGAGGGAATGCTGATAGACGAGGCTCTAGGGAATCTGGATGCGATCGTGCTTCCAGGTGGATTTGGTGAGCGAGGCGTTAATGGCAAGATTGCAGCCGCAGCTTATGCCCGCCAGAACAACATCCCGACTTTAGGCCTCTGTCTAGGCATGCAAACCATGGTAATTGAGTACGCTCGTAATGTTCTCGGCTTAACAGATGCATACTCTAGTGAGTTTGATACTCAAGATCGAGTAACTCCTCACCCTGTTATCGATCTCATGGAGTCTCAAAAAGGTGTCACTGACAAAGGTGGCACTATGCGACTCGGTGCTTATGTAGCTAAATTGGCTCCAGGCTCTCAGCTAGCCGATGTCTACCAGGATTTAGTAGTTTCAGAACGTCATCGCCATCGCTATGAGTTCTCAACAAAGCACAAAGACCGCTTCGAAGATGCTGGCTTGGTGTGTTCAGGGTTGTCGCCTGATGGCCTATTGGTCGAGTTTATCGAGCTGCCTAGTCATCCTTATTGGATTGGCACCCAAGCACACCCAGAACTAAAGAGTAGACCAAACCGTCCAGCCCCACTGATGAACGGGCTAATCACAGCGGCATTAAAGATTGCCGAGGAGCGTAACCCTGAACGTTATTCTCGTCCAGCAGTTCAGCTCGATTTAGACGAGCCTTCCAAGGTTGAGTAGTGGCAGAAGCTAAACCTGCGCCTATGCATAGCGAAGCTCGTGGAGTTTTTTCATCTGAGACTTTTTCTGTCGCCTCAGATACGGAGCGATACAAGGGCAATGTAGTAGGTATCACCGAACGCCTGATCTCGGATCCAGATGGTAACTATTACTCTCGAGATGTTGTGTTTCACCCTGGGGCTGTTGCTATTGCTGCGGTTACTGATCAAGACGAGATCTATCTTGTCCGGCAGTATCGAGCACCTGTCGATGGTTGCATCTGGGAGATCCCAGCCGGTAAAAAGGATGTTGCTGGCGAGCCAGATGAGGTGACGGCGCGTCGTGAGCTCGAAGAAGAAGCTGGCCTCAAAGCGGGAGTGTTTGAGCCACTGATCGGCGTTTATCAATCAGCTGGGTTCTCAGATGAATTCTGTCAAATATTTCTTGCTAGAGATCTACAGACGGTACCACAACAGCTTGAGGGTCCTGAAGAGCTAGACATGGAACTTGCAAGATTTAGCGTGTCTAGGTGTCTAGACATGATTGAGCGTTCTGAGATTACTGATGCGAAGACTGTGGCTGCAATTTATGCTGTTTCACAGAGGCTATGATTTCCCACGTGACACATCTGGTTTCGAGATTCTTTGGCTCAATTTTCGCCAAACCGCTTACGGCTAAAGAGCAGCAAGTTCTTAATAGCGAATTAACTTCTCCGCTGCTTGAGCTTTTTGACAGACTTAGTGTTGCTGACCAACGACATCTGTATAACGTTTCTCGTGGTATCTCAGCTGAGGTGCAGTCCATGGATCTTGACAGTAGTGAGGCCTATGGGCTTGTAGTAGCAGGACTTTTCCATGACTGTGGCAAGGTAGTTTCAGACTTTGGAACCATAATGCGGGTCATCGCAACTCTTTACTGGGGGCTGCTCCCTAAGAAGCTAGCAAGCATGCTGTCGAAAAGCGTCGGGGGCTTAGGTGTGAGGATGCAACAATATCGAGATCACCCTCGTATAGGATCAGAGCTCCTAATCGAGGCAGATGCTCCCCAGATTGCAGCAACATGGGCTAAAGAGCATCACAAGCCCGCTGATGCCTGGACAATAGAAACGAAATACGGCGAACTTCTAAAACGCTATGACGATGATTGAGAGTGACCTATGTTCGTAAAAATCTGCGGGATCACAAACGTTGAAGACGCTCTTCAAGCGTTTGAAGCAGGCGCTGATGCTCTTGGACTAGTATTCGCAGACTCTTCAAGACAGATTGATTTAGACACAGCCCAACTTATTCGAAAAGCTGTGCCGCAAGCCAAGCTCATTGGAGTTTTCGACAAGTCAAATCCTGCTTCTGCGATTGATCGAGCGATTCAAGCGGGCTGTCTTGATAGCATCCAACTGCACGATGCCAACCAAGAACTTATTGAGAGTTTTGCTGGTGTAGTACCAGTCATTCGTGCGGTGCCTTTCACCTCTGAGACGTTGGCGTCCCACTCAGATGCCAATAATCCTATTCTCGTAGATGGGACAAAGCCTGGATCGGGTATCTCCTATGATCTGCGTCCGTTACAAGAGGTGGAGGGTCCTTTAATAATTGCGGGTGGCCTAACCCCACTCAACGTCTCGGAAACGATCCGGTTGACTAAGGCTTACGGTGTGGACGTTTCGAGCGGCGTCTGTAGGAGCGCTAGGCAGAAAGATCACGCCAAAGTTAGCGCCTTTATACGCTTAGCCAAGACAACCGTCGTGTAGCATGTCTCAAAGCTAATAATGAGAGAGACTATGTCTACAACCGTTAATCAGTTTATGGGTGCACCAGACAAAGCCGGGCGCTTCGGTTCCTTTGGCGGCCGGTTTGTACCTGAAACACTTATGCCTGCTTGCCTTGAGCTAGAAGCAGCCTTCACAGATGCGTGGCAAGATGAATCTTTTAGAAGCGAGTTCTCTCACCTTCTCTCAGAGTACGCAGGCAGGCCATCTGGGCTAACTGTGTGCGAAAATATCTCAGAGGTGCTCGGTTGCACCTTGGTATTGAAGCGGGAGGATCTTAACCACACTGGGTCACACAAGATCAATAACGTTTTGGGTCAGACGCTTTTGGCAAAGCGAATGGGAAAGACTCGCATTGTTGCAGAAACTGGTGCTGGTCAACATGGCGTGGCGACGGCCACAGCGGCAGCGTACTTTGGCCAAGAGTGTGTTGTCTACATGGGTGAAGTTGATATTAAAAGGCAGAAGCTTAATGTTTTCCGCATGGAACTACTCGGTGCGGAAGTGCGCCCTGCAATGTCTGGAAGCAGAACCCTTAAGGACGCAGTAAATGAAGCAATGCGCGAGTGGGTTAGCTCAGTTGAGTCAACCTATTATTGTCTTGGTTCAGTGATGGGGCCCCATCCTTATCCCTACATGGTGCGCGAGTTCCATCGTGTGATCGGCGCAGAAGCCTATAGGCAATGCCACGAGAAGCTGGGTGGCGACCCTGATGTAGTGGTGGCTTGTGTCGGTGGTGGCTCTAATGCTGTTGGAATATTCTCTGGATTCGCCGACACCGAAGCTGAGCTTGTTGGCGTCGAGCCAATTGGTGGGGCTGCGGTTGGGCATGGAGTTCCAGGAGTTGTTCATGGTTCGAAGTCTTACCTGTGCCAAGATGAGCACGGTCAAGTGTTGGAGGCTGAATCAGTTTCTGCCGGACTTGACTACCCAGGAGTAGGCCCTGAGCATGCTCATCTTGCCGAAATTGGGCGGGCCCGCTATGAGTCTGTGACTGACACCGAAGTGCTAGCAGCGTTTGAGCTATTGGCTCAGACAGAGGGCATCATTCCCGCATTGGAACCTGCTCATGGGCTGGCTTGGATCTATAAAGCTAGAGAAGAGCTCGCAGGAAAAACCGTTCTTCTTAACTTGAGTGGGCGTGGCGATAAAGATGTTGCCCAGGTGCAGGCCATCAAAGCTGGCGACGCCGAAGCATTGGAGACAATGAAATCATGATCAATCTTCAAGAGTCGTTCGAAACAAAACTAGCTGGAGGTTCTAAACTGTTGGTGCCCTACGTGACTGGTGGTTACCCCAACCCGGGCTGGGTAGAGCTAGTTGAGGGTTGTGTTGGTGTTGGCTGTGATGCAGTAGAGATCGGCCTTCCTTTTTCTGATCCTGTGATGGATGGGCCAACGATCCAGGAGTCTTCAAAGCTAGCCTTGGAAGGCGGAGTGACCGCACCACAGGTGCTTGCTAAGCTAGCCAAGAAGACCTTTGAAGTTCCCTTAATAGCCATGACCTATTACAACATAGTCTTTCGTATGGGGCATCAGCGTTTCGCCTCAGAGCTTGCAGCAGCTGGTTTTGCTGGAGCGATCATCCCAGATCTGCCAATGGAAGAATCGGTCGATTTCGCAGCTGATGCCAGCGACTCAGGAATCTCCAACATTTTGTTAGGAGCCCCAACAGCTAATGATGATCGGCTTGCTGCAATTTGTGAAGCCTCAGATGGGTTTGTTTACGCAGTTGGGTTGGTCGGAACTACTGGTGAGAGGTCAGAGCTGGCTTCTAGCTCATTGGATATCGCTAAACGGCTTAAGAGCCTAACGGATAAGCCAGTGTTGGTTGGTGTTGGAGTTTCCAACCCGGAGCAGGCCGTCGAGATTGCAACAGTCGCCGATGGCGTAATAATTGGCTCGGCGCTGATTCGGAGGGTGCTAGATACTGGAAGTCCATCAGCAGGGGTGGAATTTATCGCTTCTGTTAGAGAAGCCTTGGATGCCATGTAGCTGTAACAGAACAGATTTGCAAGGTAAAGTCTTGAGCGCTGCTGCCGACTGGGACTGAATGAACGTACTTGCAATTGCTGCACATCCGGACGATATTGACTTTACCTGTGGAGCAACGGTGGCGCGCTTATGTGAAGCTGGCCACCACGTAACTTACTGTTGCGTAACTAACGGTCAAGCAGGGGGAAGAGATAGTTCTCAGAGCAGGCTCGAAGCTGCTAAGACTCGTCGGGGTGAGCAGAATTTGGCTGCCGCTACGTTAGGTGTCAAAGATGCTGTGTATCTCGATAAGCCAGACGGCCAGGTGGAAGCAAACCTGGAGCTAAGGCGAGACTTAACCCGAGTGATTCGTCAAACTAAGCCTTGTTTAGTAATTGCTCCGTCGCCGCGGATCAACTTCAACAACATGCCCTTCCTGCACCCAGATCATCTAGCTGTGGGACAGGCGACGTTGGCTGCAATATATCCAGATGCTCGTAATCCATTTGCGTTTCCAGAGCTCGGGATAGATCCTCATACAGTTTCACAGCTCTGGCTCCTGGAAGATCCAGAGCCAGACTATTTCGTTGACATCAGCGGGTATCTGGAAACCAAGTTGGCCGCCTTGAATGAACACTCATCACAATTTGCTGTGGATGTGAACCTCGAAGAAGCCGTTTACTCAGAAGCCGGTCGACATTCAGAGCTCGGCGGCTCGGTCTTCTTAGCTGCTGAAGCCTTTAAGAAGATCACGTACTCAGACGTAGAAGAAATTTCATTCTAGGGCTGCTCTGTAGCCTGGTTACAGTTCGAATATTCGAATGTAGTCGATTTCGTATGTGGCCCCACCACGCACTGCACGTCTGTCGAGAGGGCCTGGGTTGCCACCTAAGGCAAGGTTAACTCGGAGCTGATTAATGGTTGCATTGAACGGGGCAGGGTAGCCTTGCTTAGTATCAGCATTGGTGACGGTCTGGACAACTTCACCATTCATGTACCACACCAATTTACCGCCTTGGCCGTAGTCAAACCGAAAGGTGTGCCAGTCCAGGGAGAAGTTGCGGTCAAAGAAGATCTCCTTTTGGATGGCTTCTTTGCGGTCACTGGAGTTCAAGAAGTGGATGCTGAAGATGGCTCGCTTTGGATTGCGAGCAGTCATGACTTCAAAGAAGTCGATTTCTCCACCGAGAGGCCAGCCGCCCCCTCCAAAGCTAGAAGCCCATAACGCCGGCCAGAGGCCTGCTTGGTTGGTTTCATCAGCTGGTGTTAGCTTAACCCGGTACTCAATGGCCTGCCCGGGCTTAAACTGCACGCCCTTGCTGCGCACCATTCCAGAAGTGACTTCACGACGGTCATTTTTGCATTGCACTGTTTCTTCTCTAGCGGTGAGAATTAGCTTGCCACGCTCCACTCTAACATTTTCCTCTAGATAGCATTGCTCTTCGTTATTACCGTCTCCAAAGCTTGAGATATTCTCAACTGTCCAGGTGTCTGTGTCTAGGGAAGTGAAGTTGTCTTCGAAGACAATTTGGTTTGGAATCGCAGGAGCTTTGGTATCGGGCTCTTCTGGCTCAGTAGCAGATCCCTGCAGTGTGGATGCTGTAGCACCGTCAGCGCCGAACAAGGTAGAACCTGTTATCTCATCAATTGTTGTATCGGCATTAGACAGCACCAATCCATTCAGCTCGCGATCTGTTGATATTGTCACAGCAAAGATCATTATCAGAACCGACAACCCTATGCCAACAAGAACTCTCAGGGGAAATGGTATCGAAGATTCAAAGTCAAGGTCTTCAGCAATAGCATGAGTCGGGTCCGGCAGCTTTGGGCTGTCTAGGGTGTCCTGGCTCTCTGAAGTAACTACACCATCGACTGAGCTAACGGCTCCTTCAATACCGACGTGGTCTTCATTTGGATTGTTATCGGAGTCCACCATTTAAGTCGCTTCCAGGAACGCTACCACTGAGATTTTCGGCTTAGTCAGCGTCATGCCTTAATAATCTATTCCAGATCGGTTGAGCCCGGAAATAATAGCGTCTAGAGAGGCTCTAACAACGTCTTTAGACAGCCCTACCCCCCAAAGGTCTGCTCCATTGACTGACATCTCGATATAGCACGCAGCTTTGGCGTCCTTCCCAGCCGCAATCGCATGCTCATTGAGATCTCGAACTTTGATTTGCAGTTCGAAGGCGTCTTCTAGCGCCAGAATGAACGCTTCAACAACTCCATCACCCCTGCCGTTTATCTTGCTTTCGTTGCCGTTGACATTGATAACAGCTGTTAACTGTGTCTGCTGTTTGCCATCGCTGTTGGTTTTTGATTTGAATGACACAAGCTCTACGGGGCTGGTGTTGGTCAAGTAGTAGCTACGGAACTCGTCCCAGATGGATTGACCATCTATTTCAGAGCCAGTGGTCTCGGTAATATTCTGGATTACTCGGGTGAATTCAATTTGCAGACGTCGTGGTAGGTCAAAGCCTTGCTCAGTTTTAAGTAAGTAAGCCACTCCGCCCTTGCCCGATTGTGAGTTAACGCGGATGATATCTTCGTAGTCTCGTCCGACGTCGGTTGGGTCGATGGGCAGATAGGGCACTTCCCAGATATGTTGCTGAGACTCGGCTCTTGCTTCGAACCCCTTTTTGATGGCGTCTTGATGTGATCCTGAAAAAGCTGTGTAGACGAGATCGCCAACATAAGGGTGTCGTGGATGCACCGGAAGCTGATTGCAGTGCTCAACAACTCTTCGAAGTTCGTTGATGTCGCTAATGTCTAGTTTCGGATCGACGCCTTGTGTGTACATGTTAAGAGCGAGGGTAACGATGTCTACATTGCCAGTGCGCTCGCCATTGCCGAACAAAGTGCCTTCGACTCGGTCCGCTCCTGCCATAAGGCCGAATTCCGCTGCAGCAACTCCGGTTCCACGATCGTTGTGCGGGTGGAGCGACAAAATGATGTTTTCTCTATCAACCAAGTTTTGGTTGAACCACTCAATCTGATCTCCGTAGGTGTTGGCAGTTGCCATTTCAACTGTCGCCGGGAGATTAATAATGAGCGCATAAGATGTGTCAGAGCGTAGGACATCATGGACCTCTTCACAGATCTGCTTGGCGAAGGGGAGTTCTGTACCGGTGAAACTTTCGGGAGAATACTCATATCTGATATTGGTTTCGCCCATGTTGACTTCGTTAAGTTTGCAGCGTTGGGCGCCTTTCACAGCAATATCGATGATTCCTGCTTCGTCAGCCCTGAACACCACTCTGCGCTGCAGCGTGGAGGTGGAATTGTAGAGGTGAATGATTGCGTTCTTGGCTCCCGCAACACTTTCGAAGGTTCGGTCTATCAGCTCGTCTCTAGCTTGGGTTAGAACTTGAATCGTGACGTCGTCGGGAATAGCTTGATCTGCGATTATGTCTCGCACGAAGTCGAAGTCTGTCTGTGAGGCAGCGGGAAAGCCAACTTCGATCTCTTTAAAGCCCATCGCTACCAGCGCATCGAACATGCGACGTTTGCGTTCAGCGTCCATTGGCTCAATCAGTGCTTGGTTCCCATCCCTGAGATCCACAGAGCACCAGGTTGGGGCGTGGCTTATTACATTAGTGGGCCAGGTTCGGTTGTTGAGATCTATTGGTGGAAATGGTAGGTATTTGCTTGGGTCCATTTGGTTCATGATGTCATTCTTTCTCGAGGTACAGATTTTTGAGGGGCTCCCGGCAGACTAGGTAAATAGTCAAGCCGGGCTAATAAGTCGAGAGACTAAGAACATCACAACAAGCGAGTCTAGTCTGCTGCGCCATACGCCGCACGAATTTATTGCTAGTCTTTGCTTATGCCTGGTTAGGGTCTGCGATATTGCTAGCGAACTGCTGCAAATTCTCAATGATCTCAGCATTGACTGGAGCGTTTTGGCGTTGGAGTGCTAGCTTGATCCGCTCAAACTTTACAGCTTCAGTTTTGCAACCAACGCATTGACGGAGATGGGAAGAGATCTTGCTTGCGGTTTCCGCTCCAATCTCCCCATCTAAGTAGCTCTGGAGATCTGCAGCTGCCTTAGAGCAGTCAAAGTTGCGTGCTTTCCAGAACTTAAACATCGCGCTCAGTCTCCTTTGCGGCATCGTTGAGTTCTCCGTCAAGAGCAGCGGATTCTTCTAGCGACTGTTTCATTTGGTTTCTTGCGCGATGTAGTCGTGACATTACCGTTCCAACTGGTACGTTAAGTTTCTCGGCAGTCTCTGCATAACTTAGACCCTTGAGATCTACCAGCTCTACCACGTGTCTTGCATCTGGGCGGAGGGAGTTGAAGGCAATCTCGACGCCAGCATCGAACGTCGGATCCACAACAAGCGCCGCTGGGTCGGTGTGGTCGGCAAATAATTCAGAGTGCTCGAAAGTAATATCTGGGTCCTTCAGTAGCTCTGGTTTCTTCTTCTTTGACTTGTTGATGTAGGTGTTGCGAGCGATTGTCATGAGCCACGCTTTGGGGTAGCGTCCGTCGAACTTGTCGAGAGCGTTAAACGCCTTTAGTAGAGTTTCTTGTACTAGATCCTCGGCTTCGATATGTGAACGCGTTAGGGCCCAAGCAGTCCGGTAAAGATTCTCAGTGTGTGGCACGATGATCTTATGAAATCGTGTCTGCTTTGAGGTCTCAGTAGCCATTGTTAACATCTTGATTCATCTAACAGCCAATCTAGCCAGCCAATTCCCAAGTTGGGTCGAATTGCTAAAAACTCGCTATTAAGCGGCTTTTCGCTGATGAATATGCTAGTTTCAACGTTAGTCAGTTGAGCAAATGCTTGACTTTAGACCAAAAGCAGACTGCACTACTGCTTAGCCAAGTCAATGGTGCAAATATTAAAAGGAGTTCCCTAATGAACAAATCTGATCTAGTCGAGCGGATTGCTGACCGAACCGGAAACAGCAAGAAGAGCGTTAGTGACGTAATCGACACAATGTTTGAAGAAATCGCAGACGTGGTTTCTAAGGGTCAAGATAAGGTCACAATCCAAGGTCAGCTTTCTTTCGAGCGAGTTAACACCAAAGAACGCAAGGGCCACAACCCTCAGACCAACCAGCCAATCACTATTCCAGCTGGTACCAAGACCAAAGTTACTGTTCTTTCAAAGCTCAAAGAAGCAGGAAAGAAGTAAAAAGAACATTGGATATTAATCCGGGCGACCTGTTACCACACAGGTCGCCTTTTCTTTTTGTTGACGAACTTCATGAACTGAAGCCTGGTGAGTCAGCGATAGCAGAGTGGCGGTTGACAGGTCAAGAGGATTTCTTTGCCGGTCATTTTCCTGGCAGGCCAACGCTGCCAGGTGTGCTCATGGTTGAGGCGCTAGCGCAGGTCGGTGCGTGTGGTATTCTAGCTGTTCCAGAGATGCAAGAAAAGCTTCCACTCTTTGGTGGTGTGGAGAAGGTCAGATTTCGCCGTCAAGTTGTGCCAGGCGAGACGTTACGTCTTGAGGTAGAGCTTACCTCTCTGCGGAGTCGTTCTGGCAAAGGCACTGGCAAAGCCTTCGTAGGCGACGAGTTGGCTTGCTCTGCGGAGTTGCTCTTTATGTTGGTAGATCGCTAACTGGGTTCCAGCTGCAGACTAACCGCTATATGGGGCCATCACGATTGTTCCGTTGTGCCCACCGAATCCAAAGCTGTTAGAGATGGTAACTCCAGGTTCCCACTCCCTAGCTTCTCTCACAATGTCCATTTGAGGCATGTCAGAGTCGACTTCGTTGAGTCCAGCCGTTGGCGGCATCATCCTGTTTTGCATTGATAGAACTACTGCCGCTGCTTCGATGGCGCCTGCAGCACCGAGTGCGTGTCCGGTGACTCCCTTAGTCGATGTGATCGCTGGGATGTCGTCTCCAAAGACTGCGGCCATTGCTTTGGCCTCGGCTTTATCGTTCAGTGGGGTAGAGGTGCCGTGGGCATTGATATGCTTCACGTCAGCGGCTGTAACGCCAGCGTCTTCGAGGGCAAGGTTCACACAGCGAATAGCGCCGCTGCCCTCAGGAGATGGTGCTGTAATGTGATGTGAGTCTGCTGTTGAAGCTGAGCCGATTACGAGGGCCAAAATGTCTGCACCTCTGGCCTCAGCAACGTCGAGTCGTTCCAAGATTAGGGTTGCGCCACCTTCTGCGATAACGAAACCATCACGGTTAGCGTCAAAAGGCATGGAGTGGCCCGATTTAGACAGTGCCGTCATGTTATTAAAGCCAGCTATCCCAGTTGGGGTAAGTGCAGACTCAGAGCTGCCGGCAATCACAGTCTCAGCTTTGCCCAGTCTTATCCAATCTAAGGCTCGACCAATGGAGTGAGTTCCTGCTGCACAAGCTGTGACAATAGCTTCGCACGGACCTTGGGCACCGAAACGTAGTGATACTGAAGCTCCGGCAGCGTTGGCCATCATCATCGGGACCAAGAAAGGGGAGACTCGCTTCTCACCCTTGTCGTAGCATACGGTCACCTGGTGTTCAAGTGTTGATAGCCCACCAATTCCACTTCCGTAAGACACAGCTACGTCTTCCGGTTTAGAGTGCAGGCCTCCCGCTTGTTCAATTGCTTCATGAGTTGCAGCGATAGCAAACTGGGAGAAGCGGTCGCTTCTTCTGGCGTCTTTAGGAGATTCGAACCATGGGGAGGGGTCCCAATCAGTGATTCGTCTTTCGCCATCAGGCGGGGTTGCGAGTAACCCATCCCAGAAAGCTTTTTTTCCTATTCCGCAGGAAGCTACTACTCCGACCCCTGTTACAGCTGCTACAACTTTATTCATTACAGCTTGTTCATTACGAGATCATAGGCAGCGCCCACAGTCTCTACGCCTTCAAGTTCTTCGTCGTCTACATCAACGTCGAATTCAACTTCTAGAGCCATTACAAACTCAACAAGGTCGAGAGAGTCTGCATCTAGATCTTCTGCGAACTTAGCTTCCTTTGTAACCTTGTCTTTCTCAACGCTCAGTACTTCGACAGCGCACTTTTGAAATCTTTCAAAGTTATCTTCACTCATAATTTGGTCCTCCTTAGAACCTAGTTTGTCGAGTTCTATTCGACTGCCTAATATAGCCGTTTTTCAGCTCTTAGCCTCTGATGCTTCTGCTTGGGCTCCTGTAGCGGTTTATCCGCCCATTCCAAGACCGCCATCGACAGGGATTGTTGCGCCTGTCACGTAGCCGGCGTCTTCGGAAACAAGATATCTAATGGCGGCTGCAACTTCATGCACTTGGCCAGCTCTTCCAGCCGGAACGGCGGACACCATTGCCTCTTTGGCTTCGTCGGAGACGGCAGCGAGCATATCGGTTTCAATTGGCCCGGGGGCAACAAGGTTTACTGTAATTCCTCGTGAGGCAAACTCTCGTGCCATGGTTCGGGCTAGTCCTTTGAGTCCAGCTTTTGATGCAGCGTAGTTAGCTTGACCAACCTGGCCGATAACGCCAACTACAGAGGAGAGGAAAACTATGCGGCCATAGCGCGCTTTCATCATTGACTTGACTGCCCGTTTTGCGCATCGGAACGCTCCGGTGAGGTTAGCATCGATGACTTTTGTGAAGTCTGCTTCTGACATGCGCAGCATCAGTCCGTCGTTAGTGATGCCGGCATTGGCGACAAGAATTTCAACAGCGTCGCCGGCCTCTTCAATCTTTGTAAACGCCTGGTCTACAGATTCTGTGCTTGTCACATCGCAAGCTATCCACGAAAGGCGGCCGTCCAGATCAGTTGGTTCGGATCGAGAACCTACGTAGACCTTGTAGCCCTCATCAGCCAGGGCGGTGGCAGTTGCTAGCCCTATGCCCTTCGATCCGCCGGTCACGAAAGCCGTTTTTGTTGTCATGGTTGTTTCCTTTATATTTAACCTTGGAACGTAAGGGAGCTTAAGGGGCGTCCCACTCGATAAGAGCTGATGCCCATGTCATGCCTGCGCCAAAGCCGACGAACAAAACAAGATCGCCAGGCTCGACTCGGCCTTCTGTGACTGCCTCTTCGAGAGCGATTGGAATCGATGCTGCTGAGGTGTTTCCAGTGCGTTCAAGAACCGTTGCTGTTTGGTCCATCGTGAACCCCAGTTTGCGCCAAGCCAGTTCAATTATCCGAATATTTGCTTGATGGGGGACTACTAGTTTGATGTCGGCAGGTTTTACATCTGCTTCGCGCAGGACTTTGTTGACCGAAGATTCAATGACTGTAACTGCCTTCTTAAAGACTTCGCGACCTTCCATGTGAAAGTTCGATCCATGGTCTGCATAAAGAATGCTGCCTAGGGCGCCGTTTGAGTCAAGGTCCCAAGCAAGTATCTTGCCGGTAGCGTCCTCGCTTGCTTCAAGAATTGTTGCGGCTCCGCCGTTTCCGAAAAGTATGCCTGTCCCACGGTCTGTGAAGTCGGTAATTTTGTCAAGCGCTTCGGCGCCAATGAGCAAAACGTTCTTGGCCCCTTGAAGAAGAAGCCCATTAGCCACCATGAGCCCGTATACCCAGCCAGCGCATGCCGCTTGCACGTCGAATGCTCCACACTGAATACCCAGATTGTTTGCCACCGCAGGAGCAGTGCCCGGGCACAGTTGTTCAGGGGTAGTGGTTGCAAGAACAATATTTTCAATTTGGCTTGCTTCAAGGTGGGAGCGTTCAATGGCTTGCAGTGCAGCGTTAGTTGCGAGTTCAAGCGTGGATGAACCTACACGACGTTCGGAGATCCCAGTTCGTTCTTTGATCCACTCATCCGAGGTATCCATGAACTCTTTGAGATCATTGTTGGTCAGTATTTTGTCGGGGAGTGCGGCCCCAACTCCGGCGATTCTAAATCCGCTCATGAGTTCAAGTTTCTAATCTAAGCCACGCCAATGGTTGGGAAGTGTTTACCTTTTAGCCTTTG
>JAHDFH010000042.1 GCA_020628305.1 Acidimicrobiales bacterium | reverse complement strand
GGACGGAATAATTGTTAAGACTTCAAATGAGTCCCCGGCAATGTTGTCCACAACATCTCCAAGAATGTCTGTAGTAACTGCAATAGTCTGAAGCTGTGGCAAATCACTTTCACCCTCTACTGCACTATCCGTCGAGCCGTCACCACAGGCCGCCATCAGCAACGCAGCTGCAAGCAGCAAGCTAGGTATGACTCCATAAATCTTGTTTGGCATTGTTTTCCATTTCCATAAGTCAATTACTGAGAATCATTCTCACTATAGTGCCAGTTTTTGCTTTCACACCCTTTAGAGTAAGAGGAATGAGAACCAGGGTTGAAGCAACTAGAGTCAGCTACTCCTACCACAACAAGCTTGCTCTAGAAGAAGTTTCATTCACGCTGGGCGAAGGCGAGTGTTTAGCAATCGTGGGACCAAACGGCTCAGGGAAGTCAACACTTCTCAACATCTTGGCGAAACTCACTCAGACAACCTCCGGCAAGTTAGCAACAAGTGTGCAACGCCCGGCGCTGGTCCTTCAGAGTAACGAGATTGCACACAACATTCCAATGACTGTCGAAGATGTTGTCTCTATGGGGCGATTTCCCGAGCGAGGCCTAATGGGACGCCTTAAGCAACAAGACATCGAGATCGTCCAAGACTCTCTTGACCGGCTCGATATTCAAGATTTAGCCCAACACCAAATCTCAGAGCTTTCGGGTGGCCAAAGGCAAAGAACTTTTGTTGCCCAAGCCCTTAGTCAACAAAGCGAGCTACTACTCCTTGATGAGCCTGTTAATGGATTAGATCTAGTATCGAGAGATCTAATCCTGACTGCCATCGAAAGCGAACGCAGCAAAGGGGTCAGCGCTGCGATCACCACTCACAACCTGGAAGAAGCCTGCCTCTGCGACAAAGTAATGCTTCTCAACACCCAACAAGTCGCATTCGGATCACCAGATGAAGTACTTACACTAGAAAACTTGCAGCTAGCCTTCGGAAAAAACTTTACCCAGGTTGGAGATCGGATAGTTCTTGATGACGGCCACCACCACTAACAAAGAGTTACATGAGAACGCTCAGCAGATGTGTGTCAGCAGCCACTTACGCTACACCGAGACACGTCGCAAGATCTTAGAAACGCTAAGCAAAGCGAGCTGCGCTCTCGACATCGAACAAGTCGTCGCAAATACCAAAGGACTTGCCCAATCAAGCGCCTACCGAAACATCGAAGAGCTTCGCAAAGCTGGCCTTATTGCAGCAATGGCGGTTGCCTCCGAGCCAACTAAGTACGAGTTATCAGATCAACTCGCTCACCATCATCACCACTTGATTTGTTCAAGTTGTTCCTCAGTTAGCGACTTTGAGCTAAGTGGTGATGCTGAGGAGAAACTGCACTCCTGGCTAGAAGCAGTTTCAAAAAAACAGGGATTCTCCATGACAGGCCACTCCCTTGATATCGGCGGCATGTGCTCGGCTTGTTCATAACTCACAATCCTGAGCCTGATTTCGGTTAGAATCTTTTTTCAGTGTACGAAACGTATTTCACACAAGCGATTAGCTCCCTTCATACAGAAGGCCGCTACCGAACTTTCATCGACATTGCAAGACATCAAGGCAGGTTCCCGTCAGCAACCTGGCACAAACCCGACGGTTCAGAAGCCGAAGTTACAGTCTGGTGCAGCAATGACTATCTTGGAATGGGGCAGCACACAGCGGTCACTAGCGCAATGGCCAAAGCTCTAGATCTTGTTGGTGCTGGCAGTGGGGGGACCCGCAATATAGCTGGAACTACTATCTATCACCGAGAGCTCGAAGAGGAGTTAGCTGGCCTGCATCACAAAGAGGCTGCTTTAGTCTTTAGTTCCGCTTACATGGCAAACGACGCTACGCTGTCGACCCTACACAAGTTGATCGATGGCCTTGTAATCCTCTCCGACGAATTGAATCACGCCAGCATGATCGAAGGTATCCGCCGCAACGGCGGAGCGAAAGAGATCTTCAGACACAACGATGTCGCCGACCTTGAATCCAAGCTCAAAGAGTTACCGCTGGAGGCTCCGAAACTGATCGCTTTTGAGTCGCTCTATTCGATGGACGGCGACTTCGCCCCTATGCAAGAGATTGTTAAACTTGCAAGCCAATACAATGCAATGACTTATCTCGACGAAGTTCACGCCGTTGGCATGTATGGACCTAGTGGAGGTGGTGTCGCAGAACAGCTAGATCTGTGCGGCAAGATTGACATCATCAATGGCACGCTCGCTAAGGCATATGGAGTTCAGGGAGGCTACATTGCATGCAACGCACAGATTGCTGACGCTGTCAGATCCTATGCTCCGGGCTATATCTTTACAACTTCGATTTCACCCGTTATCGCAGCTGGCGCAACAGCTTCAGTTAAGCATTTGAAAGAAGATGAATGGCTGCGCCGGAAGCACCTAGATAATGCAAACAAGGTCAAAGAGCAGCTACTTGCCCTAAATCTTCCAATAGTCGATCATGGCTCGCACATTATTCCGATCCACATCGGAGATCCGGTAAAGTGCAAACGCATTTCAGATATGCTGCTCGAAGAGTACGGCATCTACGTCCAACCAATCAACTACCCCACCGTGCCACGCGGAACCGAAAGGTTAAGACTCACTCCCTCCCCGCTTCATGGAACACAACAATTGACTGATCTGACTTCTGCTCTAGATAAGCTCTGGGCGCACTGTGCTATCAACCGACTAGAAGCTACCGGATAGCTGCAGAACACAATTCCTCCAGTCTGGGTTATGACTAAAGGCAGTAGAGTCATAACATGAATTCTGCTATCGACCGCAACCTCGACTATCTGGTCCCTGTTTCGTTCAGCAGGCTTGGCCTTATGGTTCGCTCTCGACTAAACAACTGGGATAACACTCATCTTGCCAACATGGCAGAACAGACAATCGCTATCACGGGGCCAACTTCGGGCTTAGGCAAACAACTTGCTCTAAAGCTGGATTCCTTGGGAACAAACCTGGTTCTCATAGCTAGAAATCAGTCAAAGCTCGACGATCTGATGAACAGCATGACCAATGCACAACAGCACCAAACAGTTCTTTGTGACCTGCTCGATGTTGGCTCCGTCATACATGCCGCACAGCAGCTAGCAACCCTTAGCAAATTGGATGCGTTTGTTAGTAACGCCGGAGCCATTTTCGACTCTCGACAAGAAATAGAAACTCCAGCAGGCCGTATCGAGGCCACTCTTTTAAGCCATGTCCTAGCACCAATGCTTTTACAACAAGCTTCGCTACCGGTATTGGGGCAGAGCAATGGCGGCAGAATCATCAGTATTGCTAGTGGAGGTATGTACACCCAAGCAGTGGATCTGACAGATCTCAACACAGCCATTGATTACAAAGGGCCCAAAGCCTACGCCCGGGCAAAGCGGATCCAAGTCGAACTTACCTCACTCCGCAAAACCGAGGCAGACGTTACTCTTCTTGCAACTCACCCTGGCTGGGTTGCTACACCAGGACTGAAAGAGTCCCTACCTAAGTTCTACCGATTCCTGAAGCCAATCCTGCGAACTCCTGAGCAAGGCATCGACACCACATTATGGCTGCTCGCCAAACCGATTGCTGAGCTCGAACCTGGAGGCTTCTACCACGACCGCATGGTCCGTAAGACTTCCTTGATACCGAAAACAAAAACTAGCAGCGCTGAACGCAAAAATCTTGAAGCTCAAGTCACTAGCTTGGTTGAAACAATGACAGAAGCCTAGGCATCGAGGTATTTAGAGACCGCCACAAGCGATGCCAAACTGCCAAGGGCAGCCCCTGCTACCAACAATATAACTGAGATAACTACTAGGTCACCAGTGCCGAGCTGAAGGCCAACGAACCGGGGACCGATATCTTCAATTCTGGGCAACAACGCAATGTTAGTTACAATCACAAAGAACACTCCGACAAATGCGCCGACCACTCCTTGGAAGAGTGCCTCAAACATGAATGGAACTCTAATGAACCATTTTGTGGCTCCGACGAGGCTCATGACTTCTATCTCACGTCGTCTAGAGAACACAGCTGTTCGAATAGAGTTATACATCAGCAACGAAGAGGCAATCATCGCAACGATTGCAGCGATACGCATAAGATTTCCGCTCAAATTAGAGAAGCGCTGCACGTCTTCGATGAGGTCTTCAGCTGCAGAAACACTGCGAACACCCGGCTCATCAGCGTAACGCTCGCGGAAATCTTCAATAACTCCAGAATCAGTACTCTTTGGAACAACTTTGAAGGACTCAGGCATTGACTCAACTGTCACAAGCTCAAGAATCTGTGGTGACTCCGCATAATAAGCCTGAAACTCGATAAATGTCTGCTCTTGATTTATGAAGTCGGCACGCTCTACCGCTTCGGAGGAGTCTAGATCTTTCTGAATTAGCGTTTTAGTCTGTTCGTACCTGGCCACAGCACTCTCACACTCCGCACGAGCGACTTCATCAGAGCCTTCACAAGCGCTACGATCCGAAACTGGATCTTTAAGCCAAATAATGAACTCAACTTCTTTCTGGTACCGTTCGCTCAAGTTCCCTACGCCCTGAGAAGACACCAAAGCAAGCCCAACAAGCGTTAGCGCTATGGTTACAGTCAGGATTGTTCCCAAAGTGAGAGACAAGTTACGGGCCAAATTGTTGGTTGTTTCTCTAACGAGATAATCGAGTCTTACGGCCATCAGCTCACCACAGTCTTTACGCTACTCATAGTTACCTCTAGCCTCATCCCGCACGAGCGAACCATGAGACAGCTCAATAACGCGTTTGCGCATGGTGTCCACAATTCCACGATCGTGAGTTGCCATAACAACTGTCGTTCCAGTCTTGTTAATACGATCGAGAAGACGCATAATACCGATCGACGTTTGAGGGTCCAAGTTACCCGTCGGCTCATCGGCCAACATAATCAAGGGGCGATTCACAAAGGCTCTAGCGATAGACACACGTTGCTGCTCACCACCAGAAAGCTGGTCTGGATACTTGTCCATTTTGTCTTCGAGCCCCACAAGTTCGCAAATGACGGGCACTTGCTTGGCGATAGACTTGCGACTGCCGCCAATCACTTCCAGAGCAAAAGCGACGTTAGCGAACACAGTCTTGTTTGGGAGAAGTTTGAAGTCCTGGAAGATAGAACCAATGTTGCGACGCAGCATTGGCACCTTCCAAGCCGACATTTGCGCAATGTCTTTGCCAGCAACAAAAATACGGCCACGGTCCGGCTCTTCTTGTTTGGTGAGAAGACGCAGCAAGGTTGACTTTCCAGAACCTGACGGCCCGACTAAGAACACAAAGTCGCCTTTGGCAATATCTATATCAGCTTGATTCAATGCAGGCCGAGCTTGACCCTCATATCTCTTCGAAACACCTTCAAGTCTGATCATTGCAAGGAACCCATATCGCTTCGACCCCCAAGGCTATCTCAAAGTCTCGGCTATGTATACAAATCTAGCATGATAACTACAGCTAGGTAATTAAACCAATGCCAGTCTCGGCGGTTGTAACATCAAGTGGTGCATCCGCTTTCGACAGTTTTGCTGGTTCTTGGCTACTCACTCACCTTGCCTATAGCTGCTCGATACCTAAAGCTGATTCGACAACCCAAACGACTTTGGCTGCTGGGACATCAGGTAGGTCTACTGCTTGCATCAGCTGGCTGGTTTCTTCGAAATCTGATCCTGGTTGGGCTACTGCACGTACTTTGGATCTTAGCTGTGCGAGCTATAGCTACATACTGGCCAAAGACTCAGCGTGCTGATTGAGTGCTGCAGAGTCTCCTTCGAGACTTTTCCAAACAGAGCCAGCGTGGTGTGATGATCTAGTCAGTGGGCTGGCCTCGATGTGTCGAATGCCTAACACTTCTTCCCCATAGACTTTTAATTCATCGAACTCAGAAGGCTCGACCCACCGCACAATTGGAAGATGATTGGTTGTAGGCCTGAGGTACTGGCCGATTGTAACAATATCCACCCCGATGGCTGCAAGGTCTTGCAACGTCAACTTGACTTCATCCATTGTCTCGCCCATGCCAAGGATAATTCCCGACTTGGTAGTGAAACCTCGCTGCTTACTTCTTGCCAACACACTCAAAGATCGAAGATAGCTAGCAGATGGCCTAACTGCTCGTTGCAACCGAGGCACCGTCTCCACGTTGTGATTGAGCACTTCAAGATTGGACTCAAGCACGGTGTTAAGAGCTTCTTCGCTGCCAGCTAAATCAGAAATCAAAACTTCTACGCCAATACCGGGTGACTTGGCATGGATCTGACGAACCGTCTCAGCAACGATCGCCGCTCCCCCATCGGCGAGATCGTCACGAGCCACCATGGTCAGCACAGCAAAATCTAAATCCAGGCCAGCTACAGTCTCAGCAACCTTTACCGGCTCGTCTAAGTCAACAGCTTCAGGCTTACGAGTATCAACCTCACAGAAACCACATTTGCGGGTACATCGCTCGCCGAGCAGCATGAAAGTAGCAGTCCCCTCATTCCAACATTCGTAGATATTTGGACATCCAGCTTCCTGACATACTGTCGCCAATCCCAGGTCTTTAGACGTTTGCTTCAGCTCAACGAATTTGGCAGAAGTGTTGAACTTGACCTTCATCCAGTCTGGCTTGCGCTCGTTGATGGAAAGCCCACCGTTGACGCCGGCAGATGACAATCGAGACTGCAACCTAACCGATACCCCATCCGTTGCTTTCTCTGACTTCTGTGGCTTAATCGCTTCACCCGGACCTTCACCCTTTGTGAAAGGCGCCAAATCAACAACCGCTGTAGAGTGAACCTCGTTGTTAGTCACAAGAGTGGCGCCAGGCAGCAGGAACCTTGAAGCATTCCGTTCCACAAGGTCAGTTACCTGTTCGATTGTCGCATCGACCCCCAGAGCTGCTAGCGAGGTTACCGCTCTATCTGCTATTCCACAGGGAACAATCTTGTTGAACCATTCAAATTCTGGATTAACGTTAATTGCAAAGCCATGCATCGATCGGCCACGGCTTACTCTTACGCCGATGGCAGCAATCTTGGCAGGTTCTCCGTCTTTGGCAGTCCAAACGCCAGGATGCTGATCATCTGTGAAAGTCTCAACCCCCAGCTCCGCGAATACGGCACTAAGCAGCTGCTCAATATTGTGTACATAGGATTGTGAAGAAACGTTGTTGCCAAGGTTTAGTATCGGGTAACCAACAAGTTGACCAGGTCCATGATAGGTGACGTCTCCACCACGACGAACCTGAACCACCGGCGCCCCTAAATCTGCAACCGGCACAACGAAGTTGTCGCTGCCGCGCACGCCAACGGTGTAGACGTGGTGGTGCTCTTGGAGCAACAGATAGTTTTCAGTTGAGTTAAACAAGCTCTCCTGAACGGCAAGGGCCTCAGCGTAGTTTGTCTTTCCAAGCCAACGAGACTGAACCTGTTGCCCGCCAAGAGTATCCAACATTGATCAGCCCTAAGCTAGTTCAGATTCCCAGTCACGTGTCTCGATAATCTCTTTAACTCGTGCGAGGAAGGCAGCAGCGTAAGCTCCATCGATTGCTCGATGGTCCCATGCCATTGCCAGCACACCAACTGAGTGAACCACGATCGACTCGTTACCGTAGAAATCTTCGACAACTACCGGCTTGCGCTTAATGGCATCTGTTGAAAGAATCGCCACCTGTGGCTGGTTGATTATTGGGAACTGCATCATGGTGCCGTAACTGCCAGCGTTGGTGAGAGTAAACGTACCACCAGAGAGCTCATCAGGGTTCAGCTGCTTGGAACGTGCCCTGTGAGCAACGTCTGAGATACCTCGGGCAATGCTACGAAGACGCATACCGTCTGCCCCGTGTACAACTGGTGCAAGCAAGCCTTGGAAATCTAGATCAACCGCTACTGCCAAGTTTACGTAGTTATGAACCACTAGCTCGCCCTCACCGACAGATGAGTTCAGGTTAGGGAACTCGCGCAGAGCATCAATAACCGCCCTCGAGATGAACGGCAGATAAGTAAGGCTGAAGCCTTCCGTCTCTTTGAATGCTTTCTTGTGGACTTTTCGGGCCTGATCGACGTTTTCATAGTCGATCTCGATTGCGGTAAGGGTGTGAGGCGCAACTGCCTTCGACATCACCATATGCTCACCGGTGCGAAGACGGATGTTCGAAAGCGGGATAACAGTATCACGCTCACCCGAGGTGACCGGCGGAGCGGAAATAGGTGCCGCAGCGACCGGCGCAGGGACTGGAGCTGATGCAGCAACGGGAGGAGCAGCGCTTGGAGCAGAGCTAGACACGGCACCTTGTTGCCCATCAATAAAGCGTTGCACATCATCGCGCGAGATACGGCCACCCAAACCAGTTCCCACGATCTGAGCGACATCAATGTTGTTGTCGCGAATCATCCGACGCACAACTGGAGAAAGGAGTTTGCCCTCGACTGCTGGATCAGGTTCAGCTACGACTTCAGCTACCGCAGGTTCTGGTGTAGCCGAAGGAGAAGGCTCTGGTGCTGGTTCTGAAGCAGCTGGCGGTTCTTCAGCTGCAGGTGCTTCCGGAGCTTCCGCTCCATCGCCCACCACTGCAAGAACGGTTCCAACTTCAACAGTTTCACCTTCGGCCACAATAATTTCAGACAATGTTCCTGCCACAGGGCTTGGAACCTCAGTATCGACCTTGTCAGTCGATACTTCAAAGAGAACCTCATCAGCCGCCACTGACTCGCCAACTCCCTTGAACCACCTTGTGATAGTTCCTTCAGTTACGGTTTCGCCCAATTGGGGCATTTCTATATTTGCCACGTCTGGCAGACTCCTTGTTTTGTTGACTTTTACAATTTAGCGTGCTGATTCAATGCTTGGTCTCGATAGTGGAAATTACCCGTGCAGTGACCGTCCGGTCAATGCAAGAACGGTTTCCCCAAAAAGCTCCGACATCGTTGGATGAGGCTGAATAAAGGCAGCGACTTCTTCAACGGTCGCCTCCCAATTAACCGCCAGGTATCCCTGTCCAAGCTGCTCGGTGACCCATGGTCCAACCATATGAACACCAATGATCTTGCCAGCTGAACCGTCAGCGTTCTTTTCAGCTATCACTTTCACGAGTCCATCTGTTTCCCCAACGATCATTGCTCGACCGTTGCCGGTGAAGCGATGCTTTGAAACCACAACGTCCAACCCAGCCTCTTTAGCAGATGCTTCTGAGTGGCCCACAAACGAAACTTCGGGGTGACAATAGATACACCACGGCACCTTGGAATAGTCAACCGGGTTGGCTTGCTCACCTAAGATATCAGTGATTGCCACCATGCCTTCAGCAAATCCAACGTGAGCTAATTGAGCTGTGTTGATACAGTCCCCAACCGCCCAAACATTTTCAGCAGTGGTTCTACAGTATTGATCAACTTCAATGAAACCACGGTCATCCACACTCACCGAAGTTTTCTCAAGACCAAGAGTCTCGGTGTAGGGGCGACGACCAATCGACATCACTACTGTCTCAGCGGTGATCGTTTCGTTATTGTCCCCATAGGTCAGAGTCACTTGACCGTTTTCAGTCTTCTGAGATTTGACAGCAACACCTGTTTTGATTTGAATATTTCTTTTAGCAAAAGACTTCTCTACAACTTTTACTGCATCAATATCACAGCCAGGGAGAATCTTTGGAGCGTATTCCAAGATGGTCACTTCGGTGCCCAGATCGCTCATCATCGAAGCAAATTCACAACCAATTGCCCCGCCACCAATTACAACAGCACTCTTTGGGAGTTCGGGAATGGAAAGAAGCTGATCTGAGGTAACGATGTGTTTGTCATCAATTGGGAAACCGTCCATCTCGCGGGGAACGGAACCAGCTGCGAGGATCACAGAGGCTCCAATGATGCTAGTTCCGTCAGAAGCACCTCCTGAAATAGTTATAGTCTTGTTGTCTGCCCCCAAGGTACCTGTGCCGTCGAACACTGTAACTTTTCGACCTTTGAGCAATCCTGTCAGACCGCCAACAAGCTGGTCAACAATCCCCTGTTTGCGCTGCAACGTTTTTGACCAGTCAAGACCTTTGGCTTCTGCCATCACACCAAACACATTTGCATGGGAAACGGCCCTCGAAACAGCCGCCGTCTCTAGCAGTTCCTTGGCTGGGATGCACCCAACGTTCAAGCAAGTACCACCAAGCTTGTGCTTTTCGACTAGCGCTATCTGCAATCCAGCAGAAGCTCCGTATAGCGCAGCTGCATAGCCTGCAGGACCGCCGCCGATTACAACGACGTCAAATTCTTGTGTGCTCAAAGTTCCTCCATTTGGACTTCACGTACTACCCGTTGGCCACTGCTATCTGCAGAACGAACGCTCCGATTATAGCGATACCACAAACCAGAGACAGTAATAGAAGCATGCGTGTGCTCACAGAAGCTAGACTATCGTTCTTGGCTTCAAAGCAACATTAAAAGGATTTATATGAAAGTCGTTGTTGGTGGCTCATCAGGCCTCATTGGCTCAGCACTAGTAACCCAGCTAAAGCAACGGAACGTCGAGGTTGTAACGCTGGTGCGGCGCCCGGCAAAGTCTACTACCGAGATTCAATGGGATCCAACCAACGGCCAGCTAGACGCGAGTGCTTTGGAAGGGGTTGATGCTGTGGTTAACCTTGGTGGCGCAGGGATAGGTGACAAACGTTGGACCAACAAATACAAACAGCTATTGGTCGACTCTCGAATTGACACGACGAAACTTCTGGCCGAGACCATAGCAAAGACCAACCAGCCCCCTCAGGTTTTCTTATCTGGGTCTGCGATTGGTTTCTACGGCAGCACTGAAGACGGGCCAGTAGATGAGGCAGGCCCAAAAGGTGAAGGGTTTCTGAGCGACCTGACAGCAAAGTGGGAAGAGGCAACAAACGCTGCCACCGCCGCTGGAATCCGGACAGTATTCTTGCGCACCGGAATTGTCTTAACCCCCAAAGGTGGGGCACTTGCCAAACTACTCCCACTCTTCAAACTTTTCGCCGGCGGAAAGTTTGGCACTGGCGAACAGTTGATGTCTTGGATCACCCTGCAAGATGAGGTGAATGCAATTATCCATCTCATGGAGTCTGATCTGGCAGGACCTGTCAACCTAACAGCCCCGCATCCATGCACGAACGCCCACTTAACTGAAGCCCTTGGAGCAAAACTAAGACGTCCCACATTTATGACCGTACCGAAATTTGGTCCACGCCTACTACTGGGCCAAGAGCTAGCAGACGCCCTACTGTTTGAATCGCAGAACGTTGTCCCAGCAAGCCTGACCAAAGACGGATTTGAATTCTCCTCAAAAACAATCGAAGAAGCATTCAACGAGCTCCTGTAGCAATGGACCTCTCCAAAACCCTACTTTTTCTGTACCGTAGGTGATTTTTCTTAGCCATTCGCCTAGCAAATTCGCGACAAATCTTGCACAATGAGGGTCGTACTTGTAGGACCGCCGAGAGGTGGTATGCAAATACGATCTAGAAAGGCTTGGCGAATGAGAGACACAAAGGACGGCGCTTCCATGTTCACAAAGCCAAATAGCTCTCCCAAAACACACATTTCAAAGAATCAGTGCCTGCGTATTCTTGGTGTAACTTCTGATAGTTCAGAATCAGAAATTGAAACTGCCTACAAACATCTCAAGTCCGATCTCACCCCCGGAGACGGAGCAACCCATTCACGGGTCGGAGCCGCCCGAGCACTACTCGCTGAAGTAGAGCTTGCCTATGCTCAGTTAGCTAGCTAACTTACTGCTCAGGCTTCAATCTCGCTTAACGGCAGCGACAGCCATTTGATCCACCACTTCGTTCATTGGATTGCCAGAGTGCCCTTTAACCCAAGTGAACTCAATCTCATCTTTGCGGTCGAGATAGATGTCTATCAATGGCTCCCAAATGTCACGATTTGCCACAGGCTTGCCGGAAGAGTTTTTCCAACCTCTGCGAATCCAGCCGCTGTACCACTTGTCGTTGAAACACTTTACGACGTAGGTTGAATCGCTGTAGATGTGCACAGCCCCGTCGTTGTTACGCACAGCATCCAAAACAGCAAAGAGTTCCATTCTTTGATTGGTTGAAGGGTTCTCGCCCCCGCTAGCAGAATCACCATCTTCTATAGCCCACGCCCAACCACCTGGCCCTGGATTTCCCGAGCAAGCTCCATCTGTATAAATATCAACCATTTCCACCTCGACCTAGTCAGCTGCATTTGCAAGCAGAGCTTCCAAATTAGTCCAACAACACCCCGGCTAGCAGTTTCTTAGGCACATCTATACATACGACATAAAGAATCTGACTCCATGCATTGTAATTCTTCAAATGCGTACCACAATGGAAGACATGACAGACTCATTCTTAAGTCAACTTCCAGACAACGACCCAACTGAAACAGGCGAATGGATTGATTCACTCGACGCCGTTACAAACCATCGTGGTCGCCTTCGTTCTCGCTACATCCTTGACCGTCTCAACCAGCACGGCCTAGACACAGACCTTGGCAACCCCCCAGTTGTCTCCACGGACTATCTCAACACCATTCCAACTTCTCAGCAGCCTGCGTTTCCAGGCGATGAAACCCTAGAAAGGCGAATCCGGGCCTACATCCGCTGGAACGCCGCAGCTATGGTCGTTAAGGCCAATAAAAGAGCAGACGGCATTGGTGGACACCTTTCCACGTTTGCTTCTTCGGCAACGCTTTACGA
Source organism: Acidimicrobiales bacterium (assembly GCA_020628305.1). Classification (GTDB taxonomy): domain Bacteria; phylum Actinomycetota; class Acidimicrobiia; order Acidimicrobiales; family SZUA-35; genus JAHDDW01. Next base: position 6,140 of record JAHDFH010000042.1, on the reverse strand, counting down.
AATTGGTTACAACCACTTTTTCAAAGGCAAAGAAGATGGCAGCGCCGGTGATGCCATTTACTTCCAGGGCCATGCCGCTCCCGGAATCTACGCCCGCGCCTTTCTAGAGGGGCGACTTGACGAGGACCATCTCGATAACTTTAGGTTCGAAGTCGATGGCCATGGCTTATCGTCTTATCCGCACCCTCGTCTCATGCCAGACTTTTGGGAATACCCAACTGTTTCAATGGGACTTGGACCAATCAACTCGCTTTATCACGCCCGTTTCCTTAAATACCTCGAGAACCGCAGCATCGACGACACCTCAGAATCAAACGTATGGGCGTTTCTGGGAGATGGTGAGTGCGATGAGCCAGAGACTCTCGGTTCCATCTCTCTTGCTGGGCGAGACAAGTTAGATAACTTGACCTGGGTCATTAACTGTAATCTCCAACGCCTCGACGGACCTGTTCGAGGCAACCAGAAGATTATCCAAGAGCTTGAGGCTGTTTTCCGCGGAGCTGGCTGGAACGTTATCAAGGTTGTGTGGGGTGGCAAGTGGGATGAGCTCTTCGCCGCTGACACAGAAGGCGTTCTTCAAGAACGCCTAGAGAATACTGTCGATGGCGAGTTTCAACGCTATGCCGTGGAGTCGGGCGCTTACATCCGAGAGAACTTCTTTGGAACTGACCCTCGCCTACTCAAGCTGGTTGAACATCTATCTGACGATGAGCTTCGTTCCTTGCCAAGGGGGGGCCACGATCACGAAAAAGTCTACGCCGCTTACAAAGCAGCCTCGGAGCACAAAGGTCAACCAACTGTGATCCTTGCTAAAACCATTAAGGGCTGGACCTTAGGCGGTGGCTTTGAGGGACGCAATGCCACCCACCAGATTAAGAAGATGACAGTAAATCAGCTCAAAGAGCTTCGAGACCGACTGCATCTTCACGATGAGATCTCAGAAGAAGACTTGGCCGATGGTAACCCACCGTATTACAAACCAGCACCTGATTCTCCTGAGTATCAGTACATGGTTGAGCGACGCAAAGTACTCAACGGCTCACTGCCCAAACGCACAACTGAAACCCGTCTAGCACTACCTGAGTGCTCAGATACTCCGTTCGCCACCTTAAAAGAGGGTTCCGGCGGACGTGAGGTATCTACAACGATGGCCTTCGTATCTTTACTGCGCGAGTTGATGCGCGAAGAAGGCTTCGGCGAAAGAGTAGTTCCTATTATTCCTGACGAGGCCCGGACCTTTGGCATGGACTCGATGTTTAGAGAGTTTGAGATCTATGCGCCCTTCGGTCAGAAGTATGAGCCCGTTGACCACGAGCTCCTGTTGTCTTATTCAGAAGACTCTGACGGCCAAATCCTAGAAGAAGGCATCACTGAAGCAGGTTCAACAGCTTCGTGGATAGCTGCTGCTACAAGCTATGCTCATCGAGGCGTTCCAATGATGCCGTTCTACACGTTCTATTCAATGTTTGGTTTCCAACGAGTGGGTGATCTTCTTTGGTGTGCAGCTGACTCACGCGCTAAAGGATTCCTCCTTGGCGCAACAGCAGGTAGAACCACACTCACCGGCGAAGGCTTGCAGCATCAAGATGGGCACAGCCTCGCTCTTGCTGCAACAATTCCTGCTTGTCAAGCTTATGACCCTGCCTTTGCCTATGAGATGGCTGCCATTATTAAAGATGGCATGAAACGGATGTATGAAGACAACGAAGATATTTACTACTATCTAACGCTCTACAACGAGAACTATGAGCAACCTCCCCAGCCAGAGGGCGATGATGTTGCTGAAGGCATCCTTCAAGGCTTGTATAAGTGGGCTGATGCGCCTGATGGTGGAGACGCCGATGCGACGATTATTTTCTCCGGAACTGCACATGCCGCTGCCCGAGAAGCAGCCCAAGAGTTAAGCGAGAAGTGGCAGGTTTCTGCAAGCCTCTGGTCAGCCACCAACTACAAGCGCCTTCGCGAAGAAGCTTTAGAAGTTGAGCGCTGGAATAGACTCCATCCAACACAAGACCCAAAGATGGCTCATGTCACTAAGCTACTAGAACAAGCAGAAGGTCCGATTGTTGCGGTCTCTGACTACATTAGGTCAGTTCCAGAGCAAATCGCCGCATTCGTACCTAACGCCTACAAAGTTCTCGGAACTGATGGATATGGCCGCTCAGACGATCGCGTAGCGCTACGACGTTTCTTCGAAACGAATACGGGACATGTTGTTGTGGCGGTACTTAGTGAGCTTGCCGCCCTCGGTGAAGTGCCGGCAGCTCGGGTGCAAGAAGCAATTGAGTACTACGATATTGACACCGAGTCAGCGGCTCCATGGACTGTGAACTGATTGTTTGATAAGGACTCAACTCAACATCGAAGAAGACTTTTTAGTAAATAACGATGCCTTTAGTTTCCTTGTTGCCATGCTGCTGGACTCACAGGTATCTATTGCTTGGGCCTTTGCTGGTCCCAGCAAGATCGCTACTAGGCTGAAAATTGTTGAGCCCTCCGCTGATTGGCTTCAGCGGATTGACCCGTGCTTGGTTGCTCAACTAGATGAAAATGTCTTAATCGACCTTTGTTGCCAGAAGCCAGCCATCCATCGATACCCCAAAGTGATGGCGCAGCGTATTCATGCTTTGGCTAACGATGTTTGTCAATACTATGCTGGTGATGCTGAATCCATCTGGACCACAGCCTCAGACGCTCGAGAGACCTTTGAGCGTCTAAAGTCACTCCCTGGCTTCGGTGAGGAGAAAGCACAAATCACCGTCGCTGCTTTGTGCAAGAGACTTAACATAGAACTCTCCGGGTGGGAAGCTATTGCCCATCCTTTCAGCGATGCGCACCCAAGGACAGTAGCCGATTGCGGTTCGCTAGAAGACTTCGAGGCTGTGAAGAGCTGGAAAGCTAAGCAGAAGGCCGCCAAGCTCGGCAAGGCCGATCGTTCAGGAAGTTAGCGAATCGCCAGCGTGAACGATCTGTTCCCTGGCAAACCACCCCAGCAAGATAGCCACGGCTCGAGGGTCGTGTTTCAGCTGATGGCCGCCACCACTGACGAAACGCAAGTCTGCTGACCCATGGGAATCGGCTATGAGTCTGGCATCAAAATGAGGGACTATTTTGTCTTCAGACCCGTGCATGACTAGCAAAGGTCTTGGCTGAAACTTTCCTGCGGCCTCAATAGCCTTCACTTGCCGCAGTTGCTTACGCCAATCCGCAAGGTCTCCTGGGAACTCCGCATCTTGTACCACTCCAACTTCGCGTGCAAAGGCAAGCAGCTGATCTGGATCAGCCGACCAATCATCAAAATCTGCGGGAGAGCCAACTGTTGCTACTCCTTTGACAGAATCCAAATCTTGAGCAGCTACTAGCCCAACCGATCCCCCCGTACCAAAACCACATAACCAGAAGTCATCGATAGCTAGCTCTCTAGCTAGATGGTCAATGGCCGCCTTTACATCCTCAACCCAGCCTCCAAGGCTGAAGTTACCGGAAGATTTTCCACAGCCCCTGAAATCTAAAACTATGCCGTGACTCAACATGAGTTGGGCGATTCGTTCTCCAAGCTGAGGCAAGCTTGCAGCGGCCAATTCTGCCACTAGATCTCTAGATGGAAATCCGTGGAGCAATATAATAGCTCTGTTGATTTTTGATGCAGTTATGGGAGTTGCGACTAAGGCTGCCAGCTCGACCGAAGCTGTTGAAGCAATCTTTACGGTCTCGGTTTTTACTTCATGGTCAGACATTACACACCTTGAGTGGAAAGAGCTTTCGGTTCGGCATCGACTTAGTATGGAACCGTGATTCTAGCAGCGATCATCATAAGCGCTCTGATTATCTTTGCTGTGGCACAAGTTGCCGTCGGAGCTGCGGTGTCTAGATCAATGACTACTCCCGCTCAGATCATATTCGATGTGCATGAAGCAATAGAGTTTTGCGCTCAAGCGCTCCCGGAAGCTACAACTGCAGAGCTTTCCTACGACGACCTTAGACGACTACTACGGCTTCATCTGGAGTGGATACAGGCTTACCATTGGTCACCAGAGAATAGCTCCGCTTCGCCAATTCTATTGTTTAGTGAGGAACCTCTTGAGTACATACAACAGCGTTGCGATGTGATTGGGCTTGATGTTTCAACCGAAGATATCCGACGGGTGTGTGAGGCGCACTACGAGTACTTGAAAGGGATCGGAGCACTACATACTCAGTCCCGGGAAGTCTCTGAATCAGATCTAGCCAAACCGCTTCAGGTTGGGATTGAGCCTTCGGTTAATCCTGAGATATCAACATCCATATAAACTGCCAATCCAGTATTTGGAAGAGCAGCCATAACTTGCTCGAGCTGCCGATCGCTGACAACAAAGGCAACACTTGGTCCAGCCCCGGAGAGCCAACCCCCGTAAGCTCCAGCATCGATGCCTGCATGGAATGCTTTGCCCGAGTCCGGCGTGGCTTCGAAGCGTCGATCCTGATGAATAAGATCTGCGCAGAACCCACCTATATTTTCAAGGTCCCCTTCGTACAAACATGACACTAGCGAAGCAGTGTTGGCTATATTTTGCACAGCATCACACAGCTGCAACTCTTGAGGGATAGCTTTACGAGACTTATCGGTTGAAGAGGACTCTGATGCAATCCATAAAAGAAGCTTAGTGACTGAAGTAATCTTCATACGCCTGACACGATTGCCACAAACGGCTGTGAACCCCCCATAGACCGCCGGAGCTGCGTTATCAGCATGCCCTTCTAGCTGGGTACAGATTCTAAAAGCTTCGTCTCGACACTCTTGTAAGCTTTGACCTTGCTCCATCAAACCAACCGCAGCCCCGACAGCGCGTGCCGCTGCTGAAAAGCCCAACCCACGACCAGGCTCTAGGTTATGACGAAACCAGATATCGCCCGTGCCGCCAGCAGCCGCATATGCCTTTGTAATGATCGAGTGCTCATCGCACGGGTGTCCCTCACCGGTATTGCCAGCCTCAACGTACCTCCCTAGAGCTACCCCCAGAGTGTCGAACCCTGGACCAAGATTGGCAGAAGATCCTGGCGCTATCACTTTGATTTCTCTTCGCATATTTGGCTGTAACTATACCTACAATTAGGTTCTGATGCTAGACCTCACAACTTACGGCTTGACTCGCAGACTCGAAGATAAGTTTCTTAGCCTGATCAAATCTGACCAATTCATTGGCAGAGTCACCCGTATCGAAAGAGATTGGGATCTCGTTGCGACAAAGGATGGAATAATTCGGTGTGAGCGGCGGCTGAGCGCCACCCTTGGAATTGTTGAAGTGGCTGTCGGCGACTGGGTCAGCGTCAAAGTCGACGAAGAACAAACTCCGCCGGCACCGGTGATTTGTGAGCTGCTCCTAAGGCGAAATGAAGTAAAGAGGAAGCGGTCTTCTGCTGGTGAAGCACGAGCTCAAATTATCGCAAGCAACGTTGACATCTGTTGCATTGTTGTGGGGCTTGATTCGGGACTTAATGCAAATCGACTAGCCAGGTCTCTAATTATGGTTCTTGACTCTCAAGCCCAGCCAATTCTTGTGTTAACAAAAGCTGACGAGGCCTCACCTCGCAAGCTTGAAAAGACAATGAAGCTTGCCAAACATGTCTCCGAAAGCCTTGAAGTGTTTGCCATAAATGCCAAGGATCAAACCTCAATTGCACCGCTAAAGAAGATACTAACTCAAACAGATCAGACCACGGCACTTGTTGGTGCATCCGGCGCCGGCAAGTCCACGCTGATGAACAGTTTGTCCGGTCTCGAGGTTGCTGTAACCCAGCAGGTCCGTAAAGGCGATTTTAGAGGTAGGCACACAACCACTTTCAAAGAGTTACTCCCGCTCTCAAGCGGTTCTGTCATAATCGACACTCCAGGAATCAGGTCTGTTGGGCTCTGGCAAGCCGATCAAGGCATTGAAGCCTATTTCTGGCCAATCTATGAAGCGGCTGCAAACTGCGCCTATAGCCGTTGCGCCCATAATAACGAAGTCGGCTGCGGAGTCACCGCAGCTATCTCTGAGGGTACTTTTGATCAAGGCTTTCTCGATCTATGGCGAGACTTAGACAAAGAAAGCTCAGAGACTTACGGCCTGCCTGGGTGAAGCGCCGCAGCTTCATCGAAACACTTCTGCATGGCCAAACGC
>JAHDFH010000126.1 GCA_020628305.1 Acidimicrobiales bacterium | reverse complement strand
ACGGGGCAGTATCTGAAACCGATGTTGGAACGGCAAAAGGAAGCCGCTGAGTAACGTCTCTTCGTCACCCCGGACTTGATCCGGGGTCCAGCTTCACTTCCTTGTATAGAGTGCAACACAACGCGCAGCCATGTCGCATCTGTGCAGGACAGGGCGGGGCGGCGCGGTAAGGTTGCGGATACACGCGAGCGGGCGCGATGCTGCGCCGCTCTGCACTGCTCTGAACGAAGGAGGGGGACCGCACCATGTCACGCCAATCAATCCCGTGCCCGCAATGCTCCGCGCCGATCACGATCGAAACCAGCCAGCTGCTGATGGGCGAGAGCTTCACCTGCTCCGCCTGCAACACCCGCATCAGCCTCCAAGCCGAAAGCCAGCCGCAGATTCACGATGCGATGGCAAAGCTGGATGCGTTGAAGCGGGGGTGATCGATGGGCTGACGGACGTGCTGCATTGGCCATTATGTTAAACGGATGCTGCTGCGGAAGGCGATAAAGTAATCTTGTAATATGTTGATTTTAGTTCAAAGCATTAGAGGATAAATGCTATGGAGACTACATGCCAGAGAATGTCAGAGACATATATATTAGCTTGCTCGATAAGCAAAAGGACGTAGCCTTAACAAGCCTCGGTGATAATGTGCACCGAGACAAATTTACAAGCTGCCATAACTTTTTATCTGATATAGATAAGCTTTTGGAAATCGTCGGTGAAAGGCCTGAATTGGTTTGCGTTAAGTCCGCAAGCCACGAGTTTCAGTTTGCGTTATCTGCCGTGCTTACCGGACAATATCGTCACGGCTTCGGTAGCCTGAGGCTTGCTATGGAGCTGCTGATTTCGGCTATCCATTTTTCAGGATCTGAGTTGGGGTTACGACAATGGGAGAACGCAGCCAAGGATATCACGTGGGCTGCATTGATTGATTCTGAGAAGGGTGTTTTTTCGGCGCCGTTCGTTAAAGCTTTTCATCCCTTCTTGGATGAGATTCGAAAGCAGTACGGAGCCCTCGCAATCAAAACGTATCGAGAATGTTCGGAATTCGTTCATGGCAATCCGCAACGAACCAGACCGCTAGAAGGTGAGATTGCATTTAGGCCTGAACTGTTGGAACAATGGGCTGATGCCGTAGAAAGTATCAGGCTTATTACTGCCTATCTCTATCTGGCACGGTACGTCGAGGGAGCAGATGAGCCGGCAAGAGCACATTTAGAATCACTATCGACTGATAATCTGTGGCATGAGGAACAGGTGCGAGCTTGTTTCGAAGGAAATTAAATTGACTGATTTTTTCTATCGTACTGAGGACATAGCTCCGAAGGATGTGACTAAGTATTTTGCTGAGACGGAGCGGGATCGAGCAATTATCGATTCGCTTAAGTCGCGCGCGCCCACGGTCATGGTGGGTAGTAGAGGAGTTGGTAAGTCATTTCTCTTGAGGATTGCTGAACAAGAGCTCTTAAGAGACTTCGATGAAGATAGGAATTTTCCCGTTTATGTGAGTTTTGTTCGGAGCTCTCTTATTAGAAGTAATGATCCGGAACGCTTCCAACGTTGGATGCTCGCCCGACTATGTGCTTCGGCAATCAGAGCGCTAGAAAAGAAAGGCCTGCTTGGGGCGGTCCCTCGAGGTATCAAGTTAATCGCAGGCTCAAATGTTGGATCAAAAATTGAGAAAACGCGTATTGAGGAAATAGCCGAGCAATACGAAGCATCTTATAGAGATCCGACCAGTGATGTGAACACTGACGATATCCCAACAATTGAAGACTTTAGGGACGCGTTCGAGGACTTGTCTGAGGAATTGGACATCACTCGATTCGTATTTCTGATTGATGAAGCGGCACACATCTTTCTTCCTGAACAGCAGCGGCAATTTTTTACGCTGTTCCGTGACATGCGAAGCCACTGCCTTGTCTGCAAAGCTGCCGTTTATCCCGGTGTTACGAGTTTTGGCGATACTTTCCAGCCGACGCACGATGCCTCTATTGTTGAAATTGACAGAGATGTCATGGCTTCTGGTTACGTCGAACACATGCGCGAGATTGTCGAGAAGCAAGCTGACGCACGAACGCAGCGCAATGTTGTAAAAAACGGGAAAAACTTTGCAATTTTGGCTTACGCTGCCTCCGGTAATCCTCGGCTTCTACTGAAAACTCTAGCAGAGGCTCCGAATGTAGGGAGCTCGGAGGTCAATGAGGCCATCCGTAAATTCTATCGCTCTAATATATGGACCGAACATACTGATTTGGCCGACAAGTATGTTGGGCATGAAGAGCTTATCAACTGGGGGCGTCTCTTTATCGAGGGTTCAGTCCTACCAGCGATAAAGGCACGCAATGATACAGCGATTTCAGAGGAAAGGGACACGAGTGCGTTTTTCTGGGTGCATCGAAACGCACCGGAGACCGCGAAAGAGGCTCTCAGGATTCTGACTTACACTGGGATCGTCAAAGAAGGTGAGTCTGGCATCCGTGCGACAAGAAGCGAAGTTGGTCGTCGCTACACCGTTAATCTTGGTTGCCTATTTGCACTCGAAACTACTCCTACGCGCACCGCATTTGAGATTGCTCAGAACTTGTCAGTGAAAAGAATGAGCGAATACGGTGCTAACCACTCAATTTATGCTGAGATTGCTGATTTGAGCTTGGATACAATTGAGGATGAAAGCGGTTTCGACTTAGCTCCACACTTGTCAAAAGGTGTGGATGTCCTCGACCTCACATCATGGCAGAAAGGCAAGCTGCACGAGCTGGGGTTAACGTCGGTTGGAGAAGTTCTAGAAGCTTCTGAGGCTGATTTGAAGATCGCAAAGTGGGTCGGTGACGTTCGTGCTCGTCGCATGAGAAATGCGGCAATCGCTTCGGTGCTTGAGTACTTATCTGGTTAGAACGGAACCCTGTCCTACACGGCCCACCCCGTATAAATAACCCGGTTCCCCAAGATCCCCCACGGAGGAACCGATGCTTCACACTCCCGAACTCGATCCCGACACCACACACCCCGTCATCCTCTATGACGACCTCTATGCCGAGGACCCGCGTGCGCCGCAGACGCAGTTTGTCCTCGAGCGGCAGGTTGCGTTTCTGGAGGCGCTGGCGGTGTCCGGCTCGGTGCGGGCGGCGGCGCGGCGGGTGAAGGTGTCGCACCA
>JAHDFH010000125.1:1920-3185 GCA_020628305.1 Acidimicrobiales bacterium | reverse complement strand
AACAACTGCTTAAAGATACTTTCAGTCGCTTGACCTGCCGCATCGCAGTTGCTGCTATTCTGCCATGACAAAAATAACAGACTTTTACGGTGAAGAAGACCTTATAGAACGTCTAACAGCCGGTGTTACCGAGGGTGAGAAGCAGGTCGTTTTTGTTCTCGGCTCAGCAGTCTCGTGTTACCAATCAGACGATACGAGTATTGGCGTGCCAAATGTCACTCAGATAATTGAACTCATACAAAATCGCTTCAGCGACGGTCAGCTACGAGCATTTGAGCACCATCTAGCTCAAGGCCAAAACCCCTATCAAGACGCCTTCAAGTTTCTGCTAGGCAGGCGCGGCCCTGAAGCAACAAATGGATTGATCAAGACAGCTGTTGCCGAAGCAAGGCGGACAATTCCACATGAGCTCGAGAAGCAAGAAAGTTATGTATTCAACCCTAAAATGACAGATGAGATTTGTCGCAGCTTTGAGCAAGACGTTTCGGGTTGGACGTTAACGCCTGCAACCGACGCGATCGGGCAATTGGCTGCCAAGGCTGAGGAGATTTTTGGCCGGCTTGTCATAACAACTAACTTTGACCCCCTTCTAAGTGTTGCAATTCTTGAGTCGGGTGGTCACCCGTTCAGATCATTTTTCCACCGTGACGGCAACATTTCTCAAGCGGCGGGACCCGGTACACACATCGCGCATCTGCACGGATACTGGTACGGCTCAGACACGCTCCATACCCCCAAGCAATTACAACAAGAACGTCCACAGTTAAAGTCGTCTCTAGCCCAAATTTTTAGAGAACATGTTACAGTCTTCATCGGATACGGTGGTTGGGATGATTCAATCACTAACGCCCTCGCAGATGTTATTAAGGACGACAGTGCGTTTCCCGAGATAATCTGGACATTCTTTGAAAATGAGCCAAGCCCACGTGAGTCGCTAGCAAGCCTGTTACAACCCGGAATTGACCGAGGAAGGGTAAACGTTTACTCTGGAATTGATTGTCATAGCGTACTCCCTAAAATTGCCAGCTACTTCGCTCCTCAACCGGTGAAAACCCCAAAACCCATTACGCGGAGAAACCCGAAAGAGCACCCAGGCCCTCCCCCAAAGGCTCGGAAGCAGTGGCAAAATCTCGAAGACGACAAACCGCCACAAATTGATGTTTTCGTTGGGCGCGATGATGATCTAAAGTTGCTCGAAGAGAGTCAGTTCCGAGTAGGCTTCATCACCGGAATTGGCGGTCAAGGAAAGTCAGCGTTAGCGTCCA
>JAHDFH010000125.1:0-1910 GCA_020628305.1 Acidimicrobiales bacterium | reverse complement strand
CGGATGATGACCGACTCGTGACATTCGATCACAAGTTGTGGCGTGACTGCCGCGAACAGGGCGCTCCATTTCAGGATCAACTTTTATCTCTAGTGGAAATACTCAACGATGGGCAGGTAACAAGCGCCGAAATCGCTCAACAAAGCGATGATGCGCTAATCGATCTGTTTTGTGAGTTAACGCTCGATTTCAAACTTCTCATCGTTTTTGACAACATAGACCACTACGTCGACCTGGAAACATTAGAGCTCTTTGGTTTGGCGGATAAATTCGTCCGAACGTTCATCGCCAGTGAATCAAGTGCGCAAATTATCTTCACGTGCCGACCGAACGTTAATTACGACTTGCCGAAATCGCACACGCAGAGTTTGGCTGGCCTTAGCATAGATGCCACTCGATCCATGTTCAGAAAACGAAAAGCGAAAGTTACTAGCGGTGAGTTGGCAACGGCTCACGCTCGAACCAAAGGGCATCCGTTCTGGTTAGACCTACTCGCGGCACAAGTCGCGAAAAAGACGCAAACTTTATCTGAATTAATGGGGGACGGCTCTAATGACGGCAGTAATATTCCTGATGAAACGCTCAGATCGATATGGGCCCAACTAAGTACCAAAGAGCAGATGACCCTCCAAGCTTTAGCTGAGACAGTCAGACCGACCCCCGCTTTAGAAATATCGGACTATTTGGGATCGCAACTACGATACAAACATATTGAAAAGTCCATTAAGTCTCTGAAGGACTTGAATTTGGTAGTCGTGAAAGTTGAAGAAGAAAAGGAATTATACGAGTTACATCCTGTTATTCGTAAATTTATCACAAACACGTTCAAGCGTGAGCAACGTGAGCCCTTCATTGAGGCCATTATAGCTGTTTATGATGCGATGCTGTCATCTCTTACAGGGAAGGGCCTTGAGAGCTACGACGCCGCCAATTTGCAGCGTTGGATGGAGAGCATCGAACTACTGTTGAATGTCGGAAAATACCAAGAAGCTCTCACTAAGTTGAGTGAGGTTTCTGCCAGATTTCGAACAAAAGAACCTCCCAATGAATTTTTAAGATTGTGCGATAGACTTTTCAATGAGTTCGATTTTTTATTGCTAGTTCCTGAGCCAAAGTTTGAGCCCTTGTTCGATTGCTACGTTGATCTGTTAACTAACCTAGGACGGAACCAAGACGCAGCGAGCGCACTTGAAGATTACTTTGAGTCGCTTGAAGGTAAAGGCTCTCGGTATATACACTACTGCGACATGCAGACATATCTGCATTGGCGAAGCGAAGATTACGGAGTTGCAATCAAATGGGGCAAGAGAGGGGCTGAGCTAAAAACTAGAACAGATGTTGATACCGTCTTCGATACTCAGCACAACCTCGCATTGGCCGAACGAGACTCCGGTGCTGTCGAGCCAGCCCTTCGGTATTTTCTTGCGGGGAAGAAGCTGAAAGATGTCATCTCGAAAGACGGGGTCGATCCTGATCGTGATGAGGCATATTATGGAAATATCGGGCGCTGCCTACATCTCATGGGGCAGATCGACAATTCACTCATATGTTATCGTAAATCAGGGCAAGTCCTAGAACAGCTCGGAAGTGAAGCGTCTATTGAGAACCAAGCTTTTTTGCGTCAATGGGTTGGAGAGCTAGTCTGGGTAAAGTCCGACATCGAGTTAGCAAGAAAGCTCTTATTGTCCGCTTGGGCAAAGTGGAAAATCGTGTCCCCTCCCAAAGCGAACCGCTTGGCCGGCCGCGCACGGGATAGCATGAACATCAATATCAATTTAGACCTAGATGAAATCGATCAAGCGGAACGCGCGTTCCGAGCTTGGGTGAGTAAGAAATCGTGAGCTGCGCGCCAGCAGCCCCTACTCCTCCCCCATCCGCAGCGCAGCAATAAACGCCTCCTGCGGAATACT
>JAHDFH010000124.1 GCA_020628305.1 Acidimicrobiales bacterium | reverse complement strand
GGACTAATTGACTTGGGTACCACGAACCTAATGGAATCCTCATGACTGAGAAACAGCAATTACAAGACTCACCCGAAGATTACCAAGCACGTCTTAACAAGGTTCTGAATCGTGGTCATACCATGATGACTCGAATCCCAGAGCTTGCTGCGAAGGTACAGCGAGAGAAACATCATGTGGACTGGATAGACCAAGCCGAGGTTGATTCTCGGATACAAAAACGCCGGTACTCATTGGCCCAAGCCTGCGAGATGGTCGGAGTCGATTCCAAGACTCTTGTGCAGGCTGAACGCGATGCACTACTCCCTGCTCCAGACTATCGCCAAGATACGCCTAACAAGATGCGGGCTGGCTATACGATCAACCAAATCAACCACATTCGTGAGCACTTTGGCACCGCCCCACGAAAACCTGAATCCATGCCCTGTCCTGTCGTTGGTTTCATGAATTTTAAAGGCGGCAGTACCAAGACCACGAGTTGCCACCTCTACTCTCAGTATTTAGCCATACGGGGCTATCGTGTTCTGGTTGTTGATACAGACCCCCAGGCATCACTGAGTTTTTTCTTTGGCAAAATGCCCGATTACACTGTTCATTACGAACACACTATTGCCCCCTTTTTGCTCGAAGATGAAGATTCACTAGAGCTTTTCGGACTGCCTTCCGGTTCATCTCAAACACTGGATTACGCCGTTCAGAAAACCTATTGGAGCAATATCGACATCATTCCCAGCTGTTCTAAATTGCTGAGTATTGATCTTCTCTCCAAGAGCTTTATTGGTCTGACAGATGCACCTCACGCATCACTTTTCACCAAGCTCCGAGATGGTCTCATGGGGTTGTCTGACAACTACGACTACATTTTGTTGGATGGCACACCATCACTTAATCTGAACACCCTGAATTCGATTTTGGCCTGTGACCTGGTGTTTGTTCCAACACCGCCATCGATGCCAGATTTCTCGTCCACGTTGTATTTCGTAAAGCTCTTCTTCGATGCGCTGGATATGCTGTCAAAGGATTCGCAGGGCCACAACGTTCCGGTTTTACGGTTTTTCATTGCCAAGAAACAGCGCGGAGAAACCGATGAATTTATGTGTAGTGTTATCAAATCCGTATTTTCTGTCTCAGAGGGCGATGTACTTGAAAACGCATCCCCAGCGAGCCGTGAGATCGGTAAGACCACCAGTTACACCTACACGATCTATGAAGAAAATCCGTCTGAATCATCCAATAGGACCGGTTTGAAGCGAGCCTGTGGTGATTTCAATCTGTTGTTCGATGAAATGCACGACGTTGTTTCGCAGTTTTGTTTTTCCGATATCTCGCATAGACCAACCGGCATAGACATAACCCCTGATCCCAATAAACAGTTTGAAGATAACGATCACGCAGAATCGTCCACACTGGAGGAGTCAGCCCATGTCTAAGTCGGCTAAAAAAAAGGCACTGGCCGAAGAGCTTTTTGCCGATGTTATTGCCAGTGACGATAAGCCAGCGTCGAGTTTTAAGCAGCCAGCATCCAGTCCTACGGTTGATGCGGCCAGAGGAAAACCACCCGTGCTCGGTACAGTCCAGCGCTTAGAGGCGGAAAACAAAGAACTCAGTGATCGTATGAAGAAGAAAGATGAGCTTCATTCACGCCAGGTTCGCCAGTTACTAGACGATCTTGAGACGCGAGATAGGGCGGCAGCTGAGGGCTCTACTTTTGAGCTGACAATGCCACGCAGCGGTAGAAAAGTCGCATTCTCTATTCTGAACATCTCAACTGATTTGATTGATGTATCCAAATCTAACTATCGTATTCAGACCTTTTTGGATGAAATATCAATCTCAGATATTCATCCATCTATACGAGAAAACGGGCAGCAGCGACCGGGTATTGTTCGCCCGACAAGCGATGGTCGTTTTGAATTGGTCGATGGTTCACGGCGTTTGTTTTCTGCCAAGCTCTTGTCCCGAGACTTTCTTGCCATGGTGGGCGATATACCGAATTCGGATATTGCTGATCTTAGTGATATTGAGAATCTATCTAAGCCGCTTAGTTACTACGAAAAAGCGATGAGTTATCGGGAGCAGATACTGCAGGGCGACTACAAAAACTGGACTCAGTTGAGCAGGTCGCTCAACATTTCAGAGACACAGATACGCCGCTATCGCTCATTGTCCGAGTTAGACGATTTGTTTGTTCGAATCTTGCGAAGCCCCTCTGATATGCCACTGACCTACGGTGACGTTATCAATGATCTTGAGAAAAAAGCCAAGGAACAGGTTCGAGCATGTGCGGTAAAGCTTTTGGAAAGCCGATCTGCTAATTCTTCAGACAATCACGATTATCCAGCGGTAATTGCAGCACTTCGCGAGTCATCAAAGAAGCAGTCAGTTTCGGCAAACACATTGCGCAAACCGATAGTGTATCCGTGTGCTGATGGCCTTCAGTTCAAGCATTCAGTGAGCAATCGTGGCGCGTCTAAACTTGAATTCCAAGGCTTTTCCGATGACCAGGTTGCTGGCATTATTGATTACATAACTAGGAAATATTCAGCTAAATCCTAAAAGGTAAGCGTTCGTGACTGCTCGGTAGCGCTCATACAGCTATCTGGTCCTCTATATGCTACATATGTTCTATATTAATAGTTAATATATGCGTATTAAGTTCTATTTATAATGGACATTTATGCGTTAAAGGGTGTTTATGAGATCAGAACAGCGTGTTCAAGCGCAGCGCCAACTGGATAAAAAGCTTCTCCCACTCCGGGATAACAGCGCGTTAATACGACCGTCAAGCGGCTGGATTCGTGCGATTCGCCGGGCGCTAGGCATGACCTCTGGCCAGTTAGGTGCCCGTATGGGGCTCTCACAGTCCCGAGCGCTGCGCATTGAGCAAGGCGAGGTAGCGGGTACCCTTTCCATCGATACGCTTGAACGTGCCGCGCAGGCGCTTGACTGCCGGCTGGTATACGCGTTCGTACCCAACGACTCCCTACAAGGTCTGGTTGAGTCTCGTGCAACAATGCTGGCTGCAAAAAGGCTAAACATCATTGGCCATTCGATGAGTTTAGAAGATCAAGCCCTGGACGATGAGGCGATGCAACTCGCACTGGAAGCGATGACAAAAGAACTGCGTGAGAAATCCAACAAGGAATTGTGGTCCGACCATGACTGATGATCTTTTACCAGTTGATGAGGCGTCCACTCCACTGTCACACGAAGAACGTGAAGGGTTGCTGTTAGAACACATAACCCTT
>JAHDFH010000041.1:965-20199 GCA_020628305.1 Acidimicrobiales bacterium | reverse complement strand
ATGTGTTTCAGCCGTCAGCAGCGCAGGTAGCTGAATTGGTTGAAGCTGATCTGGTCATTGTGAATGGCGGCAACTTCGAGGATGGGCTTCTACAAGCTATGGGGCAGATTCGGTCCGAAACTCCAGTTCTGGAAGTGCTCGAAGAAGTAAACCCCCTAGAGTATGCAAGTCTAAATTCTGGTGATCATGGTGATGATGAACATAATGAAGGGTACTCGGAGGGGGAACATGCAGGCGATGACCATGGCTCGCAAGACCCTCACTTCTTCACCGATCCGGCCCGAATGGTTCTCGCTGCGAATGCCATTGTAAGTTTCCTTGAAACTGAAGCGCCAACGGTTGAAGGATGGCAAGATGGGGCCGCGGGCTACATAGCTGAGCTGGAGTTGGCGGATGCTGAAGTTGAAGAAATGCTCTCAGTCGTTCCCGACAGCAATAGAAAGCTTGTTACGAACCATGAAGTGTTTGCCTACTTCGCTGATCGGTATGACTTTGAAGTGGTTGGTGTGGTGATCCCCGGAGGCGATACTCTGGCATCTATTAGCCCAGCTGAGCTAGCAAAGTTGGCTGCGGAAATTGACGCCGCTGGGGTTAAAGCTGTATTCGCTGACGCTGCCTCATCCGATGAGCTGCTAGCGGTCTTAGCTGAAGAAGTCCCTGGTCTGCGAACCGGGTCGCTCTTCACAGAGTCGCTTGATTTTGAACAAGCTCCGACATATCTTGAGATGATAAAGATCAACGCTGAGCAAATAGCTGGGCTACTGTCTTAAGTTGTGTTAGTCGCTATCTTTGAAGCTTTCGAACCTGAGTTCATGCAGCGGGCCCTTCTCGGGTCGTTGCTAGCTGTTGTGGCGACTTCAGTGGTGGGAATTTGGGTTGTGCTGCGCGGTATGGCGTTTTTGGCTGATGCCTTGGCCCATGGGGTCATCCCCGGCATAGCTGTTGCTTTGCTATTTGGACTCAACCCCGTGTTGGGAGCGTTCCTCGCTGCATTTCTGATGGTCTCGGTAATTGGGGCAACTGCTCGAATTTCTCAAGTCAATGAAGACACAGCGACGGGTCTGTTGTTTGTCGGAATGCTAGCTCTTGGGGTTGTGATAGTTTCGAAATCGCAGGGATTCGCAGTAGAGCTAACGAGTTTACTTTTCGGTGATGTGTTGGGGGTGAGTCGCTCCGATCTAATCCTTCAGGCGGTCGCAGCGGCTGTGGTGGTTGGGCTCACGGTAGTGATGTTCCGTCCTTTTATGGCTTTAACCTTCAACCCGGTCAAGGCAGAAACGTTAGGAATGAGACCGCAGTTGGCGCACCAAATTTTGCTCCTGTCCCTGGCGATTTCGATTGTTGCCAGCTTTCAGACTGTCGGAACTCTGCTGGTGTTTGGGTTACTTGTTGGTCCACCCGCAACTGCATTGCTATTGGCAAAAAAGGTTCCGCTTATGATCTTGGTTTCGATAGGGTCTGGTTTTCTTGCAGCGTTTCTTGGTTTGCTGGTTAGCTATCACTTTGGCACTGCTGGCGGGGCAACCATCGCAGCTATGGCTGTCGGGCAGTTCTTTGTTGTTCTCGGTGGCAAAGTATTGCTCGATAAGTTGTCAGTTTAGGTGGCGTTGGGAGGCCATCGCACCTATCGTGACGCTATGGACGTGACAATTGTAAGCGGGCGAAACGCTGTGGCTTCACTGGCGAGAACCGTTGTAGTCGAGTATGAAGACGTCCTGGCCAAGTGCTTTGAGGCGAACATCCTGGCACCTAAACACAAATTCCCAGGATGGGTGGCGCATTCTAAACTCGCAGCTCTGCCGCGTCGTATGGGAGGCGGACTTTACGAGGTGGATTGGACAGTAACCGAAGCCTCCAAGACTCGGCAATCAGATACGAAGATGCTGCTGATGGTTGCATTAAATGGCGCTGATTTTGAGCTGTTGGACGCTTTGCCAAACTGGCGGGATGAATATGACCTAGCTGTTGCTGTTGTATTCGACGGCTGGGTGCTTGGCGCATTTCACCAAAACGTTCGTAACTTTGATCATCTGTTTGTGCCTTACCCAGAAGCTGTGACGTCGGTAGCATCGATTGTTGATGTCAAGGTCGATGTGCTGCCTATGGCTTTTGACTGCTTGGGAATTCAATACACGCCACAACGCTCCAACGACATTCTCTCGTATGGGCGCAGTTCCAAGGCTCATCTTGATGCTCTAATAAAAGATCCAGATATTTCAGTGTTCACTCAGAACCTTAGTTCAGAGGTTGTGGGCCCAAAGCAGCAGTGGGGGCCCAGCAGATCAGATTGGCAAGGTAAAGAACTGTTGCGAGCAAGGTTGGTTGAGTCCAAAATTGCCTTGGCGTTTGACAATACTTATACTCAGCAGCTGGAAGATGAAGTGCATGTCTCGCATCAGTTGAAGGGATCGATCCTGACCCAGCGATGGTTTGAGTGTCTTGGGGCTGGTTGTGTGGTGGTTGGTCGTCGACCCACTTCACCTTTAGTGAATCAATACTTGGACTGGGAAACCTCGACTATTGATTTGCCTGAAAGCGTACCTTTGGGCCTAGAGGTCATCAGAGGGCTTCTTGAGGATCATGAGAGGCTCCAGGAGATGGCCGCTCGGAATCGCCAAAATAGTCTGATGCGGAATGACTGGCGACATAGGGCGCGGCAGATGCTTGATATATTGGGCGTTGAGGAACCAAAGGCGTTACATCGTGAACTAGATCTGCTTGATCAAGCAAGTAAAGGCCTGTCGCTGTAGGAGAAAAATTGAACATGGAGGGTAATTTCGCCCACCTCGCTAGGATACTAATTGATTTTTGAATCAAATGGTGAATTAGAGCGGGAGTACAAATGGCGAGTCAATCACTGGCAAGGAAATCGAAGACCTACAGGAGTGTGTTTTCCTTAATCTTTCTGCTATTCATAATTGGAATCAACTCTTTTGCTATTTCTGACTCTGGTGGTTTTTCACTTATTAGCGGAATTGACGAAGCTGAACTTAACATGACTAACGAAATTTGGGTTCTGTTGTGTGCGGCTTTGGTTTTCTTTATGCAAGCTGGTTTCCTCTGTTACGAAGTTGGCTTGGCTCGGCCACAGCACACCGCCGCAGTTGCGATCAAAAACATCGTTGACTGGGCTATCAGTACTCTTGCCTTCACGGTCGTTGGTTTCGGCTTGATGTTTGGCGACAGCGTAGGTGGGTTTATTGGCAATTCGTACATCGCTCTGGCTAACATAGGCGAAGCCACAACAACAGTGGCCGGCCCAACGTTCTTCTTGTTCCAGCTCGCTTTTGCAGGTACAGCGATCACTCTAGTTTCTGGTTCTCTGGTTGAACGCACCACGCTGCTCGCTTACGCGGGAATTGCAGCAGCTCTTGGGCTTGTGATCTATCCCGTCTTCGGTCATTGGGTTTGGGGCAATACCTTGAACCCTGAGAACAATGCTTGGCTTGCAGATCTAGGCTTTCACGATTTCGCTGGAGGATCTGTAGTTCACCTTCTCGGCGCAACTGTTGCGTTGGTGGGCATCAAGATGGTTGGTCCTCGAATCGGCCGCTTCGGACCCAATGGTGAGCCCCGTGACATGGCGGGATCAAGTATTAGTCTTTCTCTCCTGGGTACAATCATTCTTTGGCTTGGTTGGTGGGGATTCAACGGGGGAAGCCTCTTTGCCTTCAACTTGCAAGTGATTGATATTATCGTCCTCACTAACATCGCAGCTGTTGCTGGGCTAGTTGGTGCCGGTCTATACGGCTACTTGGTTCAGGAGCGCTTTATGCTTTCTACCAAACTAGTAGGTGGAGCCCTAGGCGGCCTTGTTGGTATCACTCCCGCTGTTGACTGGGTCGGTGTATCTGGGGCTCTCGCAATTGGTTTGGCAGCAGGTATTGCTGTGAGTTGGTCAACGGATCTTCTGCTTATGCTTAAGATCGATGACGCACTCGGGGTTTTCCCAATCCACGGTGCAGCTTCTATCACTGGTCTTATCTTGGTGCCAATCTTTGCTGTCGAAGGGGCATTTACAACCGATGTTGCCGAGCAAATCGCAATTCAACTTGTCGGAGTGATTGTGTGTATTGCCTGGGCGGCAGGAACCTCGTCGCTAGTGTTCTGGACAATTAGAAAGTTTGTTGGTCTTCGCATAGATCCTCAAGTTGAGATGACTGGAGCTACAATCGATGGACCGTGGCCATATCAGGAGTTTGGTAAAGCTCCAGGTGCGCCAGCGCCCGGAACTTTGGTGGGGTCATAGATGTTTGTTATTGATCAGATAATGATTCAAAAAGTTGGTGGCTGGGTGATGATCAGTCCTAAAGAATGGCTCAATCTTGAGGCTTATGCGGCTGACAGACATTTGGCTGAACGCACTGTGCAGTTCTGGTCGCATGGTCAGATGGTTGATGCTGATGAGGCGGCAATGCAGCTTGATCCCAGTAGATTGCCTCAACGGATCGAGGAGTTTGATCTGCGGTCGATGCAGGTGACGCGAATTAAGCCAACACAGATGGTCCAAGCAGACTATGTGTCGGTTCTCGATAGATCAGGTCGCTGGGTTGTGCTACGTCAGCCTGTCGATGGGGCGCCAGTGAATCTTGCTTTGTTCCGAGGGCACCGGTCTGATAGTTACGATGTTTCCCGTGGTGGTCTGACAACATTGGGTGCTGATCTAATCTGTGACAGCTACGGAGAGTCTGACTCTTCCATCATCAACGTAAGGCTTGCTGCCTACCTTGGTCTTGAGTTGCAGACCAAGTACTTCGGTAACGGGTCTTGGCGACTGAATGCTTCAACTCTACGCAACTATGTGGAGCGTAGCCCGTTGTTTGAACTGGCTGTTTAGGCTCGCCTCAACGTTGCGGTTGTATTACAGAACCGCAATTGCGCTTTTCGCCAAGTCGAATCTTTTCTAGAGTTGTCAGATGGGATCGGCGAAACCAACCTCCAAATCTCTAGCGTTTCGCTCACTACGATCTTTCTATCGTCAGCATTGGAAGGTGCTTGCTAGTGTCGATCTCGTCAGAACCCTTGGCGTTTTAGCAATAGCTTTTCAGCCCTGGTTTTTTGCTCAATTCGTGGATTCGGTCTCTGATCCCTCAAGGGCAGCAACATTGCTAGTTTTATTCTTTGCCCTTGGAGCGGTTCACAGTTTACTGTGGACCACTGCTGACTATTTGGCTGCCAACAAAGTGGTCCCTCTTGTGCACGAGTATAAAAAGCTAACCTATGCCAAGGTTTGGGACTATGGCTACCAGAACTTTGTTGATCGCTCGAGTGGCAAAATCGGCGCCTATGTAAACGGGATCTCTCGCCACGTCCTAGATCTGTGGGACGCCTACCACTATGGGTTTCTTTCGCGAATCGTTGCACTGCCAGTGTTCATCTTTTTGTTCTTTGTTTCTGCGTGGCAGTCTTCGCTCATCTATGCAGCATTTCTGATCGTAGCGACTGTTCTGTTGCTCGCTGTTGCTAAACCATTGCAGGACAATCAAGGAATCTATACAGATCTGCAGGCTAGTAATGATGGAAGAGTTTTTGATTCTTACGCTAACTTTGTCAATGTCTTCTCTTTTGGTGCTAAACGCAAAGAGAAGCTCAGCACATTCACTGACATTGATAGCACTAGTACTTCCGAGGTCAAAGCTTGGAACTGGCTAATGACCTACTGGGCGACAGCCAGCGTCTTGGTAAGGCTTATTCTTTGGGGCCTCGTTATTTCAACAAGCTGGTACTTCTACTCTCAAGAGCAGATCTCTTTTGCAGATCTCGTGCTGGCCATTACTATTCTGATGGCCTTCACTGATGAGTTTTGGGAATCAGTGCACCATCTAGGAGAATGGGTTCGTAATTCAGCAGAGTACGAAGAGGCATATGAGTATCTATTCTCTGGGCAGCTTCTAGGAAAACTCAGTTCTGATGAGATGATTGAACCACCCGAGGCCAATGAGCTTAAGTTGAGCGACGGAGTTGAGATTAAGAAGTTAGGCTTTGCGTACCCGGACGCTCCGGCGAGAGATGTACTTTCAGATATTAACCTTTCAGTTCCCAAAGGTACAAAAGTAGGCTTGGTTGGTCGCAGCGGTGAAGGCAAAAGTACTTTAGTTAAGTTGCTTCTTGGCTTTTATCAACCGAAAGAAGGTTCTATTGAGGTGGACGGAGAAAGGGTAGATGCAAAAGAGTTGGCGAGCCTATATTCTTATGTTCCACAAGACACCACCCTTTTCCAAGAATCAATTTTCTACAACCTGAGTTATGCGACGACTAAAGAAACCTCATTAGAAGAAGTTGTTGCCGCTGCGAAGAAAGCTAATATTCACGACTTCATCGAGCAGTTGCCAGAGGGATATAACACCTATGTGGGTGAGAGGGGAATAAAGCTGAGCCTCGGCCAGCGTCAGCGCATAGCTATTGCTCGAGCGTTTCTTCGTGATTCCGAGCTGTTGATTTTGGATGAGGCAACATCTGCTTTAGATTCTGAGACTGAGTCATATGTCCAGGAAGCCTTGGAGAAGCTTTGGGAAAACAAGTCTGCGATAGTTATTGCTCATCGCCTGTCAACTTTGCGTAACGTCGATCGGATAGCGGTTTTGGATGGCGGCAGGGTAGTTGAAGAAGGCTCAGTTGATGAACTGCTTACAAACAATGGTGTCTTTGCTGATCTATGGAACCGACAGAAAAATGGAATGATTGCTGAAGATTAAGGGTTTTCAATAGGCTAGGTTTATTCGACTAAGGTGGCAGCTATGGACGACACAGCACAAAAATCTGGAAACAAAAGGCTAATTTTTGCCGGGGTTGGAGCGCTTGTAGTAGCTCTGCTCGCATGGCTAGCGTTTGGTTTCTTCGGAATACAGTCAGCTTTTATAGATGATGAAGTTTCTGAAGATGGTCCAATCTTTGCTTCTGGGGCATCAGCTGAAACTGTAGGCAGCGAGAATGCAACTGAGACGACCGAAGAAGACTTAACAGAGTCAACACTTGCCGATGCTGAAACAGAGAGTACAGTGTCGTCCGGTTCCTCAGAAACTGAGACTACTGCTGTTGAGACAACGGCAGCTACCGAACCCCAGGTGGTTACTTTGTTCTCAGGTTCGTTCAGTGGAACGTCGCGCTACGACGTTTCAGGAACGGCCAACGTTCTCAACGATGGTTCCGAACAGCGCTTTTTGCGTTTCGAGGATAACTTTGCTTCAAGCAATGGGCCCGATCTGAAAGTATGGCTACGATCAAGTGATGGCGATTTCGTGAACCTGGGCCCACTCAAAGGCAACATCGGGGCACAGAACTATGAAATTCCAGTCGATGTAGATCTTGAAAAATTCAACACCATCGACATCTGGTGTGAACGCTTCAGCACAAGCTTCGGCGACGCAACCCTCAACGCCAGCTAAAGAGGATGGAACTTGCAGGAAAGAAAGCTCTTGTTCTTGGAGCCACTGGCGGTTTAGGCACACAGATCACCAAGAATCTAGTCTCAAATGGCATGGATGTTTTTGCAGTCAGCAAGAGCCAAGCCAAACTGGAACAATTAGCTAGCGAGACTTCAGTTGCGGGCTCCTTAGCCTTAGATCTACGTGACTCTGAGAATGTGGCCAGAGCGTTCACTGAATCTAGGGCAGCGCTTGGAGAGTTAGCGATCGTTATCAATGCAGTTGGTGTTGTTGCATTTGGTAGTGTCGAAGAGCTCTCTATCGATGCGATGGAAGAGCTCTTCATGGTCAACTCTTTTCTACCCATCGCAGTGGCCCAAAACTCGCTCACAGCCGTTTCGCCTGGTGGGGTAGTGGTCAACATTTCGGGAGTTATCGCAGAAGAAAACTTCCCTGGCATGGCAGCCTACGGTGCATCGAAAGCCGCCGGTCGTTCCTTCTGGGAAGGCTTTGGGAAAGAAGCGAGACGCAAGAAGATTTTGGCATTAGATGCAAGACCTCCACATACTGAAACTGGTTTGGCTGATAGAGCTGTTGAGGGGGCTGCACCCAAGTTTCCACAAGGTTTGACACCCCAACAGGTAGCTGGGCGCATCGTCAAAGCGATCGTGGGCGATGAAACCGATTTACCTTCAGGCGAATTCGGATAGTGCAATGTCAAGCTATCCTTAAAGAGTGCTTGCGAGGCTTTTAGATTCAGCGACTGGCAAAGATTCCTTTCTAGTAAAGAACCCAGTCGTCGGAACGATCTTGCTTGCGACTGTCGGTGGGTCTATTCCAACTCTTATTAAGTATGCACTCGATGGTCTCGGACCGTGGACGGTGCTTGCTATTAGGTTTATCTCAGCGACAATATTTTTGCTTCCCTTAGTGCCGACCGAATACAAGAACTTCGAGGTGGCGAAAGAGCTGAAGTTCATATCAATCGCTGGGTTCTGTAACCCGCTGTTCATTGCGCTTGCACTCGTGACAATATCGGCAAGCGTCGGGCCACCTGCGTATGCTGCAACCCCACTGCTTCTCTACGTTGTTGGAGCCATCCGAGGGGAGCGAGTGCTTGAAGCTACGAAAGTAGTTGGCCTGCTTGGTGGAATTGCAGGAGTTGGTCTGATTGTCCTTACTGACGAGACAATTAGGCTTTCGCCAACTGGTCTGCTCTTTCTTGCACTTGGTGTTGTTAGTTTCTCGACGTTTCTATACCTCACACAAATCACAGAAGCAGCCCAACGGATCCCTGCTATAGCTAGAGCCTTCCACTTCTGCCTACTCAGCGCGATTGCATCGGCGACAGTTGCAGGATATGAGCTTCTGAGTGATGGTCTTTCTTCTGAGCTGAAAGCAGCACACATCCTTGCAGTGTTAGCTGTAGGGATAGTTGGAACCGGTTGGCAGTACACGTTCATGCAGTCGATGGTCGAGTATCAAAGTGGAGCTACTACCGCTCTATTCACTATGGCGCAGCCAGTAATTGGCGTGTTGGTTGCGGTCGCCCTGTTGTCTGAGCCCCTGACATGGCCACTAGCTGTAGGAGTAGGCCTCGTGCTGATTGCAGTTCATCTGATGACGAAAACCAAGCGTTAATCAACGTCACAGCCGTCTGGTGTGCAGGATTTGTTTCTGTTGGCTTTGTATAAGTATCGAAAGCCAATGCCCAGCCCGACTGCATAGATGGCTCCAGTGATAAGCCCAAAGCTCAGAGTGTTTCGCTCAACCAAAGCTCCGAAAGCTGTTCCTCCGAATAGAGCTCCGACAATCACAAGGGTAAAGGGTAGATGACATGGGCACAGGACGAAGGACCAGATCAGCCAACGCCGGCCTTTCTTCTCGAGATCGTCAGTTGCCTTACGTCGCATAAAAGGTTTTCGGTTGAAAGTGCTGAAATCTTGATCAGGGTCAAGTCAGTATTTTATTGCCGCACTGCGCCTCGTATCTCCTGCGACCTGTCAAACACAGCAGGTGCACCCTGAGTCCACGTAAAGTCGTTATTCCTTAGTTCTACAATCTTCGACTCGTCAGGGTTGAAGATTTCATAGAAGTCGATTGCAGCCAACCCGTCCAGATCGAACTCTAAGCCTCTACGCCGGATCAGAGTTTGTTTAACGATGTTGTGAATCTCGGCTCTGTTTGATGTTGAGCTGTTAACGATTGGATCTACGATCATCGCAAGGCGATACCCCGGAAAGACTTGACGAAGTGAATCACAGATTGCCTCCAAAAGTGACTCTGGTGTAACTTTGCGAAGAGTTTTCTCAAGAGGGTTTATCCCCTGAATGACCAGAAACTCTTCCTCGGGTCTGGTAGCCACATCGCGCTTACCTCGAAACACCAAGAAGTTGCCAGCGATCTTGTTGTCAATAAGAAAGGTCCCGACGATGGAGTTATCTGGAAGAACTGCGTTCTTTGAAAAACAGGCGTCGCCCATAGGGCCTGCCAGATTCATAACCAGTGGACTGTTGCTATATGCAATTTCAACAGGGACAGGAGGCTTGGGAGTGGCGGCGACTCGTGAACGTTGCGTATTTTTGATCCAGTGACCGATTTTCTGCAACTTAAAACCTTTGGCTGAGGTATCTGTTTGCCAGAGCTGTGCAAGCGTTTTCGGCGAGAACAATTCTTTGACTTCAAGCATGACGTCAAAGGTGATCTCTTCTTCTATTCGTTCTCTTAGCGGCCCAAGTTCAAGAGCGTCGTTGGCATCCCAATTTGGTAGAAGCAGCAAGGGGGCAAGAACCTCAAAGCTAGGCGAAACAGCAGGGTTGGCAATGAAATAGAGCATCATCAGATAGGCGTCCTCTTCTGATGCAGTTTCACCTTGTAGAACAAGCTGAGCACTCTCCAGGTCAGTGATCTGATTTTTATGGTGCGCCAGCGCTTGGCCGCTCGGGTTGCCGGTTTTGTTGTCCCATTTCGATCTTGCTTTTTTAAGCTTTCTTTTAACTATTGCCAGTGCTTGTAGACGAGCTGTATTTGTTGCATCAACTATGGGCGAGTCAGTCTGAGGATCGCTAGTGAGACTAGCTAAATGAAGGTCGTGGCTTTGCTTGATTGCCCGACCGACGACTTCGGCTTGCTGGGCTATTCCTTGCGGTACTTTGACGTTTGCTTCTTTGCCAACTGCAGTTAATCTATGGAGCGTGGAAATGTCAAGATCTTTATGCTCCACATGAAGCAGCTCCATTACTTCTTCATCAGTTATTTTTAGTTTGTGTTGTCCACGGCGGGTTCTCAACAAACGCACAATTAGAGATTGCGCCGGAACTAAGCAAGTTAGAAGTTCCGGAAAGCTTGCTGATCCTCTCAAGTGACTGGCTATTGCTGCTTGAACGCCATTGAGGAACTCAGCTACAATTAAGTACCTGTCAGTGTCAGGTGGCAGGCCAGTAAATTCCAATATCGCCTGCAGATCTGTGTCGTCTAGTTGGTCCTCAATAATTGGCCTAAAAAGAGAACGATACGTTGAGGCTGAACGCTCTGGAAGATCGCTCCTTATAAATCTTTGCAAAGAGGCAGGAAGATAGTTGGGTTTGGTCTGCAAAGCTGGTGAGAGTAGAGGGCGCAGGTCATCCTCTCTAGACTCTTCAATAACTTCAAGCGCTTCTTCTATTTCGGTCGAATTGTCTTCAGTCAGTGCGTACATAACCCATCGAGCTGCCGTGAGGTCCCTCGCTATGCCTGGATCTAGAAGAGCGGAGCCCCGAGCCCCAGACTTTTTGAGACTTGGAGTAGATGCAACAATTCTGGTGAACTCTTTCCACCGAGGGTTAGTTAGGAGAAAAACGCAAATGTCGTGCTTATCAGCCCAACCCGTTTCGAAGATCGGATCTGCCAACCTTGTCTTTATATCGTCAACATCAACGCCTTCGGTGTCTACAACCACGCCCACCAGAGCTAGGGCAATGCTGACTTTGTGTTTGCCGTCTATTTGGACTACCGGCCCTGTTTTTAGGAGTCGGCTCCAAACTGATTGAGAGCTAAACAGACGATCTAGTCTCGCTTCCAAACCTTCATCTCGATAGCCGATTTGAGCAGTGTTGAGGAATATCCGCTCTTCAACAGTTTTAGCAATCTCGAACATTGTTGTGGGTCTGCTCTTTGCTGGCAGGTATCTGCTCAGCCATAGGACTCGATCAAGTTGCGCCTGCATCATTTCGTTAGCGTTAAAGTCTGATCGCTGTGTTGTTTCAGTTGGCGGTTCGGACTGAGCCAGTACTCGCCAAAGTGTACGTTGAAAGTTAAAAGGAGAATCTTTGAAGTCTTCACTGTTAGCGAACGGAATAGCCCTACCGGCAAATAGAGCTCGCCAAGAACTTCCTGAAAATTCACTAGCCGCCAGGAAACTGATAAAGTCATCCAGCTCATCAATTGCATACTGAATTTCTCGATCAGACTTATGCATTGCCGCCATGCTAAGTTGTAGGGCTATCGAAACTTGATCCCTAGGAAATGCACCATAGGCTGTGTTCTCGTCGAACAGAAAACCAAGCGCTGCAGCATTGTATAACAGCGGACGCCATCCGAATCTAAGGCCAGGCTTGTCAAAGTGGTCGAACGATTTGAGTGCCATGATATGTTCTTCAACATTGTCCAGAGCAAGAAGGGGGGTGTCGGTATCGAGGAGTACAGTCACGGCACTGTATAGATCGCTACCGCAATCTTTGAGCGCTCCGGTTAATAGCTGCTCAACTCTGTCAATGACTTCATGATGTTTGCGGATCGCTTCGGCTCGTAAGTCTTCTCGCCAGTTGCAAAGTTCAGCGTCCTCGACATCGGCAAGCGAACCTGTGAGGAGCTTGGTTGCTAGTGCTCGGGAAGCAGTGTTCGGGCCTCGGCCCCAAAGCAACCTGATCAGACTTTTCACCACTCTAGCGATGTTTGGAATTTCATTCTCTTGACCACGGCGCTCTCCTTCGAATGTTGGGAGTTCACCTTCACCGTCGCCTTGACAGCGATGAAGGTGAACGAGCAGACCCGGAGACTCCAAAACTTCACCAGAGTATTTGATGAGGATCTGTTCTAGGTCGAAAAATCTGAGAAGATCAAAGGGCTCGTGGCCCAGCCGCCAAACAAACTCTAAGCCAGCCTCTAGTGCGTCCTCTGCACTGGAGTCCTCACCCAGAGCGATTTGGGTCAGCTGGTCTAGAGAGCGTTCAGAAAAAAAAGGTCGCTTTGGTGAAGTCTCGTTAGCCATAAAACCGCCACCTACATTGTAGATGTCGGAAACCGGATTGCAGCAGGTGGATTGAATGGGGATGGCATCTCATTTGGGTCGGTTTGAGGATTCTCAACCCGACCCAAAGAAGTGTGATTTGCTCTATTCGATGGGCTTTGTTAGCTCTCCAGGGATGTCTTCAAAGCTCCATTCCATGACAGCCTTTTCGAACTCGATCTCTTCCTTGGTGAGCCCTAATTCTTCAGCGAGTAGATCAAAATCTAGCTCTGATCCATCAATTGAAAGCTCAAAGTCCTTGAGAACATCGCCATCGAGCTCTGCATTTGCAATAACTTCCAGGTCATCTGCAATGAGGTTGAACAGCTCACCATCCAGCACATCGTTAGCGCAACCGAAAGGCACGAAGTCAGCAGGGCCTGAGTAGACAACACCGCCGTCTTCAAGTTCTACTACTTCAAACTCGCCATCTTCATCAAGTAGTGCAGCAAGCTCTTCGGCATCGATAAGGCCAGCACCTTCAGGGATAGCAATTGACTCCCATTGAGATTCTATGGCTTCAAGTTCAGCATCTGAGATTTTCCAATCTGAGCCACCATCGATGATGTCGTATTCGTAGATGATCCCATCGATGAACTTGAGTTCTTCGACAATTGTAAGCTCGAGTTCTTCGATCTCAGCCCCGAGTTCGGCGATCTCTTCATCAGTGAGCTCCTTCACTTCTTCAAGTTTCTCAATTTCAGCATCTAAAGCTTCAAGCTCTTCATCGAATTCAGCTTCGAACGCTGCGAAGCTTTCCTCAAACTCAGCCTCTAGTTCAGCTATCTCTTCTTCAGAGAGATCTTCTGTATCGATAAAGTTGCCTTCAACTTCGCCAAAGAGAGCGTCTAATTCTTCATCAGATAGAAGATCTTCGTCGAGCTCAAATACTTCGATTGGTCCTTCGACAACAAAGCCTTCACTGCTTTCTAACTCAGCAATCTCTGCTTCGGATAGATCAAGCTCCTCAGCAAGTTCGCTAAGGTCTTCAACTTCGATAGCTTCGGTAAATACTGTGCCCTCGAATGGAACAGCGGCCCAGCTCTCTGAGAAGTCTTCACCGTCAACGCTCTTTGAGAAGTTGACTGCATAGTCACTCAGCTCAGCACTAGCGTTCAGCCCCTGTACTGAACATGCGAAGTCAACTTTGCCGGATTCGACACTGTTGCGGGCTTCAGCTCCCTCTTGGATATCGGCAACAGCTGCCGGTGTAGAGCTTGGAAGCCCCACGAGTGTAACTGCTCCAATCAGAGCAGCAGCTGTACCGAGTGCTGCTTTTGTAAGGCGACTCTTGGTTGCCTTTGGTTCGGATTTCATTGTAATCTCCTGGAATATTTGAGACTTTAATGCCTCAGTGTTTCTTGGTAACGGAGATTCAACGGGGTAGGGGTTAGATCCTTTGAGAGATTCATCAAAGTGTTCATCACTCATGAGCTTGTTCCTTCCTTATTGCTTGGTCTCCAGCTGTTATATGTTCAACAGCTGCTGTTTCTTTCACAAGATCCTCAGATAGTTGTGGATCTTGTTCTGCGAGCTTCTGCTGCAATCGCTCTTTGGCTCGATGCAGCTTTATATAGATAGCGTTGGTCGAGCATTTGTAGACCTCTGCCAACTCCTTCGGAGACAAACCTTCCCAACACGAAAGACGGATGATCTCAGCATCGTCCTCCTTGAGTTGTTTGATGCACACAGCAAGTGAGTTGCTTTCCGAAGTTGGTTGTTCTACAGCATCTTCTGGCTGAAGCTCCTTGAACTGCTCATTGTCACGCTTCTTTGACTGTTTACGCCAATAGTTTCGCAGGTGATTGTGAGCTGTGGTGTAGAGCCAAGGTAGTTCACCATTAGCTGGAACTGAAGACAGCTTCTTCCAGGCGGTTGTGTAAACCTCGGCGATCAGGTCTTCAGCGTCTTGCTGGCTATCAGTTCGACGAAGCAAGTAACGAAAGACGTCATCGAAGGTCTTCGAATAGATTGCCTCGAAAAGGTCTTTGTGAGATTTACTTGATCGATCTGAGAAGCTAAACATAGGTGTCTTTAGTAACTATGTCGACAAGTTAGTGGATCTTTCAGAAAATCTTGAAGACTTTTCCCAAAAACAGCTCCACGACTCTGGTAAACCCCGTAAAGCAGTCGATTTCGCCAAGAATTTCCAACTTTGTCAAAACCTTGTCACTTTTCGTAGGGTTGCCTTGCAAGTGGTGCTCGATAGTAGAACATGTAAGGCCGAGAGGCGGTCTTGTCCCAAATTGGGAAATCTAAAAAGGTAAGTGAAATGAAACTATCAAAAACCCTAGGATCAGCCGCTATAGCCACTGGCTTAGTGTTTGGAGTTGCCGGCATCGCAACTGCGGTGAACGAATCAGGAACAGATGCTGAAGGTTCGGAAGAATCATCAGAACGTTCAGAAAGAAAGGCTAACAGAAGCGAGCGTCGTGACGCTCGTCATGATGCTGTAGCTGAAGCGCTTGGTCTCGAGGCTAACGCTCTGAAAGAGCAGCTCAAAGAAGGTGCAACACTGGCTGATATCGCAGCAGAAAACGACATCAGTACAGATGATGTCGTGTCGGCCATGGTCGCACACGCAGAAGCCCAGATCGCTGACGCTGTAGCTGATGGCAAGCTCACTCAAGAAGAGGCTGACGAGAAACTAGCTGAGCTTGAAGCAAAGATCACAGAAGGCGTAGCGAACGGCTTTGAGCGAGCTGAGCGAAGGAAAGGCAAGATGAGCGATCGCCGTGATGGTCGTCTGACAGCAGTTGTAGATGCTCTAGGGATTGAAGCTGAAGAGCTCAAAGCTCAACTGCGAGATGGAAACACAGTGGCAGAAATTGCTGAAGCTAACGGAGTTGATGTAGACGATGTGGTGGCAGCTTTGGTCAGCCAAGCTGAAGAGAAAATCTCATCTGCGGTAGAGGCCGAGCGTCTAACAGCTGAAGAGGCTGATGAGAAGTTGGCTGAAGTCGAAGGCAAAATCACCGAAAAAGTAAATGAAGGCTTCGACGGAAAATTCGGCAAGAGCCGAGGTGAGCGCGGTGCGGACACAACTCAGGAAACAGCTGCATAAGCTCCCTGAGAAATAAACAACCCACAGAGGCTGGGGATGGTTCGGACTTTGCTACCAACTAGCGGAGTCTGTTCCGTCCCCGGTCTTTAGGGCTTTCTTAACTACACTTGCGAGTAACTATGAATGCGGAAACAAAAGCCAAAATTGCTATCGCTGAAGATGATCCTGAAATTAGGCAGGCCCTAGAGCGCATTTTGAACTACGAAGGTTATCAAGTGCTCGTTACCAAAGACGGGGCAGAAGCTCTGGAAGTGATCTCATCTCAACACCCAGATATGGCGATCCTAGATGTGATGATGCCTTTCGTTTCAGGGCTTGAGGTATGTCAGAAGCTCAGAGATAAAGGCAACCGAATACCTATCTTGATGTTGACAGCTCGGGAGGAAACCCAAGATAGGGTTGCGGGACTAGATGCCGGAGCCGATGATTACATGGCTAAGCCCTTCGAGCTAGAGGAACTTCTAGCTCGCATTCGGGCCTTGTTGCGAAGAACTGTAGCAACCGATGTAGAGGTGCTGAGTGTTGGTGATCTGACCCTTGACGCTCAACGTCACACAGTAACCAGAGCGGGTGAGGAAATAGAGCTCACAAGAACAGAGTACGAAATTCTACAATTGCTCATGTTTAACAAAGGCATCGTTTTAGAGCGAGAAATGATGTATGACCGTATCTGGGGCTATGAGTTTGGTACTTCTTCTCGTCCATTAGATGTTCATATTGGCTATTTACGGCGTAAGTTGGAAGCCGGCGGACATGACCGACTAATAGAAACAGTTCGAGGGGTTGGGTTTGTGTTGAAAGAGCCTAAGTTATGAGTTTGGCGGCTCGAGTAGCGGTTGCCATCGCTGGATTGACGGTCACCACGTCGCTTCTTGTCACCAGCGCTGCTGTGGTCTCCACAACGCGTGAGGTGAACAATGATGTTGATAGGTTCCTGCGCGGCAGAGCAGAGCAAATTGCCGACGGTACCCGTCAGTTTCCGACAAGGCGTCTGCGTAACGACGAGCGCCGCCCAGCACTTGAGGCACTGTCCGAACTAGATCTTGCCGTTGAACTTCCGGCGGCAGTCGATTCAGACGCCTATGTGCAAACTATAGATTCTGAGGGGGCGGTGCTCGTCACAATCGGAGAGCAGTTGCCAGTTTCTGAGGTCGATGAAACAGTTGCCCGACGAACGGGATTGAGCGCCTTTCAGGATGTCTCGATAGATGATGCTGAGTATCGAATGTACACAACCGGAATAGTGGGCGGTGGAGCTGTTCAGGTCGCAATTTCAGTGGAAGAATCTAGGTCTCTTATAACAGCCTTAAGATCTAGACTCATTTTAATTGGTTCTGTATTTGCACTGATGGCTGCACTTGCCGGTTGGATCATCGCCAGGCGCTCATTGCAGCCGTTGAAAGACTTAACAGCTGCAGCCGAGCATGTTGCGAACACCCAAAGCCTTGCGTCTCAAATTCCAGTATCACGCAACAACGATGAAATCGGCAGGCTGGCCACAAGCTTTAACGAGATGCTCGACGCTTTGGCAGCGTCAAAGACTCAACAGCATCAACTGGTTCAAGATGCAGCGCACGAGCTTCGCACACCACTGACGTCAGTGAACGCCAATATAGATCTTCTGTCACATGCTCCTGATCTTCCCGCAGTAGAGCGAAAAGAAATTCTGACAGGAATTCGAGCAGAGTTAAGACACCTCGGAACGCTGTTTAACGAGATCATTGAGTTAGCCACAGATAAGCGTCAACAGGCAATACATACAAGGATCGATCTGGTCGATGTTGTGGAAGCTGCTGTTGAGGACTTGGAACGGCGGGAGGAGAATCCAGTTCTTTTGGAACTCAGCTCTTGTATCGTCGAAGGGGAATTCAAGGCGCTTAAGCGGGCCGTTTCAAACTTGCTAAGTAACGCCTCCAAATATTCTCCTGATGGTTCGCAGATCATTGTCTCTGTTACTCAAGGGAGGGTGGCAGTGCAAGACTCTGGGCCTGGAATTCCAGCAGAACTTAGAGACAAAGTCTTTGACAGATTCTACAGATCTGTTGACGCAAGGTCCATGGCAGGTTCGGGTTTGGGATTAGCCATTGTGGCAAAGATAGTTTCAGATCATGGCGGTTCAACCTTTGTCGCTGACGCCAACCCGGGGCCTGGTGCGGTAGTTGGTTTTACGCTCCCAGAAGTACCTGAAGGTTAGGTAAAGACAGCAACGAATGCAGCTAAGGCTGCCATCATGAGCGCAGGCATAAAGTCTTCGGGCTTATCTTTGTGCTTGAGATGATAGACCGATGCCAGGCCAGCGATAACGGCGAGTAACGCTCCACCGAGTCGGTCGCTATTGTCAAACACAGGAACCCACAGCAAGGCAACACCAGCTATTTCACCTAAACCAGTTAGCTGCATCAACTGTTTGCTAAGGCCAAACCGTTCAAAAGTTTGCGTCATCATGACGGTCAGGTTTGGCAAGTTGAGTACTTTGCCTAAGCCGAACACACCGAAACTAATTGAAATGATGACTTTGATAATAGTTACTGCAAGATCCATTGAGCTCTCCTTCGTTGTCTAGAAACTACCACGGATCTGCTACTATCCATGACGTGGAAAAAACAGCAGCTAACTTGGCCACCCCAACTCAACGCATGCTGGCCCGTGCCTTGGACTTTGGGTTGCTAGCTCTGGTATTTGGAGTCATAGAGTTGGTCCTGACACAACAATACTCTTTCAATCCGCTTGAACGAATCGCTCAACCAGAGGAATCTGTCACCGGGACCGTTTTGGCTGTAGCTGGGATAGTGGGTTGGCCGGTATATCACGTACTTGGCTACTTCTTTCTGCAAGCCACGCCGGGTAAGTTTGCTCTTGGACTTAAAGTTATTCCTGAACGGGGTCCTGAGAAGTTGATCTTTGTTCAGACCGTCAATCGCAGCATGGTTCATGTAGCTGAAGCTGTCTGGACGCTGATTCTCTTGGGTTCGTATGAGATAGCTGAAGGCGACCCACAAAATGTCACTGAGGTTGATTTCAACTCAGGCTCAGTCTTATTTCTAGCTGATCAACTGTTTACCCTTGCTATAGCTGGAATCGGTCTGGTCTCTTTGATATTCCTGTTTGATGCAAAACGGAAGCATAAAACAATAATGGATTCCTATGCCCGCACCATAGTGGTAGCGAGCAAGAACTAGCGGTCACCGAGCTGCGGAGACACAGCGGGGGATTTGGTGCTAAGTTAAGCCGCTCTGAAGGGCGTTAGCTGAGGGTTATAAGCAGTGACCTATGAGAGACCCGCTGTATCTGCTCAAGGCTTGTCCATACGGCGTGTTAACTTCATCTGGTCTCAGTCCGTCACTGTGCTGGTCAGCTAGCAGAAATCCAAAGTCGGTTACATCTGAAGCCATCGTATAGCCCCAAGCGAGCGATGAAATCTTACACTGGCCATTGGAGTTGATGTAGAGCGTTCGTGCGAGGGCTCGTCGGGCATCATCAAAAGAAATACCGATCTGCTGCTGTTGAGCAGGATTAACAAACGCTCCAAATTCCCCAACG
>JAHDFH010000041.1:0-955 GCA_020628305.1 Acidimicrobiales bacterium | reverse complement strand
GTCGTTATCTGAAGCTATCTGCAGCAGTTCAACATAATCGGAGTCAGAAATACGCCCGTAGTCGTGAAAGCTCCAGATAACTTCCGGATGAGAGGAAGCGAACTCCAGGAAGCGTTGTTCTCTTAAAACGTCCAATCCTTGCCCCCAGTAGGGAAGGTCGATGACAGCGGGACCTGAAGCTCCGTCGTGAATGTCAAGAAAACGCTCGTGTACAGCGAGATACTCTTCAAAGTGGTTATTGTCACGGAAGGGCTCGTTCAAGAAATTGAAGTAGACGTTCTCATTTTCTCGATGCTCGGCAACAATCCTGGTCCAGAATTCGAGAACTTTGTTGTAGCGGTCTTCCTGCTCAGCAACAGAAAGGCCCCATTCTCCCGTCTCTTCTACGAATGGAAACTTTCCT
This sequence comes from Acidimicrobiales bacterium, assembly GCA_020628305.1. GTDB lineage: Bacteria > Actinomycetota > Acidimicrobiia > Acidimicrobiales > SZUA-35 > JAHDDW01. The sequence goes on along the minus strand of JAHDFH010000041.1, from coordinate 552 downwards.
GTCAGGTCGTGGCATTCCAACATGACCGCTATACCTACCTCATTGTAAGCCTTTATGGCTTCACCAGCTTCGGAAACTATGGCCTCAACTGGAATATCGTCCCAACCCCGACAGCGCACATTGACTCTCACCACGTTAAAACCCCATTCAAGGGCAGAATCGACATGGTCTGTAGCAGTGGAACCACTGGTGAGATAGGGCCGGCCATCAACAGACATCCCTGCGTTCATTCCCCACAGATATGGCCGAGAACCTGAGCGTAATGGTGCAAGCGACAAGCTATCTAAATCTGCTTTAAAGTTTGAATCCAGCTCAAGATCAAGACTAACGATCTCGGTTCCATTGGGTGTCGTAACAGCGGTGGTGTTTGCTGGTGCGTTCGCAGGAGGATCAATACTAAAGCAGCTTGGAGGTTCAGCTAGGCTATCTATCAGTTGTTGGTTAGAGCCTTCTCGAAAACCACCGTTAAAGAAAGGGGGAGAAACAACAACGTAGCCGGTGTCTTGATTAGATTGAGCAATAATTCCAAGTAGAGCCTCGGTCGTGGAGGCG
>JAHDFH010000040.1 GCA_020628305.1 Acidimicrobiales bacterium | reverse complement strand
GCATTAATCCAGACAAGCAGAACAAGTAGCCCACTCGGGGTGATCTTGGGATCTGCGTTATTGACACAGCAGTCCTCGGACGCACTCATCTTCTGGAGAATGACCATGTACAAGCAAATTCTGAAAGCCTCACTTACTGCCATGGCTTTGACAAGCGCAGTTTTAACCGCTTCGGCTCAGGCTGGCACATCCATCGGCGGTGATGCATCGATCGACGTTAATATGTTGAACTTAGTGTGCACCGCGCAAGGCAGCCACAACGACTGCGGTATCTCAGCCGGTAAAGCGAAGAACAGCACGGTTCACGGCAATTTCACAGCGAACGTTTTCACTGACAACGTAATAGCGAACGCAGGCGGATCCGGCAATACCGCAAAGGTGACGATGGCGACTGTCAAAGATAGCTGGGTAGGTGGGGATGTGGATTTGAACGTGATCACGGTGGACGTAATCGCAGCAGCCGAAGGCAGCTCGAACACAGCCCGAATCGATCTCGGGGTGATTAAATAAACCAGAAAATGGTGTGAGTGGAGAAGGCCCGTGCCAGTGAGAGTGATCTCTCACTGGCACGTCAGGTTGCGAGATGGGCGGATGGGCCCAAGTGGCACAGAAATACGGACATAGTGATAACCGATCCGCTTTTTTCGACTTGTCTCGCATCCGGCAGACGTTGGATACTCCACGGCTGATCCTTTCCCGCAACCCGCGAGATATTCGGCTGTGACGACGGTTCCGCACCTGAGATCGCAGAGTATTAGCTGGCGAACGCTAAAGCGTTTAGCCGCGATGCTGATGGTCGCGTCCGTGTGGTTCTCGACATCGATGACCAGTTTGGCGCAGTCAACCGAGGCCAATAGCCGAGGCGTGCATCGCGAACCGTTGGCGGCTTAAACGTTAGATGGAGACTCCACAGAGTTGTACGAAGGCAGCTACGCCTTATTGGTGGGTGTAAGCCGGTACGAGTCGTGGTCAAAGCTCACCACGATTCCATCGGAATTGGATGAGGTGCAAGCGGCACTGGAGAACAAGAACTTCCACGTCGAACGTCTGGTGGACCCTGATAGCCGCGCGCTGAGAAACGGGATAGAAGAGTTTATCTGGCAATACGGTTTTGACGAAGGCAAACGCTTGTTGATCTACTTCTCCGGTCATGGGCACAGCGTCGGGGACAAAGGGTTCCTGGTTCCGGTGGATGCACCGTTACCAGATGAGCGTACGGCGTTTAAACGCAAAGCTTTGCCGATGTCTCCGGTGCTGGCATGGGCTAGGAATATGGATTCCAAGCACGTGTTGTTTCTGTTCGACAGTTGTTTTTCGGGCAGCGTGTTCAAGGCGAAGAACGCACCCAAGCCGGGAGAGCGTTATGTGCGTCAAGCAACCTCCAAACCGGTGCGTCAGTTTATAACGGCCGGTTCTGCCGATGAGGTAGTGACGGCGAAGAGTACGTTTACGCCGGCGTTTGTGAATGTAATACAGGGCGATGGGGACCTGAATGAGGATGGGTACATCTCCGGGACCGAGCTGGGCGTGCATCTATCGCAGCTGGTGCCGAACTACGTAGCGCGAACGCCACAGTATGGCAAGATCAACGACTATCGGTTATCGCTGGGTGATTTTGTATTCTTCTCGGACAAACAAACCCCAAAACTAGAGCCGAAGCCAGAGCCCGAAATAGATCCAGAACCGCAGACCCAAGAAGAGTCAGAGCCCGTACGGATGGCGGAGCTACCGGCAGGCATGTTGGATTTGGAGTTTTACCGGCGGGCGGAAGAGCTCGGAAGTCGGACCGCTTACGGGGCGTATTTAACCGAGTTTCCCCAGGGTCGGTTTAGCTCACTGGCGCGATTAGCTCTGGCGAACCTAGAAGCTGAAGCCGTGAAGACGAACGAGAGCGAGGAGGCGTCTGAAGCATCTCAAGAAGCAATACCTGAATCGCCCCCGGTGAATGAATTCAAAGATCAAACTCCAGAACCCGAAAGTAATATCGCTCGATTAACGGTAGAAGTTGAACCAGCGGACGCGCGCGTGCGGATCATGAACATCGTGCCGCGGTATGAGGGCGGTATCGAGCTTGAACGGGGTCAGCGCTACGACGTTTTGGTGACTAAGGAGGGTTATCAACGGGAACGACGTTGGGTGACGATGACGGAGCAGAATCAAATTGAAAGTATTGTTCTGGCGAGCCTTGAATACGAAGGAGCGAATAGTGCGCTTACACCTGCAGACCGATCGGTAACCCAGAAAGATCAAAGGGACTACATTAGTGAGTTGCGCGAACTTATAAACCGGAACTGGCGGCGACCACCCGGTTTCAATGGCTATGCTGAATGTGAAGTCAGCGTGATGTTGGCTAACACTGGTGAAATTATCAATGTCGATGTTGAAAACTGCAAGGGTGGTAATGCTGCACTGAAGAAGTCTGTAGAGCGTGCCGTACTATGGTCATCACCATTGACACTACCAACGGAGCCTGATGTGTTTGATCTTTTTCCGAGGTTCTATTTTCGCTCTTGTGGTGTTGGGGGCAATTATTAAAAGGCCTACCACGTATACAAATGGGCGTGCGATGAAGGGGATCTTTGGTCCTGTGTGAGCTTTGGAAAGCTGTATTCTGTGGGTAAGGTTGTGGAGCAGGACATCGTTAAGTCAATTGATTTGTACACTCGGGCTTGCGATGGAGGTGATGCGTGGGGCTGCAGTGGATTAGGGGTCCTATTTAAAGAAGGTATTGGTGTGTTGCGGGACTTCAAAGCAGCAGACTTTTACACCAAAGAGTGTGATGCTGGTGCCTTAATGAGTTGCCGTAATCTTGGAAGTTTGTATGAAGCAGGTGATGGCGTAAAGAAAGACGAAATTAGAGCCACTGAGTTATTCGCTAAAGCATGCGGTGTTGAACATAAGAGGACTACGATGGACTGCGAGCCTTTATAAACGTCGCCCTTGACGGCAGTAATCATACTGGCGAGCAGGAAGACTAACCGAATCTAGATATTGCTTTGTTTTCGCAGTCTGATGATCGAAGCAAATAAAAAAGTCAACAAAGCGCAAACTTTTCCAAATCAAGCGCATTAATCCAGACAAGCGGAACAAGCTGCTCAGTAAGGGCGACCTTGGGATCTGCACGTTGAAACTGACGTTCAATTACTATTCTGGAGAATGACCATGTACAAGCAAGCTCTTAAAGCCTCATTAGCCACTCTAGCCCTAGCAGGCGCTTTTCTGGCAGGTTCTGCCCACGCCGGCACATCCATCGGTGGCGACGCCGACATCGATGTCAACATGCTGAATCTGGTGTGCAGCGCTCAAGGCAGCCACAACGATTGCGGCATCTCAGCCGGTAAGGCAAAGAACAGCACAGTGAATGGCAATTTCACAGCGAACGTATTCACAGACAACGTCATCGCGCTGGCTGCAGGATCGAGCAACACAGCAACGGTCAACATGGCCATGGTCAAAGACAGCTGGGCAGGCGGGGATGTGGATCTGAATGTGATCACCGTTGATGTGATCTCGGCGGCTGAAGGCAGCTCAAACACCGCAGGCATTGACCTAGGGGTGATTAAATAAACCCGACAGGGCTAAAAAACCAAAAAAGATATGAAGGCCAGTGCTAGTGAGAAGTAACTCTCACTAGCACTTTAGACGTTGAGGTTGTCAGGCCAGTCGAAGAGCAAATTTTTGATAACCGATTGGCTTTTTTCTACTTGCACAGGACGGGACTGGCGGTAGATACTTAATCGGACCAGAACGCAACGTTGAATCACGAGATGTGTCGCTGTGAAAGGTGATAGGCCACTCAAGGCTGGGATGAAGTGTTGGCAGACGCTGCAGCGGTTAGCGGCCACGTTACTCACCGCGTGCCTGTGGTTCTCCCCGCTCTCAACTAGTGCCGCACAGTCAATTGACGCTGATACCCGAGGCGTACACCGCGAGCCGCTGGCAGCACAGACGTTGGATGGGGACTCCATTGAGCTGTACAAAGGCAGCTACGCACTGCTGGTGGGTGTAAGCCAGTACGAGTCATGGTCAAAGCTCACAACGATACCGACCGAACTGGACGAGGTGCAAGCGGCACTGGAGAATAAAAACTTCCATGTTGAACGTTTGGTGGACCCCGACAGCCGCGCACTGAGAAACGGGATAGAAGAGTTCATCTGGCAGTACGGATTCGAAGAAGGTAACCGTTTGTTGATCTACTTCTCCGGTCATGGGCACAGTGTGGGGGACAAAGGGTTTCTGGTCCCGGTGGATGCGCCACTACCGGATGAGCGTACGGCCTTCAAACGCAAAGCTCTGCCGATGTCTCAGGTGTTGGCGTGGGCGCGGAATATGGATTCTAAGCATGCGTTGTTTCTGTTCGACAGTTGTTTTTCCGGCAGCGTGTTCAAGGCGAAGAACGCACCCAAACCAGGTGAGCGCTATGTACGTCAAGCGACGTCAAAACCGGTGCGTCAGTTCATAACGGCCGGTTCAGCCGATGAAGTGGTACCAGCGAAGAGTACGTTTACCCCAGCCTTTGTAGACGCCATACAGGGCAAAGGGGATCTGAACGACGATGGCTACATCACAGGCACAGAGTTGGGTGTGCATTTGTCGCAGTTGGTGCCGAATTACGTGGCGCAAACGCCGCAGTACGGGAAGATCAACGACTATCGGTTGTCGCGTGGAGATTTTGTATTCTTCTCAGACAAACAAACCCCGGAACCAGAGCCGAAGCCAGAAGCCGACGTAGATCCAGAACCGCAGACCCAAGACGAATCGGAACCGCTACGGATGGCGGAGCTGCCCGCGGGCATGTTGGATTTGGAGTTTTATCGGCGGGCGGAAGAGCTAGGCAGTCGGGCCGCTTATGAGGCGTATTTAACCGAGTTTCCCCAGGGGCGGTTTAGCTTATTGGCGCGATTAGCTCTGGCGAACCTAGAAGCTGAAGCCGTGAAGACGAACGAGAGTGCGGCGGTGTCTGAAGCATCTCAAGAAGCAAAACCTGAATCGCCCCCGGTGGATGAATCCAAAGATCAAACTCCAGAACCCGAGAGCAATATTGCTCGATTAACGGTAGAAGTTGAACCAGCGGACGCGCGAGTGCGGATCATGAACACCGTACCGCGTTATCAGGACGGTATTGAGCTTGAACGGGGAAAGAGCTACGACGTTTTGGTGACAAAAGAAGGTTATCAACGCGAACGACGTTGGGTAACGATGACGGAAGTTAATCAATTGGAGAGCATCGTTCTGACAAGCGTTGATAAAGAAGAAATCAAGGAAGCACGGGAAGCTAAGGATCTTAGTGTGAGTGAGCAGAGGTACGAGCTTAACGAATTGCAAAAAAGGTACTTTAATGCTTTACGCGCGCGTGTAGACCGATTCTGGCATCGACCATTAGATTTCAGTGGTAATGTGGAATGTGTGGTCAGTGTGGTGCAACTTGAAGGTGGAGATATTGTTGATGTCGAGGTTGAAAGTTGTAGGGGTGGTGGTGCTGCACTGAAGAGATCTGTCGAGCGAGCCGTACTCGCAGCATCACCGTTGCCGTTACCTCCTAGGCCAGAAATGTTTGATCGGCAGTTGCGGTTTTATTTTCGCCCTAATTGACTTGACACAGTTTCAACAGCACTGAACCAATGGTAACGAAAACTTGTGAGTGGCTTCCTCTTCGCCATGCACTAGTCGCTAACTAAAAAAATGAATAAAAAAGTCAGCTCCAAGCAAACTTTCTCCAAGCTGATGCATTAATCCAGACAAGCAGAGCAAGTAGCCCACTCGGGGCGACCTTGAGATCTGCATGTTTAACACAGCAGTCCACTGACTCGCTCAATTTCTGGAGAATGACCATGTACAAGCAAATTCTGAAAGCCTCACTTACTGCCATGGCTTTGACAAGCGCAGTTTTAACCGCTTCGGCTCAGGCTGGTACATCCATCGGTGGTGATGCATCGATTGATGTCAATATGTTGAACTTAGTGTGCACCGCGCAAGGCAGCCACAACGATTGCGGTATCTCAGCCGGTAAAGCGAAAAACAGCACAGTAAACGGTAATTTCACAGCGAATGTGTTTACGGACAACGTGATCGCTAATGCGGGCGGATCGAGCAACACCGCAAAAGTCACTATGGCAACGGTAAAAGACAGCTGGGTAGGCGGGGATGTGGATCTGAACGTGATCACAGTTGACGTGATTGCAGCGGCCGAAGGCAGCTCGAACACAGCTCGAATCGATTTGGGGGTGATTAAGTAATCCAGAAGAAGGGTTGTGAGTGGTGAAGGCCGGTGCCAGTGAGAGTGGTCTCTCACTGGCACGTTAGGCTGTGAGATCGGTGAATGGGGCCAAATCTCAGCGGATGAAGCGAAGAACAACATAATAATCGGCAATTTCACGACGAATGTACTCAGCGACAATCTGATCGCTAACGTGCACGGATCAAGCTATATGGCGACAACGACCATGGCTGCCGTCAAAGACATCTGAGTACGCGTTAAAGTGGATCAAAAAGTGATCAATCTGGAGATGATCGAAGCGGCCGAAGTCATGTCAAACACGGCTTGAATGGATTTGGTGGCAATCAAATAACTCGAAGAAACGTGTGTAAGTTCAGAAGTCTGGTGTCGGTAAGAGTCGCCTCTAAATGATGGGTTTTGCGCTCAAAGTGGTAGGAAGAGTGAGGTTTAATACTTTAGTCTAGGTTGTTGACCAAAGCGGACCTGGCTGCACCCACGGACTGCCACGTCACGTTGTTTTAAGTGAAAAATATCAAAAAAGGGATGGAGAGAATGCTCCAATTCATCATTTTGGATATATCCGCCTTGGTGAGGCCGTGCAAATTTTTAAAAGAGTAGTTTCTAGCCCAATGTAGAGTACCTCACAGAGTGAAATAGTGAATAAACTTCGAAAACGGAATAAATAAATACTTTTATCGATGATCTTCAAACTTTTTGATTTGTGGTGCATTAGAAAAAACATGCCGCTGTTTGGCCAGCGTAAAAGTATCAGGCAGCGGTTGAATTCTTTCTAATTTGAGGAGTAAGTCATGAGTAAACGCGTATCGGCGGCAATAATCGGCGTTGTCTGTGGGTTCTACTGTTTGTCACCATCGCTTGCATCAAGTGATATTTCAGGCTCTGTTGAAATTAATATTGTTTCAAACAATATTCTGTGCGCCGCGACTGGAACAAAAAATCTTTGCAGCGTTAAAGTAGGTGTTGTGGAGAATAGTTCTCTAGCTGGGAATTTGACATTAACATCTGTTACAGGATCAATTCAAGCGGTAGCGGTTGGGTCAAACAGTAGCAGTGTTGTTGAAGTGAACACGATTCAAGATTCAGCCATAAGAGGAAGTTCGAACTCAACGGTTTATACCGGAGATGTAACGGCAATATCCAGAGGGTATGGTGTTGTAAGTATCGTTGAGATTGGCAAGCGATAGTTAGTCAGCCCCTGAAGCTGATATGGCAGTCAAAAGTCCGAGTGAGAGCATGTATATAGCGAACAGTAATGAGAATTTCTTATCACGGTGCCAGCTTGTCTGTTCGTTGATCTTGCAACGTGGGAAGGTGTTTGCGGGGTTGTTTTTAATTCACTGGTTGTCCTGTATCAATCATGCGACTGCTGAGGTTAGAGTTGCTCTGGTGGTTGGTAACAGTGACTACTCAGTTGCTCCACTACGAAATCCAGTAAATGATGCAACAGATGTAGCCAACCTACTTTCAGAGAAGTTGGGGTTTGATACCACATTAGTTTTAGATGCTGATCAAGCCTCTATGCAGCGTGCGATTCGTGACTTCAGCAATAAAATAAAGACTGCGGATGTAAGGTTATTTTATTTTGCCGGCCATGGGGTCAGTGTATCTGGTGAGAATTATATGATTCCTGTCGGGGCTGAAATCGCAAACGAAGATGAAGTGGAATGGGAGGCTGTCCGAACATCATTAGTACTGAATACACTCGAGAAATACAACAGCGGAGCTAATGTTCTGATTCTTGACGCGTGTCGAGACAACCCCTTACCCAAGTCCACGCGTTCAGGCAGTCGGGGGCTTAGTGAATTGAATGCACCAATAGGTTCATTGATCCTGTATGCCACCGCTCCTGGCCAGGTTGCTGAAGACGGAATTGGTCGCAACGGAACGTTCACCAAACATTTGCTACGAAGTCTTGCTGCGCCTGATGTTCACATTGGTGATGTTGCTTTGGATGTACGCGTTGCCGTGATGTCTGAAACGGACAACAAACAGGTGCCCTGGGCTGAATCCAGCCTAACGCGTCGAATCTACCTGGCGGGGCAGTCTAACCCTCCAGCCAGCACTTCTATTTCCGCTGAATCGGCTTCGATCGCATCAAATACTGTCCAGCCTACTTCGGTGAGTGTGATTCCAGGTCAATCGAGTAATAACTATGAAGCATCGATTTTAGGCGCTTATTCTTCAGCGGCGGCTGCCGGCGATTCGATTGCACAGGCGCAGATGGGTTTTATTTACGACACGGGACGGAACGTGAAGGAGGACAACGCCAGAGCTGCGAGTTGGTACCGACTGGCGGTTATGCAGAATCAATTGGATGCAATGGTCAATCTTGCGGCACTTTACCTAAATGGCGAGGGCGTAGCGGTTAATAAGGCAAAAGCGGTGGAGTTACTCTTGAACGCTGCAGATAAAGGTCACCCCACGGCACAAAGGAATTTGGGCGTTCTGTATCAATTTGGGGAAGGCGTTGAGCAGAACTATGAAACCGCCCGTTACTGGTTCGAGAAAGCGGCCAACCAAGGGCACTTGGACGCATTTGTTGATTTGGGTGATGTATTTAGCCGTGGACTCGGCGTATCCGTTGATGAAAAAACTGCCTTCACTTGGTACATGAAGGCTGCTTTGGATGGTGTAGCAGATGCACAAGCGGAGGTTGGCTACTCTTATGATGAAGGAATAGGCACCACCCAGAATTTCGAGAAAGCCATGGAGTGGTTTGAAAAGGCCGCGAATCAAGGGCATCCCGTTGGTACGCACAATCTCGCCGAATACTACGAACTAGGTAAGGTTGTACCAATCAACATAGACAAAGCGAAACAGTTGTACCAGTTTGCCAAACAAGCCGGAGATACATACGCGAGTGAGGCGTTAGAGCGGTTGGAAGGTCAGTAAAAATAGCGGAATTTAAAGGGTCATATCTGGCTCGTTTTTGATCAGTTGATTAGGAGGATTTAGTTTGATGATTAGTAAAATTAAGCCAGCTGGAGTGGTACTCGCGCTTAGTGTGTTAACGCCACTTATTTCTGTGAAAGCACATGCATTTGATCTTGTTACTTCCGAGGAATATGGCATTGCTGTTGAAAAAGGGGAAAACCCTGCGAACGATTTTGTGCCCAAAGCTGTAGCCGGTGGGCCTCTCATAAGTGTTGTGGCACCAGAGATTGTCTCAGGCAGTTTGCAATCGCCAGTGAATATTGAAGTTCAGTTCCAAGCTACCGGTAATGCCGACATAGATATGTCTTCATTGAAGATTTTCTATTTGATGTTCGTCAAGAAAGATATAACCAGTCGAATTCTTGAGCATGCCATAGTGGACTCCCACTCCATCAAAGCCGAAGGTGCCGAACTTCCAACTGGAAAACATAAATTTCTCGTGGAAATCAGCGACACCGCTAACCGTAAAAGCAGTAAAAAATTTACTGTCAAGGTCGATGACTAAAACTTATTTAACTCTCATGCATTAATTTGGGAAAGGAAATTGAGTCTAAAGGCCGAAAAATAATGAAATATCACGAACATCTCAAATCGTTAGTTCTCCTTCTAATCGCGTTTGGCTCTGTTTCTAATGTACAGGCAGCCAACAAAGCATTACTGATTGGAACCACAGCCTACGAAGTCGAAAGTAGTAACCTTCCCGGTATTGATTTAGATCTCGTCGAAATGAAGCGTGTAGCGCGGAAGCTCGGCTTTGAAAAGGAAAATATTCGCACCTTAAAAGGTAAGGATGTAACTTTAGGAAACTTGAAATATCAATTCAGTTCCTTTTTGAATACGAACGTACTACCCAGCGATACCGTGTTGATTTACTACAGCGGCCATGGTGTTCAAGTGCCGGACGTGAGCGGGGATGAGTCAGACGGAGCAGATGAGGCAATATCGTTATATGACCTGAGAAGTGTGTATAAGCACGATACTCAAACGGTTACTTGGGACGGAGTATTGCTGGATGATCAACTAGCTGAGATGTTGAACACTTTGGTCAGTGACAACGTGATCGTTATTGTCGATGCGTGCCACAGTGGCACCGTAACGCGCGGTTTCACAGGAACAGAATCGGCGGATACAAAAGCCTACGGTAGTACCAGTTTCGCCGTTAAGTCTTTAGGGCCACCCACCCGAGCAACACGCACCTTAGCGGCTGGGGGGGCGAATCTAGTTGATCGAGAGGCTGCAGGCGTGATCACCCTCTCTGCAGCTCAAGACAATCAACAGGCCCTGGCTTCCGAAAAAGGTAGTTTGTTTACGTTAGCGATCGCGGAAACGCTAGAATCTCAACGATTGACCGCATCACCTCAATCGCTAATTCAAGAAGCGACACGCATTTTGGACGAAAGATTGGATGAGGACCTGTTCTACCAACCAAATTTGACTGGCGATTCAACCTTGTTTGATAAAAGTATTGTGTTAACAACGGCCGAAGAAAGGGGGGAGATAAATCAAGGTGATGTGTTAGCCATAGCGCGTGACGTAAGTCCTTTGCAGGTAAGTCTAACGGCAGATCTGTATTTTCAGAATGATCCTATTTCTATCGATGTAGATGTTCCCAAAGACGGATACCTAAACATCGTTGCAGTAGCGAGTAATGATGAGATGGTTGTTCTTTTTCCCAATGGCTTTGATTCCGATAATAGTGTTTCGGCAGGCGAACAAGAGTTGCCGGGTACTCGACCCTTTGAATGGTCCTCACAGGAACCTTGGGGTAACACAATGGTGTCCGTCTTGTTTAGCGAGGAACCTGTTAATTTATTCGAATCGAGTGTGCAGAAAGCACGCACCGGTGATGCTTTATCAAGTTATGTTCTGCCTTCTTCAGCCGGTTTGCAGGGTTTTCGAGATGCCCCGGGAATCAAGGCAGCAGGTGTGGCGTTCCTTAAAACCTGCAAGTCACCTGATATTTGCGATTGATGTTTGGACGATAAACCTATGAAAATTTTCGACGCAGCCCAAGAGTTTGAACCCGTGAAGTTTAGGCATACCGCGAAGCATGTCTTGACACTATTAATGCTAAGTACGGCTCTATCGCTACCAAGTGTATCCCAAGCCAGCTGTCCGGCTGACGCTGAAGAATATGCTGCCATACTGCTTCAGGAGGCGAATGCTAATTCGGATGAGATAGAACAATTGGTCCTGTTGAAGAAGTCAATTAAAGCCTGCCCTCAGTATCTAGGCTGGCTGGAGCTAGGTAAACTTCAGCTCGAATTAGACAATAGTATTGATGCGGTGAAAGCTTTTGAGAGCGCACGAGATTCGCTGGAACCGGACACATCCGGCACCTATACACGAGATGAGATGCGCCGTTTGGCAATCAGCAACGCCTGGTTGGTGGAAGTCTACCTAGTTGAGGGAGATATAGCGCCGGCTTCTGTAGCCGTTCAAAACGCTGCTCGCGCGTTCAATGCCTCCGGTGCTCAGTTGCCGGGAAGACTGGTACAAAGGCAGCGTGAAATAGACGATGCGCTTGCAGTTGCCGATTCCTCCGTTCTAGCGCGATCGCTGCAGTTACAGCATCAAGGGTCTAGCCGTGGTATTGGTGTTCGCCTGGTTGTGCGGGAAGCCAATGAAGACCCAGCCACTGAGCAAGTCACAGAGAGCATTACGGTCGACTACGCAGGAGCGCAAGTGTCTGCAGTTGACACTGTTGCCTACGAACCAGAAACACCGAGCACCAGTGGGCAAACAGAGTCCCGATTAAATATCCCCGTGTTATTTGAGTTTGACAGTGACAAGCTGACCTCTGCCAGTCATTCAACAATAAAACAAATCAGCGCAGCGCTCAACGCATTACAACTTGAGTCGGGTGATTTGGTAGCAATTAATGGTCACACAGATTCGCAAGGAGCAGCTGCTTATAATTTGGATTTGAGCAAACGGAGAGCGAACGCCGTCTTAAACGTAGTGCAGCAATTACTTAGTAGCCCCGCGCGTGTAGAAGCCTTTGGTTTGGGAGAATCGGAGCTTCGCTACCCAGAACAATCTAGCGATGATAGGCGGCTCAACCGACGTGTTGAAATCGTCGTAAGGCGCTAATTATGAGTATAGGCTACGCCAGAACTGTCGTGCTATGCTTCCTATTTGCCTCTGGATTGCTTTTGTCGGGCTGCGGTAGCTTAGCGCAGCCAGAAAGCCAGCCTGCAAAAACCAATCAAGATACCATCGAATTTATTGACCTTGACGCATTTGACGCTTCCATGATGGTTTATATGAGAGCAAATTCCCCTTCTGTGACCGTAACGTTTCCCTATAGCGACGTTGCGGTGGAAGATCTGCCTGAGCGAATTCAGCGTTGGCTTTCCGCTGTGCATAACTATGGTGGAGGATTTGTAATTCAAACACCTGAAGGCTATCAAAAGAAGGAATTGATGGCAGTATTTGGGGTGATTATGGGTGGCTACAAACTCATAAAAAATTCGTTGCCGGCGGTTATGGGGAGCCAGTATCGGGCTGTGATCGTCACGAACAATAAACGAAATGGGATCGAAAAGATCAGCTTCTTCAGGCTCTGAAACCGTACCTACCGTATCGCGGTAAATAGGATTTGCGAGTAGGGGCACATTGGGACAGTTAGCCAATGACCGGCTTGAGGAACAGACATTGAGGAATGAGCAATGCGTTTATTTGCGCTTTTTATAGTTGTACTTCACTTCGCATACCCTAGTGCCGCAACCGCAGATTTGAATCGGAAAGACGCGGTTGAAAAGATCACAGGCGTGATAGCGGATTACGGATCGACCGAGTTATCTGCTCGATTACAGGGAACTCCGTTGGGTGAAGATGCCGCTGTGAATGTGGGTGACCAGCTTGTATTTGAGCTGTCCAGCAGTGGGCCTTCTTATTATTTGATGGTGTTTGTTGATCCTAAGGGTGACGTTGCCGCGGTATTTCCAGATCATCTAGTCTCTGGGACTCCAAAGGCCTATCGATCCTTCATTTATCCACCGGAAGAAACGGGAGTACTCAGGCAAGGCGAGCCTGTTGGTGTACAAACCGTTTTTGTATTTGCGTCAGATAGTGTCGTTGCACTTTCTGATTTTGAATATACAGACGAATCAGATGTTTATTCAGTTGGCAATAACGCTTCAGCGATAGATAATTTTGTGTCAAGGGTTAATACTGTATTGGCGGGTTCGGAAGTTAAAGCCACCCAGTTACGATACTTTGTGGACAGTGATGTCCAATTTAATACTCGAGCTGTTAGGCGAGAACTTAAAAAGAGAATTGAACAGGTCAATTTGTTAGCGGAATCGGCTGAGGGTAACGCAGGTTCAGACCGTCACAGCACAAGCACATCAGTTGCTGGAATTCAAAGTGATGCACTCGCGGTCAACGACATTCGGTTTGAGACCAGTTCAAACACGCTGACTCAGGTAGGCAGAGCGCAGCTTGATGTATTTGGCAATGAGCTGCTTTCTGTATTGGATGAGAACCCGAATGTTTCAGTCTTTTTAGAAGGCCATACAGACAGTAGTGGGCCGAGCGACTACAACCAAGCATTATCTGAGCGCCGTGCGAAATCAGCCAAACAGTATTTAGCGGATGAATTTGGTATTCCCAATGATCGGCTGATCGCATCTGGCAGCGGCGAGAATCGTCCTTTAGCGAGCAATATAGACCCGGACTCCATGGCACTGAATCGCCGGGTGGAGATTCGCCTGGGTACAACGGCAGGAAATTAAAATAGAACGGATCCATCTTACCGGGTGGAACAAGAGAGGAATGAGGCTGCTGAGAATCTCCAGCCTGTATTCTAGAGACCATGGAAATTCTTGCGTTTGTACATGCGAAATAATGCGTATTTTATACAGGCGCAAGCATGTTTTAACCAAATATTTCCTATATTTTTCAGATAGTTATCATCTTTCCTATAAGTTTATTGACTGGCTTAAAACTTTTGTTGGTGCAGCGCATTAAACCGTGTAACCATCAACTAAAGACGTATCAGCGTCACTTGCTGACTATCTGGTTCGTTCAGAGTAATAGAGTAAATTGATATGAAAGCCAGACAAAAGAAAAATCACGTCATCACTGCAGCGATCATTTGTTTTTGCGCGATTAGCGGAAATATGGCCCAAGCTCAAGAGATTAACGTGCGCCAAAGCATCGGAAATCAGAATCTGAACAAAATTTCGGGTGCTAGATTAAGCGGCATGTTCGCAGATGCACCGAAACAGACTGTGAAGTCTGATAAGGAATTTGGCCGACGCGGATGTGTTACTTCAATCGGAAATCAGACCTCTGGCACATCCATTTTGGACAACCCACAAGACGTCAACATACTCGGTGACGTAACTAATGTGTGCTTTTAACAAAGCACTGTTATTGTAATTTCAGCTTTTGACTGTGACACGCTAATGAAAATCGAATCATCCTACTTCACAACAAGCCACACGATTCGCCGCTTTACAGTAAAGGTATTGCTAACAGTTGGTATGTGTACCCTTGTGGGATGTTCGTCTCCATTAGTTCGTCCCGACATTGATGCAACAACAGACGCACGTATCGCGGCAACACCCAATGCGGCACCTACACGTACCATCACAAACTTTACTCAGTCTTTGCGGTGTATGGACGAAAAGTTGCTCCAGTATGGCATTTCAGGGCTTCTAATCGGCGCCCAGGAAGTCAGAGATCCGGCCAGTGATGTGACGGGTACGACCGATATGCTGATGACTTCTTTAAGTACGATGTCCCGGAAGAGTAAAGCATTTGGGATCGTGTCTCTGAGCTCAGATTTATCTGACGTCGCCCAGTATCATAATTTGCACGGGAATCAGACTTTCCGGTCCCCAGATTTTTTTATCAGGCTAAGCGCACCGCAAATTGACAAAGGGGTGCAGACGAACCAAGCCGGTGGTGGTGTGGGTGTACTCGATGGAGTCGAAGCCCAGTATAGCCGCGATAGGATTGCCTCTGTAATTTCGTTGGATATGAACCTTGGTACGGTTGGGAATTTGCAGTTGCTACCTGGGGTATATTCCAGTAACTCCATCGCAGTTTTAAGAAAGGGTTCAGCAACCGACTTGTCGGGTGAAATCCAGAAACTGGGTGCCGTGTTTCGTATTACTGACGATAATAGTGAAGGCTTCCACCATAGTATCCGGACTTTAATAGAGCTAGGTACCATAGAAATAGTAGGGCGTTTAACGCAAACGCCTTACTGGGAGTGTTTGGATATTGAGTCAAACAATCCGGCGGTTCAGTCTCAAGTGAAAGACTGGTATGTCGGATTGACAGACAGCGATCGCATAACGTTTACCCAGAGCAAATTGTCAGCAATTGGTTTGTACACGGGCAAGGTGGATGGCGAAGAAAGCCCAGCGCTTCGAACTGCGATCGCGTTGTACAAAACTCAGCAAGGTCTGATTGCAGATGGTGAAATCGATTTCTTGTTGTACTACAACTTAATTGCTGACGAAACTCCCGTGGCTGCTGAACATGTGGCCTTGCTGCAACCGACCTTCACGGCGGTAGGTGACGCCTCAAGCGAAAAGCCCCTAGTTGATTTGGAAACAGTTCAACTCACTCCACTGGACTTCAGCTTTAAAACGAACAAAGCAGGTACGAATAACGTATTTAAGCAAGGAGAATTGGTAGAGCTTGAAGTAAAGCTGACTACGGACGCAAATGTATTTTGCTACTACCAGCAAGGTGACGGAAGAGTTGTAAAGCTATTCCCTAACCGGTTTCGGCCCGAGAGTCGAGTTGCGGCTGGTAGCAACACGCAAATACCAGGTAGTGACGGTTTCCAGATTGTGACCGATTCCGCTGGAAAGACAGAAAGAGTTATGTGTATGGCCTCATACGATGATATTGAGAGTCGGCTACCGGGCTTGTTTAGAGAGAAAGACTTAGTTCCATTGCCTGTAGAAAGTCTGGAACAGATTAGCGGTTACTATCGATCCGTTGCATCCACCATTCCGCTAGTGGAAACTATCGAGTTAAAAGTAGTGAAGTAGATCGAGCAGAGAGACTTAACATCTCACACGAAATACTTAATGAGTGAGTCTAAATCGAACTACGAATTTGGCTGGGCCTTGAATTACGTTAGTTTGCCCATGTAAGTCCGCTATAGCAGAGGCGTGCTGGAGTACCGCAGGAGTAAAGCAATGAATACAGAGACCGACAGTGAACTCATAACTCGGTATATGACTAATCAAGACCAACAGGCTATGAGAATTTTGGTCGGTAGGCATTACGATGTTTTGTACCGCAGATTTCGACGAGAGTTGAAAAACGAAGCCGATGCAGAAGACTGCGCGCAAAAAGTGTGGGTTCAGGTGGCTCGTAATCTGAAAAACTACAAGGATGAAGGCAAGTTTCCACAGTTTCTATCAACAATCGCCAGCAATATGATCAAAGAATATTGGCGAAACAAAACTACCAGAGAAAAGGTATTGGTATCCGATAGTGAGGATAACGATTACGATCGTATGCCACAGATGGGGGACCATCGTGACCCTGAAAGCACCGTATTAAACAACGAGCTGGTCAATCATTTAGTAAGGGAGTTGATTCCCGCTCTTCCAACTGAACAAAGAACTGCTTTTCTATTGCGCCACGAGTCTGAGTACTGGGAACCAGGCCAGCGACTTGATTGGAACCACTTGGCTGAACTCAACGGGTGGGATGTGTCGGGCACTTGGAAAACCTTTGAGGTTGCGCGACTTAAGTTCATGAAATCGGTCGGTACCACTGCGATAACTGAAGTTGAACCGGAAGAGTGGCTTGTGTTTTTGGTTTGGACTCAAGCTCAGCGTGCCTCAAAAGAAGAGAGTTTCTCCTGGGAGTATTTCAGTGAACTTCTTGGCGTTCCAGTGAACACCATGAAAACTCGGTATCGAGCCGCTCAAAAAAGGCTCGCCGATTCACTGAACGACTACAGAGCGGCGATATGAGTAAATCAACCGACAAAGGTAATGACTCAAGTTCTGACCAATCCATCAAAGAACAAAGTGCCAGTGAGTTGTATCAATCTTTCATCCAACATCGAAGTGTATCTGGAGGTACTGATAAGGCAATTCACTTACTGGAGCAGGAAGGGTTATTTGACTCTGCCGAGGTGAACAGTCGAATTGGGGGGAGTTCGGCTACCAACGATGTTTCAGGCGCCCAAGAGCTGGAGTACGTGAATGAGGTGTACCAAGCCTACCGCGCCAGTCGCACGAGTTATGACTCGAATGCCATCGATTCTGTCATGGTCTTGATTGAACAAAGCGAACAGTCTGAAGTTGAAGGAGTGTCGTTAGAATCATCAACCACCCAAGCTACTTCATCACTGAAGTCATCGATTGCTAAGGTGTTCAATTTTCCCGGAATTGCGCTAACCACCCTAGCTGATTTCACCAATCCCAAGATTGCGAAACCTGCTCTGGCATTCGCTGTTTGTGCGATCGCAGTGACTCCTTTTATTTTGCGAACATCGTCGCAGGAAAACACACTCATTGATAGTGAGGCGATCGCGTATTCGATACCTTCCAGTGTGCTTACAAACGAAGGAGTAGCCTCATTTATTAATGTAGATCCAGGGCAAAGTGCCGCCATGTCAGGCAGTAATGATCTATGGGCTCGATATTTCTCATTAGGTGCGCGACTGGCCGAAGTCCAGTTCCTTCGAGCCACCACCGACGCGCAATCGATAACGCGTGTTGTAGCGGCTAAAATTTCAGAATTATCCAATGAATTTGAAAATCGGGATTTACAAGTATCGGTGGCCAGTTTAGGTGCGCTTTTACTAACTGTGCCCTTCAGTCAAGCTGAATTCAATTCAGAATTAGGGAATATGGAAAACATCCTGAAAGGTGATGAAACAAAACTAACTCACAGTGCCCTAAACTGGATAGCGTTCGGTAAAGCAATAGAATCTGTCAAGATTTCCGAAAGACTCTCAAGCAGTAAAGACCCGTTTGCTACCGGAGATTTGTCGCAGCTACAGGACGCCCTTGCTGCATTTAATTCAGTGAATTTCGCTGACAACCTTACAAACCTCTCTGAATCTGGCAAGCAACACTTGACAGATATAGGAAATATCAACTTGGTTGGCAGCAGCGCTTATGAAGAACGAGCCAGGCTAAGAGCGCTATTGCAAAGCTTGACGCTGATTGTTAGCTGAGTGTAGGGATGAGGCGCTTACTCACCAACGTATGCTTAATCGTTTTCATGGGGTTTTCTGCACACGTCAATGGGCTTGATCGTGCGAATGCCAGTTTCTACATAGATACCTTCGGCCGAGTTCACGCAGAGGACGACAATAGAGTCAAGCTTGCAGAAGAAATTTTTAAACGGTTGAAACGGGTGGTGGGTGTCTCTGTAATTGGCTCTAAGCTTGTTGTTATCGATGCTGAGACAAAGCCTTGGGCAATCGCACTAGCCGATGGAAACATCATAGTGTCTAAAGGCGCGCTAGACATCATTTTCAGTCACGACGATATCGATATCTCTAGAAGTTGGATGGCTTTTTTGATTGGCCACGAGCTAGCTCATTTAAATTCAAGGGATCTTTGGCAACAAAAAGCCTTTGTCAGTTTGTCTGCTAATTCGATGAACTCTAAACCTTTGCTCCACGAGGTAAAAGATAGTTTTTATAACCGAGTTTTTGATTCCGACCATTGGCGCAATGTAGAGTTGAAAGCCGACGAACTTGGATACGTAATCGCCTCACTGGCTGGGTTTAATGTATCAAAAATTTTTTCCGCTGATCCCAATGAGGATTTTCTAGCTATCTGGGACGGTCGCACGAATGCGCAAGGTGATTCTCATTACAGTGCCAGTGTACGTTCAGAGTTTTTACGCTTACGGTTGGCAGAAGCACAGAAACGGATTGATCAATTCTTACTAGGGATAATGTTGGCCTATTCCGGTAGATATGAGGACGCCCTAATACTTTTTACCGATTTCAATTTCTATTTTCCATCTCAAGCGGCGCTAACAAATCTGGGTTATGTACACCTACAAATGGCACTGCGTGAAATGCCTGTAGGAGTTGCATATCGGTACTGGATACCAACTTATCTTGAGTCTGAATCTGGTATCCAGACACCAAAACGCAGCTTTTCATCCGCTATTCCCGACGATGCACTCCAGCACTTGCAGTTGGCCGCAACTTATTTAGAGCAAGCGAATCGAATAGCTCCAGAAAATCCCAAGGTACAATCAAATCTAGTGGCCGCCTACTGGCACCTTGATGAAATGTTTAAGGCGAGAGCAATAGTAGAAGAGGCGTTGCAGTCCTCTCCCGATAACGCAGATCTCATTGTTATGAAGTCGCTGGTTCTAATACATCAAGAACCTGATATTGATATGTGGCCTCGTGCAATTAGTTTAATAGAGGCGTCACCTGTCGATGAATCCTCATCGCTTATGCAATGGTTCAATCTTGCTCGTCTGCATCAAGAACGAAAGCGTTTTGCAATGGCAGATACTTATTGGAATAAATTGGCGGACAATCTCGATCGATTGCCCTCTGCGTATCGAGTGCAAGTGTGTCTAGCTTTGTCGATTCCGTGTGAAGCTGATAGGAGATCAGAATCGAAGTCACTGCTTGCCTCTGACCAGTTGATAGTACCGGGCTTACCGGTTGTCGACGAATCTATTCGTACTTGGGTAAGTGACGCAAAAGTCACCCAATGGCGGGTGCAAGGAATTGAAGGTACAACAGTAGAGAGTGACGGTGTAAAAGCGTTCGTTTTTAACGGATTAATTGAGCTTGTGGCTTACGATGATGTGGAGTTGGGTTCGGAGGATTTAATTGAACATAGTCTGTCGAATACAGAGATTTCATTTTTAGGCGATCTGACAGTTCACCGCCACTCAGAAGACATAGCTATTCTAAAGAGGGCTACAGGTGAAGTTGATCTATGGTTATTAAAATAGTGTTTTTTTATAGAGCGTTGACACTCCTTGAAAAAAGCAAACATAAATTGGAGCTGCTTCGATCTTCAGCTAAGAATTGACTCTGGACTAAATTGAATTACTAAGAAATGGTTCCTTATCGTAATAAGCCAGTGTTTCTTAACGGTCGATTAAGGTCGCGTAAGCACGTCTAAATTATCTGTTCCTTTGCACTAGAAATATTCGTTTGTGACAATGTAAGCGGCTCACCGAGCACATGTTGATCTGATTGCAGTTGCGTACGACGCT
>JAHDFH010000123.1 GCA_020628305.1 Acidimicrobiales bacterium | reverse complement strand
CAAGTGCTGAAATGTCGATTTCGATTGCTGGGGCGGTGAGGTCTATTGGCTTTGATGTTCGCCCATCAAACACTCCCTTGAAAGATCCTGTCAGGAGCATTGACAGAGTTTGACGCAAAGCCTTTGATTCGGCATCAAACTCTTCCCGCGTTTTAGACTCTGCGATCTGAATGATCTGCTCTGAAGGTTCTCTCAGCAGCTCAAGCACCTCTACCAGCGTTGCTTCCACGACCCCTCGCTCGTCCAGGTGAGTGATGCAGGCAGAAAGCATTACTTCCTCACCAGGCTCAACTGGTCTGCCGTTACGACCCACCTGGCAGATAGATATTAGTAGCGCCAAGCGCCGACCGACTGCGTCAGCTTCAAGCTCTGATGCTTTGTCTTCAAAGCCTGCTTCTCGAAGACGTCTTGCTGCATCAGCAATAGGGCCAGCATCGAGGGGGTTGATGGTGTCTAGTCCTCTGCCTAAACGAATCACCTGCCCGCCGAGTGCTTCGACAACGCCTGGATAGTCAGGCTTTACATCGCCAAGAACTATAGGCACCGAACCAAACGCGCTCATGCCGGTTATTAGGCGCTTTACCAAGGCCGACTTTCCGCAACCAGGTTGGGCAATGATGAAGATCCCGGGGTTGGTGACCATGCCGTACTGAACCCACTTGAACGGGTCCAGACACACGATCTCTTGGTTGGTTAGGTGCAACCCTACCGGTACACCGATCTTTGGTGCGCCCGATCCGGCTACGAAAGGAAACAGGCCACAAGCTTGCGTTGTTGGTGCAGAAAGGCGTTCACCAACTTCAACAAATCCAACACGACCTTTGTCCGGTTCGGTTGATCCCCAAGCTGGAAGAATTTTCTCGTCACGGAACTTGTTTGCGTTCTTCTTAACCTTGCGAGTCTTAGCGTCAACAACTTCAGCCTCAATAGGTGTCTCTAAGCTATTGGATTGTGGTTGATCTTGTGGAAGTAGATCTGTCATAGGTCCGCCCGGAACAATTACGCCTCTAACTAGTGTAGAACAGTTTTTGTTGCAGATAAAGCCGCTTTTCGGCGGGGTTAGGCCTTACGCACTAACCGAAGTACTTGTTTGACTTGTTAAGTGGGTTAAGACCGGCAGATAATCCAACTGCAAAGATAGCTGCTTGGCTGCAGGTTGCGTTACGGAGCTCTATTTTCGACTGAGATGCACGCAACGCTATGTCAGTCTTTGCGTCATCCAATGCCAGTTCGTCGGGAACAGTCACTGTTACGTACAGTCCAATATCGCCAAACCCTGCACCCAACGCTTCTTCACGGGCAGCCATTGCGGCAAACTCTCTATCAATTTTCTGCCTTTGAGTTTCGTTAGTAGCTGATTGTTTAAGCAAGATTCTCTTTGCATCAAGTGCTGTGCGTTCTTGCTCTAGCTGCCTAGAGATTGCTCCAGGGTCCGATGGTTCATACACAAGCGACACACGCTTCGGGTATGGCCCTGGGCTTATCAGTGCAGTTAATACTGTCGCTGGAACTGGTGAGCGTGGTCCATTTGTCCAAACCCATGAAGTTGAAACACCAGAATCATGCAGGTAGTGGTTGCGTTCTTCACGAGCATAAGCAGGACCAGCTTGTGACCAGCGAAGTGGTCTAGCGCCTTTCAGCATGCCGTCGGTGATCTTGTCTCGCTTGCTCGGATTGAAAGCACTTTTCATGTTGGCAGATAGCTCAGCAGGAGAAGCTCTCCGAACGCTAGACAGACCACAAGCCATTAAACGAGATTGCAAGCTAAACAAATGACGTGAAATGTCGTTTATCTTGTCATCAATCGACTTTTTGCTAGCTGTGCCCCTTGCAGGGTTGAAAGTTACCGAAACTCTAGTTTCAACAAACGCTGCACCATCATTGCCTAAGTTGGTCAAGCTTGTTACAACATCGTAAGCATGCTTGGGAGCTGTAGAAACTATTGAGTTACGCAAATTCTCGGTGACGGTAGCGCCACCTTCTTTAGCGGTTTCGACCGTGATGGTAACATATTCGATCTCAGGCTGGTTGGCGAGCGACGCTAAGAACTGATGCCACTGCCCCACCCAAGTATTGAAACTATCCTCGTCAGCTAACATCGGAGATTGAGAGTTACAGATGAACGTGGTTGTAAGAAAGTCTGTTGATTGATCCCAAACAACACCCCACTCAACTCCCCCATCTACCTTGCCGAGCAGTTTTGTTGGTGCGAGCAAACCTGGAAGTGTGGCCCGCTGCCCTGCTTCGAGAAGTGTGCCATCCACGTATTCTGACTCATAGTTAAGAAAACTCTTACGTTTCGCTACCAGCCAGCCGAGTTCACGAATCAACACCGTGGAACCTGAGATTCCGGCAAACTTTAGAAACGATAGAACCAGAATAATTAGCATCGGACCGAAGAACCAGAGCAGGCTCAAATTGCGAGGAATTAGCAGAAGGGCGAAAAACGAGAAAACACCAAGAACTATTGTCTGTGTCTGACTGAAACCAAAAAAGCCTAGGCCTTTCTTGGTCCGCCAACCGGAATACAACATTGGTGCCGCCACAACTAACCTCTACAAACGAGTGTACAACACTAAACAGCTGGGCGGTAGGCCACGCTACGGGGCATAGTTCTTTAGACCTAGCGAGACCACGATTGGTGTTTACTTGCTACAATTAACCAAGGCGACTTGGAGAAATAATCATGGCGGAAGATCAAGAAAGCGCTGTATCGGAGACACCCGGAAAGAAGAAGCTAAGCCTACTTCGACGCTTACCAACAGATTCCAACTCAGTGGTACGGATGGGAATCTATGGTGCAGTCATTGCAGTGACGTTAGGTTGGCCCTTGTTTTTCTCAGGCTTTATGCCTTACTGGTCGATTCCTCTGGCGACTGGATCTCTCTTCATCGCAGAGCATGTGTTTAATCGACAGGCGGAAGACGATAGGGGTTTCAAGGAAGCTATGATGCAAGCAACCAGTATCCTGGTTTCGACACTAGTAATTGCAGCGCTTACAGTTAGGGGCCAGATCACTCCTAACCCGCTTCTCGCAAGTATAGCTGCGGCGGTTGTGGGTCTCGTGATCTACTTAGGATTCCCTGCAGTACTCAACAGGGTGAGTGGTGCTACCAGAGCAAAGAGCTCCGTTTTTGGCGGATACTTTCCCGTGACGCGAATGTTCATGGATCGAAGCCAAACTATGAGTACATTTAAGGCACTGGGACTAGCCTCGAAAGCCAGGCACAGCCATAACCAGGTTCATGAAATCGATGGAGAGATGGTTGCACAGTTCAATCGTGAGCCTGAAAAAAAACC
>JAHDFH010000003.1:15495-86614 GCA_020628305.1 Acidimicrobiales bacterium | reverse complement strand
GAGATGCCGGTGTACTGAGTTGCACCAGGAATGCCTCTGCCGGGAGTGGGTTCGAATGGCACCCAGCCGAGCTCGGGCCCAAACCAGATTTCTGGCCAAGCGTGGGCGTGCTTGCCAAGGACGTTATAGGTTACAGTACCGTCGGCGTTCGTGCCGGCTTCGTCACCCCAGGTGAAGCCAACAGCTACGCGTGCCGGTATCCCAAGTGTTCTAGCCATGAGCGCAAAGGTTCCAGAGAACTGCTGACAGAAACCAACTCGCGTGTCGAGAAAGTGTTCAATTGCAGTTGAGCCTGGCGGGGTCGCAGGCAAATCCAGTGAGTAGTCAAAACCTTGGAAATAGCTCTGCAAAGCAAGCATTTGGTCATAGCGATTGTCTAGACCTTGGGTCACTTGTCGCGCTGTTTGTTCTACAACGGGCGACAGGGGAGAGTCGGGGAGTTGCAGGTAAAGATCATTGCCTGGTTCGGTTAGGGCAAGTGAGGAGCTCGCTGATCGGAGCTGCTCAGCTGAAAAAGTGGGAGCTTGCGATACTACGGAATATTCCAAACCAATCGTTGAAGTGTCGCCCGCAATAGTCACAGTTTGGGTAATGCTGTCGGTTGAGAGATCTACCCCACCATCATCTGTAATCGCCGTAGGAGTAAGTGCGGCTGGAATCCAAACATTCTGGGAGTTGCCGCTTTGTGTCCTAACTTCAAGAGAGTCGATTTGGATGTCTTGTTCAATAGTCTGACCTGGAATCGAGTCCGGTTGGTTGAAGCTTGACGATTTATCGTTGGAGCCACCTATTCTAACTTCCCAAACGGAAGTGACTTGATCAAGGCTGTTGCGATTACTGTAGGTGTCAAGACCAACGATGCGCCAATACGAGCGCGCATTGCTGGTTACCGAAAACAGAGAATTGTCTGATTGCTCCACCAGGCGCTGTTCTAGATCAATGAAGGGATTAGAAACCTCTCGTTCGCGAAAATCTGAGTTCAATTCAATTTTTGGTTCCGAGTTAGCAAATGGAAGTTCATCACCAAAGGTCCCACCAATCAAGACCGCACCCGCCGACATCAGAGCAGCCCCGACAATCAAACTCGTCAGCATTGTCCGCTTCTTCGATCCCACAACAAGAGTCGAGGCATTAATCCGAGCATGACGTTGCGCAACAGCCCATATCGCTACAGCAAAGCCAAAAATGCTTGCAGCTTCAAAGGTGTAACTACCAGCGCTTATGGGAGGAATGGAGCCAAACACAAAAAGCAAAATCGCTGGAAGTACTGGTTCAAACGCCAGTTTTAGCTTGACCGCACCCCAATCGGTCAAGATCGCCAGGAGCCAAGCCAGCGTGATGCCTGAGAGCATAAACGAGTCCGTGCCGTCTACAGGCGAGGTCTGGGTTCTAAAGTCCTCAACCAGCTCGCCCAGAGTTGCGCTTATCTCACTAACAGTTTCTGGAGTAGGAACGATTCCACCTAGGGCTGTTTCTGAGAAGAACCCCCAGGTAAGAACAAAGGTTAAGGTAGCTACCGAGATTGCAAATGAAAGAGCGAGAGGAAGGCGCAGACGTCTCAGCCCAATACTTAGCCCGCTAGCAGCTACAGCGCTCAGCACAAGCAAGTAAGTATCAGAACGTTCAGCAAAAACTCTAATGAAGCCTATGGCTGCTGCCGGGACGAGTGCTGTGGCGGCCAGTTCAAGATATAGAGGTGCGCTTGGTCGAGTGGTTTTCATTTCGCTGTAACCGCCATCGCTTTGGCCCAAACAGACTCAAGAGGTTGACTATCATCGTATATAACGGCTAAACCACTTGATCGATTCGCTTCACACGAAATTACTATCACTTGCCGGTGACGATATCTGCAGTGGCTGACTTGTCGGGCTAACTCTGGTGAGATATTTCCGGCTACAACAATGAGCGTTCCACCAACGGATTTGCGTGAGAGTGGCTCAAGGATTCGCTCTACATCAGAATCCGGATCTGGAGCAATTAGGCCAAGCTGCTCTTCGACGCTGTTTAGGGACTCGGTTGAATCGATCACTACGGGAGTCGTGACATCAGTTGTATAAAACTGAACCAAGTCGCCTCCAGAGAAGGCTGCGTGGGCACATGAGTTGGCTGCGATCACCGCTCGCTCAAAGCCGTCAGCTGTGTAACTAGCGGCTTGGGTGTCTAATACCACAGTCACCGCCCCAAGCTTTATGTCTTTGTCTTGGCGCACAAGAAGGTCCTCGCTACGCGCCGAAGCCCGCCAGTGAACTTTGCGTAGATCATCGCCTATCACGTACGGGCGGAGGGCGTAAAAATCGTCGTCCCCGTGGTTCGATGACCTCGTTCTCTTTCGAGATCGCTTTAGGCGGCCCATTGAGGCGCTAATGGCTGGAAGTTCCTTAAGCTGAGGTCGCACTAAGAACTTGGAGTTTGATTCCAGTTTAAGTTTGCGTTTTGCCAACCCAAGCGGGTCTTGAATCGTCGTGGTTAAGGGCCCGACGCTCAGAATTCCTCGCTTTGTTGTTGGAATTGAATAGCCAACCTTGATCTGGGAATGGGGGCCAATAGAACCAAAAGTAAGCTTTGAGGAGTGCTCACCTGCGATCGTGTCTGTTGCAAAGAGAATTGGAGTTCGGCGCTTGCGCCTGTTTGTCAGCTCAAGCAACAATTGAGCTTTGTTTCCGGCTCTAAGCTTTGCCGGCCGGGTAGATCGTTTTGCCTTTAGGCTTGGGGAGACTACCGACACGTAGACGAGCGCTGCCACAAGCGCTGTAAGGCACATGGCGCAAAGCAAGAATAACTCGGTGATACCAAATAAGTACCCGATGAGCACGGAGTTTGCTCCGGCTGCGGTTAGCCCCCAACCTGCACGGGTGAGTCTCACTTAAGCTCCTGGGCTGGGAGTTGGTACAGAGTTAAGAATTTGTTCCATGATGGACTCGGGTGTGGCCTGCTGTAGGTGAGCTTCTGGGGTAAGAATGAGACGATGGGCCATCACCGCCACGGCGGTGGATTTAATGTCGTGGTCGTTTACGAAGTTTCGACCACTCGCCGCTGCTTTCGCCCTTGAGATTTTTTGTAACGCCAGTGCAGCCCGTGGAGACACTCCCAAAGTGATTGCCTGATGGTTTCTAGTTGCATCAGCGATCGACACAATGTAGTCACGTAAAGCTGGCGCAATGTAAACCTCAGGGATCATGGCCGCCATCCGTTTGATGTCCGCTAGGGTAGCGACTGCTTGCAGCTCGGTCAAAGCGTTGTCGGTTTCGTGTGTCTCTAAGATCGAGATTTCATCTTGGCGGGTTGGGTAACCAACAGACACCTTCAACGAGAAACGGTCAAGCTGGCTCTCTGGGAGCGGGTAGGTTCCCTCTTGCTCGATTGGGTTCTGTGTGGCGATAACCATAAAAGGATCCGGTAGGCCATGTGTGTGTCCATCTACCGTCACTTGAGATTCAGCCATAGCCTCGAGCAGAGCAGATTGAGTCTTTGGGGCGGCTCGGTTAATCTCATCGGCCAAGACGAGCTCCGTGAAGATAGGGCCAGGCCTAAATTCAAATGATGACGTTTCCCTGTTCCAGATGCTGACGCCGGTCACATCGGCTGGGAGGAGGTCGGGCGTGAACTGGATGCGTCCCAAGTTTGCGCCTACAGAAGCTGACAGCGCCTTGGCCAACAGAGTTTTACCCAACCCTGGTACGTCCTCGACAAGGATGTGGCCACCGGATACCAGCGACAGGAGTGAGTTCTCAACGAGTTCGGGCTTTCCTTGAAGGATTGTTTGCATGTTGTCTCTGATTGCAGAAAAAGCGGCAGAGAATCTTTGAGCTGTATCTTCTGTCAGTCGGGACGCAGTGGTGGTTGTCATCTATCTCTTCTCTTATGAAACTAACGACTATTAGCTTAACTTGAAGTCATCAAAATCTATGAAGCTGATCCATAAATACTTCTACCACGGCGCTGGCGCTGGGTAGTAGGTCGACGTCGTGTTGGGCTGAAATTAAGCTCGGCTTGCTGGTCAAGTATTTGGAAACTCGGGTTAGTCCTCCGGAGGGGCAATATAAGCATTGGAACTTGCTGTAGTCTCTCGACCGTCTCTGGGAGATCCCAACGACTTTGCTTGGGCCTAGCGCAATCTCTCCGAAGCCCATGGAGTTAAAGCACAGTGAGCCAGCAAGGCTTGCTGGGTTCGTTGGCTTGCTCTTTAGCAATCTAAAGCCAACCTCGGGCGCTGTAGCTTTTAGGGCTTCCAGCCAGATGAGGCCGAGCCAATCGAACGAATTTTCGATCTTTGGGCTAAGGAAGGGGGCATCACTTGGCACATAAATATCTAGCCAAGCATCCTGTCGTTTGTCAATAAAGACGATTCCGCCTCCGGTTCTGCGCTTGGCGATCTCAATGCTGTCATCGTTAGCTCTTTTTTGGTCGATGAGGTCAGTGGTTTGGGAGCTGCCAAGAACCAAAGCATCGGTCGCTATTTGGTTGAGGGCTGCGGTAAAGCCACCCCCAAGTGGTGCTGCCATGTTGTGGAGCTGATCTGCAGTTCCAAGTTGCTCATTGAAGCGCCAATCCATTGCCACATTCTATTTGGTTGATGTCCTTTACCGGCGGGTGGCGATGTGTCGGATAAATCTTCTAAATGGTTGCAATGTGTGGCAAAGTGTCATAATGTGTCACGTAGTGGGTCTGGCCCACATGGGTGGCAGTCAAGAAATTGGCTGTTTGGTAGTTAGTGCGCTGGCTTTCTTTGTGGCCCTGGGGGAAACCCTGGGGTCGTGAAGTGTTGTATTCGCCTTGGGGAGTAGTCGGTGTTTGTAGGACAGTACGATCACGCATTAGATGCAAAGGGCCGTGTCGTCCTGCCTGCGCCGTTCCGTGCCTTCGTTGCCGAACGTGGCTATGTAACCCTGTTGGATAATTGCATTGGTTTATGGAGCTCAGACAAGTTTTCCGAGGTAGCTCAAAGATGGAAGGCCGAGTCAGAAGCAGGTCGAATCTCTATGAAGGTGTTCCGCAAGCTGATGAACTCGGTAAGCGAAGTCAAATTAGACTCCGCTGGACGAATCAATTTGCCATCTGAACTTCTTGAACAATTGAATTTTGATTCGCAGGTAGTTGTTAGCGGTCTGTTTGATCGGGTTGAGATCTGGCCCGCAGAGTCTTATGCGACAGAGCAAGGTGATGTTGCTACCTCTGAAGAGCTGGCCGAAGCGGTCGCAAGGCTGGGTTTGTAAATGTCTGAGAGTCACGTGGAGGCAAGTTTCTCACATGTTCCTGTCATGCTCACTGAGGTTGTATCGGCAGCCAAAAATATGGAAGATGGTCTATTTTTGGACGCAACCCTCGGGGGAGCCGGGCACTCTAGAGCAGTCTTGGAGTCCAACGGGGGGTTGAAGCTGATCGGGATAGACCAAGACGAGGAAGCAATAGCTACTGCTTCGACCCGCTTAAGTAGTTTCAATTCGCGAGTCGAAATCGTTAAGGCCAACTTCTCCCAAGTACTCGAAGTGCTTGCTGGGAGGCCACTTGTTGGCTACTTGTTTGACCTTGGAGTGAGTTCTTATCAGCTGGACACTGCGGAACGTGGCTTTGCTTATCGCTTCAGTGGGCCGTTGGACATGCGAATGGACATAAGCGCTGAGTTAAGCGCTGCAGATGTTGTGAACGGCTATAGCGAATCCGAGTTGCGGGCAGTGATCTCAGACTATTCTGACGAAAAGTTTGCCGGCCGAATAGCTAGAGCCATTGTTGAAGCTCGTCCTGTGCTCAGCACAGATCAACTTGCCGAAATTGTTATTGCTGCGATACCTCATGCGGCTCGCCGTAAAGGTGGCAATCCAGCGAAAAGAACATTTCAGGCAATAAGGATCGAGGTCAACGATGAACTCGACATACTTGCTGAATCAATTCTGGCAGCAACAAACGCACTCCAGGAAGGCGGCAAAGGGCTCGTCATTACATATCACAGCGGTGAGGACAGAATCGTTAAGTCAGTGTTTAGTGCTTTGTCAATGTCAACAGACCCGCCAGGATTGCCCAAGCCGGTAGACATTCCGTCTTTCAAAAAATCTTCGCCTCAAGTAATAAGACCTAGTGAAGCTGAATTGACAAGCAATTCTCGCTCCCAGAGCGCTCGTCTGCGCGTAATTGAAAGGGTGGCAGCCTAGATGCTACAGATGTCTCCAAAAACCCGAGCAACTTCACCGTTTAGGACGATGCAAGGGCCGAAAATTGGTACTACTCTCAAACTCATCGAGAAACAAACTTCACCTTCTGGAATGCGTCGCCGGTTCGCCGGATTTATTCTGCTACTTTTTACCTTAGCTATGTTGTTCGCAGTTACTTTCGCTCAGGCGCTTCTTGTGTCACCGCAGCAAGAACTGGATGATCTACAAGACCAGTTGGTGTCTCTCGAGGCCGAAAGAAGCACCTTAGAACACGCAGTGGCAGTTGCTAGTGCTCCTAAGCGCATCGTGGAACGAGCCGAAGATCTTGGTTTAGTTCGAGCTGAACAGCCTGTGGTTATCCAGGCGGTAGGTAGTGACTAAGAAATATACTCACTCCAAACGTCGCCAGAGGTTTGCGAAAACTACTACACCTAAAAATCCACGCAATAAGCTCATTGGGCTTTTAGCAGGGTTCATAGTGATAGGTGCGGCGTTTATGGCTGTACTGGTAGACCTCCAAGCCGTAGGTGCTGAAGAGTTTCGCACCATGGGTGTCTCTCAGCGCACCGCAACGGCAACTCTTGAGCCAACTCGGGGCGATATTTTAGATTCAACTGGCTTTGTGTTAGCCGCATCAAGACCCACTCACTATCTAATCGCTGATCCAAGTCGGGTTGAGTCAAAGGCGGAGGCTGCAGCGCTGCTGGCCCCTGTAGTTGATTTGTCGATCGAGCAAGTGTTGGCGGACTTGACTGGAGCGTCTGAGAATGATCGGTACGAGCTGATCAAGCGTAATCTTAACGATAATGAAGCAACTGCAGTAAAAGAGCTGATAGCTGGTTCGCCCAGGATTTTGGCCGGAGTGTATCTTGAAGAGCAAGACCAGAGGACTTACCCTGCTGAGGAGCTAGCGCTTTCCATTGTTGGGCGAGTTGACCCGGATTCTGTTGGCGTCTTTGGTGTGGAGTCACAGTTCGATGAGGTGATGCGCGGCGTTGCCGGGTCTGCGGAATTTGAACGCAATAACTTCGGCGGCAGTATCGGTTTGGGAGCGTCGCAGATTCGAGAGGCGCAGAGCGGCTTTGACGTGGTGCTCACGATTGATCACCGTTTGCAGTTCACTACCGAGGAGATACTTAAGCGTCACTGTGAGCTTCAGCAGGCTGCAGGTGTCTCCGCAGTTGTTTCAGAGCCAGGCACAGGTGCTGTGCTAGCCATGGCGTCGGTTCAGCGTAATGATGAACAATGCTCAATAGCTCGTTACAACAAGCCGCTTCTTGATTCATATGAGCCAGGGAGCGTACTCAAACCGTTTGTGATAGCCGCAGCTATGGACGAATTTTCCTATTCGGCTTCGACGGTTCTGAACTTGCCCCCAGAAATTGTGGTGGGGGATAAAGAGTTCTCTGACCATCCCGAAAGAGCCACCGAAGATTTCACAGTGACCCAAGTGTTGGCCAAGTCCTCCAACGTTGGCACCATCTCGATGGCGAAGCGGCTTGGGGCAGAAGGTCTCTATGGGTCACTTTCTGCGTTCGGCTTCGGCAGCACCACCAAGACAGGCCTGGGTGGGGAAGCATCGGGGCGGCTGCGTCCAGTATCTGATTGGTACGGCTCTGACCTTGGCTCCATCTCGATCGGACAAGGAATTGCCACTTCTTTGATGCAGATCAACACAGCTTACGCAACCTTGGCTAACCAAGGTAAAAGAGTTCAACCAACGCTGATCTCTCACCTACGTTCGCCCGAAGGTGCTGACCTAATGCCTGAGCCAATTGAGGCGCAGCGAGTCATCTCACCAGCGACCGCCCAAGAAGTAGTACAAGGTCTTTCTGAGGTAGTAGTTTCCGGAACAGGCAAGCGCGCTGCTGTGCCAGGTGTTCAAGCCGCTGGTAAGACGGGAACTTCCTGGAAGGTTTTCGAATCAGCTCCCGGAAAGTTCACATACGGTGAAGCTGGTAACCGTCGCTATACAACAACTTTCTCTGGGTTTGCACCCGCAAGCGATGCGGCACTAGTCGTTTCTGTAATGGTTGATGAACCAATAACGACCCAAGTCGCCTCCACTACAGCAGCGCCAATCTTCTCGGAAATAATGTCATATGGACTGAGTCTGCGGCCTGAGCTTGTTGCACATGATTTTTCACTTGAAGGCAAGGTAAGGGCCAACGCTGCGCAGGCGCCTGATGCTGAAGAAATCTCTGAACCAGATGCTTCGGCGGTAGTTGGTCAAAACGTTTCGGGCGCAGGAGGAAACTAGTGTCGACTAGTCTACGTCATATAGCTGAGGTTGTTGGTGGCCGTCTGCTGGGAACGGGAGAAGCTCCAGTGACGCTAACAATGGACTCGCGTTCGGTAGCGCCTGGAGTGATGTTTGCAGCTGTCAAAGGTGAGAGCTTCGATGGGCACGACTTTATTGACTCAGCAATCAGCGCAGGAGCAACATCGCTTCTAGTTGAACATGACTCGCTCTACAGTGTGCCGAGCATCGTGGTAGATGATGTCAGGAGCGTTCTAGGTCTCGCCAGTTCTGCTATCCACGATAACCCAAGCTCTGAAATCCAGGTAATTGGTGTAACTGGCACCAATGGAAAAACCTCGGTCGTTCAGCTCTTGGACGATATCGCCAGACAAGCGGGCGACCCCTCCGAAGTCTACGGAACGCTAACGGGGGCTCGTACTACAGCTGAGGCGCCAGAGCTTCAAGAACAACTCAGACGAAGTGCTGATGGGGGTGCTGAGTTCGTAATGATGGAAGTCTCTTCTCATGCCCTAGCAATGAACAGGGTCAAAGGGGTGACCTTCGAAGTGGCGATCTTCACCAACCTGAGTCACGATCACCTGGACTTTCATGGTTCCATGGAGGACTATTTCGAGGCCAAGGCTCGGCTATTCATTCCAGGCGTCGCTCGGCAACAAGTTATCAACGCTGATGACCCCTATGGGCAAACACTAATTGAGCGCTGTGGAGGGATTGGCTTTAGTCTAAGTGACGCTCAGGACCTAAAGATAGTTGGAGCGGCCTCTCATTTTACTTGGAGAGGTGAGGATGTTCGCCTTAATCTGATTGGCACTCATAATGTGATGAATGCACTAGCAGCTGCAACAGCAGCCGAAGCTCTTGGAATAGCAGTGGCTGATATAGCCGCAGCGCTGTCTGAATCTGCACCAGTGAAGGGTCGTTTGCAAATAGTTTCTGAAAGTCACCCCTTCGTGGTTGCAGTTGATTATGCTCACACTCCGGATGCGTTAGCGGCAGTTGCCCGAGCAGCTAGAGAGATTAGTGGCACAGGTAAGGTAATTTTGGTGTTTGGCTGTGGAGGAGATCGCGATTCTAAAAAGCGCCCCAAGATGGGGGCGATTGCCGAGGAAATGGCAGATCTCGCAATTCTCACAACTGATAATCCTCGGAGCGAGGACCCGCAGCAGATTTTCGATGACGTGCTCGACGGATTAGCCGACCCTGATTCAGTTCTGTTGATCGAAGACCGGAGCGAAGCGATCCACAAAGCCGTGGGTTCCGCTGCTGCTGGCGACGTTGTTGTGGTCGCTGGGAAAGGCCATGAAACAGGTCAGTATGTTATGGGGGAAGTACTTGAATTTGATGACGTTCAGGTGGCAAAAGAAGCACTGGAGGCACTGACGTGATCAGAATTTTGCTCGCAGTTGTGATTTCGTTTGGTGCTACTGCATTTCTGACCCAGCTTCTAATCGACATACTGCGTATCTCACAGATAGGGCAGCCAATTCGCGAAGACGGTCCTCAAGGGCACATTGTTAAAACAGGTACTCCTACTATGGGAGGAATTGCGATTGTTCTTGGTGGGCTTCTTGGCTATCTGCTCAGTGGGGTAATCGGTTCTTTTGCTGGCAGTGCGGATGGTGTTTTTTCTCCGTTCACTCGTTCGGGTCTTTTGGTGATTGGGGCGACTTGCTGCGCAGGATTCGTCGGGTTCATTGATGATTGGATCAAGATTTCTAGAGAGCGTAATCTTGGGTTAAACGCTGGAGCTAAAACTGCCGGCATGCTTGGGGTCGCTTTAGGGTTCGCTGTTTTGGCTTTAAACCACACCGGAATCTCAACTGAGTTGGCCTTTGCTCGCCAGGGGCTGTGGAATATCGATTTGGGCTCCGTTGGCTGGACAATCTGGGCTGTGCTACTGATTTACGCCACCTCCAACGCCGTTAATTTAACCGACGGGCTAGATGGCTTGGCGGCTGGTTCCGGTATGTTTTCTTTCGCAGCTTATGGTGCAATTTGTTTCTGGATCTTTAGACAGATGGATGATCCTATTATTGAAGTCTACGATGTGGACCATGCCCTCGACCTAGCCGTCGTGGCTGCTGCCTTGCTCGCCTCGTGTGCTGGTTTCTTGTGGTTTAATGCCGCTCCAGCTGACATTTTCATGGGCGATACCGGTTCATTGGCAATTGGTACAGCTCTAGCATGTCTGGCGTTAATGACTAACACTCACTTGCTGCTACCAATCATTGGTGGCGTGTTTGTGCTTGAGACTGCGTCAGTCATGGCGCAGGTCGCTTTCTTCAAAGCAACTAAGGGGAAGCGTCTTTTCAGAATGGCGCCCATCCATCATCATTTCGAGCTAGGCGGCTGGAAAGAAACGAAAGTAATAATTCGTTTTTGGATAATCGCTGGAGCCTTGACCCTTGTAGCACTAGGGATCTTCTATTCTGACTACCGAGCGGCGGTTACGTGATGTCACAGCGCCAAGACTCAAAGTCTAGCAAACAACGATCGTCTACTAGAACTCATAGATCTGCCTATCAACCCGGTCTGACCGCCGATTTGTTCGCCTCTAACACCTCAGCTAGAAGCAGGCGCCCTCTGAAAATCACTGATGTTGGCCAGATGCATGGGCTGTACCTTTCTTTGTTGTTCGCAGTGATGACTGCGTTCGGACTAATCGTTCTGCTTAGCGCATCGTCTGTTAGCGCCCACTACGAATCCGGTGATTCCTTGCAGCTGTTTCGCAAGCAATTCGTTTGGGCTTGCTTAGGGGGCGTAGCTTTCTTTGTGGCTTCTCGAGTCGACTACCGGCTACTGCGGAAGTTTGTACCGCTGATGTTACTCAGCTCATTTGCTTTGATGGGCCTCGTGCTGGTACCAGGAGTCGGAGTTAACTTAAACGGCTCTAGCCGGTGGTTATCGCTTGGACCGGTCGTGATTCAGCCTGCCGAGATTGGCAAGTTCGCCCTAATTGTCTTCATTGCGCATCTACTTACGCTAAGAGAACGGCGAATGGATAAACCTGAACTAACGGTTCGCCCGGTGATGCTTGTCTTTGGAATCTATGCCGTCTTGTTTGCACTGCAACCGAAACTTGGCTCCATAATCGTCTTGGGTACCGTGGTTGTTGTACTACTCTTTGTTGGCGGAGCGCAATTACGATCGGTTTTTTCTTGGGTGGGTGCGGGAGTGGTTGCTTTTGCTTTCGCTGTTTTGACTTCTGATCATGCTATGCGTCGTATAGATGCCTTCCTGAATCCGATGGACCATCTGAACGATATTGCTTGGCAGCCAGTGCAGAGCCAGATTGCAGCTGCTTCTGGTGGGATAACTGGCGTTGGGATCGGTGCCGGGCGAATTAAGTACGGGTTCTTGCCCGAGGTTGAGTCAGACTTTATCTTCGCAAATTTAGCCGAAGAGACTGGGCTAATTGGCTCATGCGCAGTTATCAGCTTCTATCTGTTGATTGCTTGGTTTGGGCTTAGGGCGGCCATGAATGCACCTGACCGATTTGGAATGCTATTAGCTACCGGTCTAACAACGATGATTGTTACTCAGGCGTTTCTTAACATTGGGGTGGTATTGGGCGTGTTCCCAGTGACGGGTGTGCCTCTTCCTTTTGTGTCAGCTGGGGGTTCCAGTTTGGTGATGACTCTTGTCGCCGCTGGTCTCCTGACAAATGTTGCTAAGCGGGCTCGGGTAGCGTAATGGTTGCCAGCGCTGATGTCATTATTGCTGGTGGTGGAACAGCGGGTCACACTAACCCTGGCATTGCTACCGCAGAGGCACTTGTTGAAATGGGGTTAACGCGTGAAAGCATTCTCTTCGTAGGAGGCTCGAGAGGAAGTGAACGCGAGCTAGTCGAAGCGGCTGGATTTCGAATTATGACTCTGCCCGGTCGCGGAGTTCAGCGTAAGGTCAGCCTCACGTCGCTTTTTGCAGCGCTAAGTCTGATCTGGGGCGTTCTGCGGGGAATCGTTTTAGTTGCCCGGCGGCGGCCCAAGGTTGTGGTCTGTCTAGGTGGCTATGCAGCACTGCCAGCTTCGGTTGGAGCGATTATTTTACGACGACCGATTGTAGTGTCAGAACAGAATTCACGAGCCAGCGCCGTGAATAGGTTCGTGTCAAAGTACGCAAAGGTTTGTGCATTGCCATTTCCTGACAC
This sequence comes from Acidimicrobiales bacterium, assembly GCA_020628305.1. Taxonomy (GTDB): domain Bacteria; phylum Actinomycetota; class Acidimicrobiia; order Acidimicrobiales; family SZUA-35; genus JAHDDW01. The sequence continues at coordinate 74,055 of JAHDFH010000003.1, read as the reverse complement.
AGACCTTCCAAACGGCAAACTGACTGGCAACCCGGTTAGAAACTCGATCACGGCCCCTAGCTCACAAGATCGACTAGTTGCAAGGAAGCAACTTGGAATCCCAGCTGATGCCCAAGTCGTGGCTGTTTGGTCGGGCTCTTTGGGAGCTCGCTCGGTCAATGACGCTGTATCAGAATATGCAGCTTCGCATCTTAAGGAACCGATCTTTGTGTATCACATTGTAGGACGGCGCGACTATGAAGCGTTCGTTGATAGAGCCCACAGTCGATACAGGGTTGTTGAGTATGAGACCGACATGAAATCGGTCTTGCATGCAGCTGACCTTGCAATTTGTCGTTCTGGGGCGTCCACTGTGGGTGAGCTGGCGGTTGCCAGTTTGCCCTCGCTGTTGGTTCCTTTGCCCGGGGCGCCGCGCGATCATCAGACTCACAATGCGGCTGAGCTAGTTGACTTAGGAGCAGCGCGCTTGGTTAAAGACTCAGACTTAACAGCTGAGCACATCGACGCTCAGCTGAGCGAGTTATTGCTCTCCGATGCTGTGTTGCAGAAGATGCGGGCAGCTGCAACACAGGCTAGTCGGCCAAATGCCGCTACGTTAGTAGCAGAACTGACTTTAGAAACTGGTGGGATAAATGTTGACTAACAATGACCTTAACCTAAGTTCGAAGCGATCTAGTTTTTTTGTGGTAGGCATAGGTGGAGCTGGGATGAGCGCCATTGCCAAGGTGCTACTGGGATTGGGTCATCAAGTTGCTGGCTCTGATGCTGCGGAATCAGACATGCTAGATGAGCTACGCTCGCTAGGTGCTGAAGTCTTTGTGGGACATGCTGCTGGCAACATAGGTCAAGCTGAAGTAGTTACCCATTCAACAGCTGTTCCTGAGGACAATCCAGAGTTGGTTGAAGCGAGAGCTCGAGACTTGCCTGTGATGCGACGTTCTCAGGTGCTAGCTGCTATTAGCCGAACCAAAGAGGCTTTACTCATCGCAGGTACCCATGGAAAAACCACGACAACATCCATGCTTGCGGTTCTCTTATCAACTCTAGGAAAGGACCCTAGTTTCATCGTCGGTGGCCAGATACCAGCCCTTGGGGGTGGCGCCGGAGTGGGAGAAGGTGACTATTTCGTAATTGAAGCTGATGAAAGCGATGGAACGTTTTTAGAGCTAGACGCCTCGGGTGCTGTAATTACAAATATCGAGCCTGATCACCTAGAGTACTATGGTGATTTTGAAACCTTAGAAGCTGCCTTTGTCGATTTTGCCAAGGGAGTAGATGGGCCTATTGCATTGTGCTTGGATGACCCGGGTTGTAAACGGTTACTACACAACTTGCCCGCAGACCATAAACATAAAGTGGTCACTTTTGGTTTTGACGATTCTGCTGAGTGGCAGATCTTAGCAACTGAGCCAAACGGAGTAGGTCAGAAAGTTAAAGTTGCATATAGAGACAAAATCTTTGAGTCCGTCCTTGCTCAACCTGGGGCGCACAACGCAACTAATGCGCTCGGTGCAGCGACACTCGCAATCGCTAAGGGGCTAGACACAGGTCAAGTGTTTGCCAAACTTGGAGAGTTCACCGGAGTTGGAAGACGATATGAGCTGCGAGGGTCAACAAACGGAATTACCTTGGTTGATGACTATGCGCACCTGCCAACCGAGATTGAGGCAGCGATCGCTGCGGCCTCATCAACATCCCCGAAGCGGTTAGTGGTTATCTTTCAGCCACATCGCTACAGCCGAACAGAACAACTATGGGAATCATTTGGAACTTCCTTCGTTGGAGCAGACCTGCTCATAGTCACCGGCATCTACTCCAGCGGTGAGCCCAAGCGGGAGGGGATTACAGGTGAGTTGATCGCCAATGCTGTTAGGGGGCAAGATCACAACACCGAGGTCAAATACATTGAGACTCTTGCCGAAGTTGAGAGCTTTGCTATCAACAACCTTCAAGCAGGTGACTTATGTCTCACTCTTGGGGCAGGTGACCTCACCGAATCGCCCTCCCGGATCCTAGAGAATCTTAAGGCACGCTCATGAATGAGCTAGAATTTTTAGCATCGACGCAACTGCACTACGAAATCGACCACAGCATGGCCAGATACTGCACTTATCGCGTTGGTGGTCCCGCAAAGTACTTCGTCTCGATTGATTCAGTAGATGACCTTGTCCAGGCTAAGGCGTTTGCTGAAAGGTTTAGCTTGCCGACCTTAATGATTGGTAAAGGATCTAACCTTCTCGTTGCAGACAATGGGTTTGAGGGGCTCTGCATACAACTTGGTAAGGCTTTCGATTTCGTAGAAATTGATGGTCAGGTTGTTACTGTTGGGGCGATAACGTTCTTGCCAATAGTGGCACGACAAACAGCAGCAGCTGGCTTAACCGGTTTCGAATGGGCTGTTGGAGTCCCGGGTTCGCTCGGTGGCGCTGTCAGGATGAACGCTGGCGGTCATGGTTCCGACATGGCTGCAAATTTGATTGATGTTCACCTATTCGACTTCTCAGATGGAGCTTTACATACACTGTCGGCTGCGGAGTTGAAGTTGGGATATCGCTCATCTAGCATCAAGCAGACACAGCTGGTTCTTAGTGCAAGGCTGCGACTTGAGCGAGGGGAAGCTGAGGTAGCGAAGCAAGAAATTTCAGAAATCGTTCAGTGGCGCCGAAGCCACCAGCCGGGCGGAGCCAACGCTGGGAGTGTTTTCGCTAACCCTGAAGGAACCCATTCTGCCAAGTTGATTGACGAGTGTGGACTCAAAGGTTTCACGATGGGGACAGCATCTGTAAGCGAAAAGCACGCCAATTTTATTCAGGCCACAGCTGATGGTTCAGCAGATGACGTGTATAGATTGATTGAGCATATTAAGCGAGTAGTCCTTGCGGAAACTGGCTATGAACTTAGGGTAGAGAACCGTCTGATTGGTTTCGATTAAACAAGGATTTGGGCATAAACACCTATGCGCATTTGGGGTCTCGGGATCGTCTAACGTAGCGGTGCTATGCCAATCCGAGCGTCGAGATATTATGACCATAAGCCCCGGTTGCAATCCGCAGCTGAATCACGGCTTAGTCGCCCTGTAGTTAAAGCTATCGTGGTCTTGGTCTTCATTGTTGCTAGTGCGGTGGTGTTGCTGGCAACGCCCTTATTCGCAGTAGATAGAATCATCGTTCAAGGCAATCAGTTCACATCAGCAGCGCTAATCGCTGAGTCCTCAGAGATAGCCGAAGGCTCGTCACTTATTCTTTTGGATCCGGATCAAATCATTGAGAACGTACAAGCCCTGGGGACAGTAGCCGCAGCGAACCTAGACAGAGATCTTTGGACTGGCGATGTGGTGTTAACTGTGACTGACCATGCTCCACAGTTAGCTATCACGGCGCCAACCGGGTACTGGTTAGTAACAGGTGATGGTTTTATCCTCGGCCAAACCACAGAACTTCCCGAAGGCTTTCTAATTGCACAGGGCCCCGCTCCAGCAGAGGTTGTAGGTCAACCAGCAAGCGCTGCCGCTCTTGGGGCGGTTAAGGTTTTGAACGGTCTATCTTTGGATGTATTGAGTCGTCTGAGCGATGTCTCGTTTGACCAACTTGGATTCGTAACTGCGCAAATTGATGGTGGGACTACCGTTGAGTTTGGGACCGCTACAAATATTGAAAGCAAACAGAGAGACTTGTTGACTGTGCTTGAGCGCGTGGAGTTAAGCTGCGTTACAGCGATTGACGTGACAGCATCAGGGTTGCCTACGGTAGAGCGTTCTGGGGCTTGCAACTAGTCTCGGGGATATTGCCTAGTCCAACGTGTGTAGTTTGACTTGCTCAAGCGATAGGCTTCGCTACAACAACTTTGAGTTGTGCCCGCCAAGTTGAAAGCAGACAATGAACACACAAAACTATGTGGCAGTCGTGAAGGTAGTCGGTGTCGGAGGAGGGGGCTGCAACGCAGTCAACCGCATGATCGACTCCGGTCTTAGAGGCGTTGATTTCATCGCCGTCAATACTGATGCTCAGGCTCTATTGATGAGCGATGCAGAAACAAAGATCCACATTGGACGAGAGCTCACACGTGGTTTGGGTGCAGGCAGTGATCCTAGTATTGGTGAAAAGGCAGCCGAAGAACATGCCGAGGAAATATCTGAAGCTCTAGCCGGGGCAGACATGGTCTTTATCACCGCTGGTGAAGGTGGTGGAACTGGCACCGGAGCTGCGCCTGTAATCGCTGAAATTGCTAAGGCCGCCGGAGCGTTGACAATCGGTGTGGTAACAAAGCCTTTTGGTTTCGAAGGTCGAAGGCGCACAAATCAAGCTGAAGATGGTGTGCTAAGGCTGAGAGAGGAAGTCGATACTCAGATCGTTATCCCAAATGACCGCCTACTCTCAATAGCTGATCAGAGTACCTCCATGGTCGATGCGTTCAGGATGGCTGACGAAGTCTTACTTCAGGGTGTTTCAGGCATCGCCGACTTAATTACCACTCCTGGGTTAATCAACACGGACTTTGCGGACGTAAAGATGATTATGCACGAGGCCGGATCAGCGCTTATGGGTATTGGCTCCGCTAGCGGAGAGAAGCGGGCCCTTACAGCTGCTAGGGCAGCAATCGAGTCACCGTTGTTAGAGTCTTCTATTGATGGAGCGCAAGGTGTGCTGCTAACAGTGGCGGGTAGCTCCAGTCTCGGGCTCTTCGAGGTAAATGAAGCAGCCGAGACTATTCATAGTGTTGCTCACCCAGATGCAAATATCATCTTTGGAACGGTAGTTGATGAAAGCCTTGAGGACCAAATTCGTGTGACCGTAATAGCCACGGGCTTTGAACACAATGAGAAGCCAATGGTTCCAGCAACTCCATTTGAAGCAGCTCAGGCTAACTTGGAAAGCAGCAACGATTTCGACTTTGGATCTGCTACAGCTGTGGTTGACGACATGATTGATTTGACAAGCGATGAAGTTGGTGGGCAAACCCCAGCCTTTGATCCTGCCAAGGCTAATCAACCAGATCTGCCCACAAGTGAGTTCTCGAAAGAGTTGTCAGATTTCTTTGCAGACTCTGATGATTTCGACGATGATTTTGATGTTCCATCATTCTTGAAATAGACAATGCAGCATCACCAGATCGCCACCGAGGATGTGACCATTCATGTTGCTTTCACCGATGTTAATGATGGTGATTTTCAGATTGATTCAGACTCTGAGCAGCTAGCTGCAAACAGAGCTCAGATCGTGGATATGCAGTGGAGTTGGCCTAGGCAAACCCATTCGAACAAGGTGGTAACTGTTACACAGCCTTCTGGTTTTGTGGGGGAGGCCGACGGTTTGATCACTCGGGCGCTGAATACTCCAATCTCAGTCACGACTGCAGATTGTGTCCCTCTTGTTCTGGTTGCAGCAGATGCTGTTGGAGTTGTTCATGCAGGATGGAGGGGCCTCCAGTCTCAGATAGTCCAGAAATGCGCACATCAGATGAGGGCGTCTGGCTCGACTCCAATCAAGACACTTTTGGGGCCGCACATCCACGTTGCTGACTATGCATTCTCTCCAGAGGATCTCCAACCTCTAGCGGAATCGATGGGCCCAACTGTTGTTGGTCGCACGAGTAGTAATGAGCCAGCATTTGACATGTTTCAGGCGGTGCTACAGCAGTGTAACGCTGCCTCTCTACAGCTTCCCGAAGCCGCTGAGAACACATCTTCAGGAAAGTTCTTCAGTCATCGGGTTCGTCAAGATGCTGGGCGACAAGCAACTGTAGCTTGGATTACTCAGAATGACTGATCGGCCTCACGGGGCGCCGGCAATTGAGCAGAGGCTGGCAAAGGTTGCCGAATCGATTTATCGCCTCAGTCCAGAACCTGATCAGGTCAGAGTTATTGGCGTCACCAAGAGGTTTGACTCTTCAATCGTTAAGGCAGGTATCGATGCTGGTCTCGTGGATTTTGGAGAGAACTATGCTCAGGAGCTGATTAGTAAAGCAACTGAGATCAGCAACGCGTCTTGGCACTTCATTGGAGCGTTACAACGCAACAAAGTTAAAAAAATATCTCACCTGGTGGATCAATGGCACACCGTTGACCGTTTAGACTTAATCTCAGAACTAGCTAAACGTTGTCCTGGGGCTCAGATCTTCATTCAAGTGAACTCAACTGGAGAGGACACAAAGTCCGGCGCACATGTTTCTGAGGTGCCAGAGTTGGTAGATGCAGCCAAAGCCCTTGGACTAGATGTGCAGGGCCTGATGACCATGGGCCCTTCTAACGGGGCTGACCCTTCAGCTTCTTTCGAGCTTACTGCTGAGACAAACTCCAATCTCGGGCTTTCCAAGCTTTCCATGGGCATGTCAAACGATTTTGAACTAGCTTTGCGTATGGGGGCAACTCATATTCGAGTCGGTACAAAGCTATTCGGTCAGCGGCCTGGGTAGTTTCACGGAGTTTCTGGCTGGGAGATCCGCCCTAGCCTAACCTCTAGAGGGATAGATGAACTTGATAAGAAAACGAAAAACTAGTGATGAGAGAAGGCCGGACTTGCCCCCACTCGGCTATAGAGTATCGTCTCAGCACTTGGAGAAAGATCGTCTCGCTGAGATGAAAGCTAAATTAGAAGTTCTTCCCGAGCCACAAGACTTCAGGACGCTGGATCTTCGACACGAGACACGATACGTTGCTCCAAGATCGTTCGCTGCTGCCAAGTTGATCGCAGATCACTACACCGATGGAAGATCGGTCATTCTAGATCTCCACACGGCAGAAGATCGCTTGGCAAGGAGACTCGTGGATTTCTGCAGTGGTTTTTGCTACACGAGCGGTGGGTCGATGGAGAGGGTAGCGGAGCGGCTGTTGGTCATTTGTCCGCAAGGCGTTCAGCTGACCAGAGCTGAGCTCGATTCAGTGGTAGAGCGGTTCTCTGTTGAGCTAGTCTCTTGCTAGTTGTTCTTTAACTGATCAGAAAGCTCTTTGAGGCGCTTTTTTTCCTGCTTGCTTAAACCTTCAGAATTCAACTTGTCGAGCAGGCGGTTCATCTCAGACTCGTCCACCGGTGGTGCGGCGACTGTGAGTTTCGGCTTAGTGCGCTTCTGGGCCAGCGGGGTGGGTAGAATTTTGCTAACCGATTCATGAGCGAGGCCAACTCGGGTAACAAAGGCTACAACAAAAATGGCTAGACCTATGGTGTAGAACATCTCTATGAACTGTCGATTGGCTAATGCGAGGAGAATCTGGAGCGCAACGAGGGCAACTGCAAAGCCCCAGGCAGGAATACGGAAAAAGAATCGAGCGGATGGAACAACGGTGGCGAAAGTAATGATTAGGCCTAAGTTGAGCTGGTGCCACCCTAGTAGTGGGGCGCCATCTGGGGCAATCGTAAATGCCAGCAAAGCAGCAGCAGCGGCCGGGACTACAACAATTCCGGCTAGTAACTGGAGCATACGCTCTTTGCCGAGCATCATTTCAAGTTGGGATCCAATCAGATAGAACACGACTACTGCGAGGAACGACCATAAACTGACCTGGGTGGCTAATGGCCAGGTGATGATTCTCCATGCTTCGAGCTGTGATATTGCATTAGCGGAGAGCCAGGTCGTTTCGTTAAAGCTGCCGGTGCTTCCTGAGATGGCACTGGCGAAAAGCGCTGCGATAGAAAACGCCGTTCCGATTAGGGTTGTGGAAGCTGGAATATCACCAAGCTGAAACCAGCCACCATCTGGGTCACGGCGAGGATCTGAAAATTCGTATCGATCTGACATGTCTCCAATTTACTCATAACAGCTGAGAAAGCGCATTTTGCCTCCAAATGGCTCCAAAATCCCGAGATCTATAGATCGTAGGGACTATGACTCACGCTATTATCTAGAAGCTTGTCGCTCCTTGTGTGGGCTATTGCAAAATATCCTGTATTCTCAAACTATGGCTTTGAACTCTGAATCTCTGAATTTTTTGCGGCACTGCATGTCAATCAACTTCGAAACTACCGAGCTGGGCGTTTCAAGAGACCAGGTTCGGCGGGTGCTCGCCAAGCTTCCTCCGATCGCTGAAGACGTCGAACGTCTTCAGAATAAACTCAAAGACTACGAGAAGCGAGCCCTAGCAGCAGAGGAGCGCTTGATGTCTGTCAGCTCCCCAGCCGAAGCTCCAGTGCATGTAATGCCTGAAATTAGCGGCGATTTCGACGAAACTTTGCGCAATACCTTGGTATCGGCTCAGCGGCAGGCAGATGTAACTGTTGCAGAGGCAACTGCCGAGGCAGCTCGTCTTCGTGAAGAGGCACATCTGCAGGCCAGTAGCCTTATTGAAGAGGCCCGCCTGGAAGCCACTGAAGTGGTGCGCGATGCTAAGGCTCAAACTCAAGAGGTTTTAACTGACTTGGAAATCGAGAAGGTCTCCAGGCTAGAGTCGCTTTCCAAAGAGGTGGCAACTAAGCGTTCCGAGCTGGAAGAAGAACTACGGGCTTCTCACGTCTCAGAACGTGATGCGCTGATCGCTCAGATTCGTGATCTGAGTGAAACCCATCGCCTATTACGACGAGACGTCGAAAGATTTGAGTCGCATTTGGGCAAGCGTCGTGGCGATATTCAGGGCGCACTTGAAGAAATTGCTGCAGTCTTGGACAACCCTTCTAAGCTCCGGGAGCAGATGCCTTTGGAGTCTGAGGACTTAGAGGACTTTGATCCCAATGGATTCCAAGATATCGCTCTAAACCTGTCAGGTCTCGATTCGTTGGCTGAGGAAGTGGCCTCAGCATCGGCTTCATTTAATGCTGAGCCTAAAGTGGAAGCACAAGTGGAAGTAGAAGAGGTCGAAACGGCAATGATATCTGCTGAGATCGATGCGTTCATCTCCGCCGAAGTTCAGCAGATCAATCTCTCTTCTGAGATTGAGGTAATTGAGATCCCTGAGACCTACGAACCAGAGTTTGAGGCTGAGGTGTTTATCGAAGAGTCCTTCATGACAGATGAGTTAGCAGCGATTCCCCCGCAACCAAGCGCTGAGTACACTACCTCTGACCCATTCCTCGAGGAGTTAAAGCGAGCCACTACGGAACAGTCCTCAGAAGATGACACCATACAGGCGTTCCTGGATTCTGAGGTTGAAGAAGAGGGCTCAGCTAAGGCTGCTGGCTGGTTTGGGCGAAAGAAGTAGCCCCATTTCTGGTAAGGGTTGCAAATCCAAGCGATCCGACTAGACTTTGGCGCCACTGGCCAGTCTTTTGCTGGCAATAGAAGGTGAGTGCTATGGCAGTCAAAAAAACAGCGAAAAAGTCAAAACCAGCTAAGAAGAAGCCAGCGGCTAAGAAAGCTGCAACCAAAAAGAAGACCGCAGCTAAAAAGAAAGCGCCAGCCAAGAAGGTGGCATCGAAAAAAGTCGCCAAGAAAGCTGCTGCAAAATCTAGTACCAAAAAGACTGCGGCCAAGAAAAAAGCAGCGGCTAAGAAAGCTCCAGTTAAGAAGAAAGCCTCAGCCAAGAAAAGCCCAGCGGCTAAGAAAGCACCAGTCAAAAAGAACTCTTCGAAACCAGCAATTCCGGCCAGGGCAAAGTACCTCATGGATAAGGATTGGCTAAAGAAGCAGAAAGCAGTCTTGTTGGAAACTCGTGACTCCTATACTCAATCAGCGGACCGCTTAGCTGCAGAAGCGGCAGCTCTCATGGCAGATAGAGAACCAGGAGATGTGCAATTCGATGAGGAATCAGGCGAGGGAGATACTTTAGCGGTTGAAAGAGATCGCGACCTGGCGCTTTCTGCTCAGGCAAGACAAGCAGTACACGACATTGACGAGGCGCTTAAGCGAATAGAGGACGGTGTGTACGGGATCTGTGTAGCTGGTGGTGATGCTATTCCCAAGGCCAGATTAGAGTACATTCCCGAAGCATCAGTGTGTGTTGAGCACAAAACATCTATGTTTGTTTAATCGTGGCTCGATTTCCAAGAATGATTCCGGCGGCTCTGGCTGTGCTGGCGCTAGATCAACTGACTAAAGAGTGGGCGCTGTCGCGTCTAGTAGCTATGAACTGTGATTCCGGTTCGTTTGCTTGCACGGATCTTTTTTTAGGTGTTCGGCTGCGGCTTGTTTTCAACGAAGGGGCAGCGTTCTCTACGGGGGCTAACTTTGGGCCCCTATTTGGTGTTCTTGCGTTCATCATCGTAGGGATTCTCATCTTTATTGGCACTAAGCGTGAAAGTTTAAGGACTCAGATTATTCTCGGAGTGCTTGCGGGTGGAGCGCTGGGAAATCTAGCTGACCGAATTTTCCGAGCCCAAGAAGGCTGGCTATCTGGCGCAGTTGTTGATTTCATCGATCTTGGGTGGTGGCCGGTATTCAACATTGCAGATGTTTGTATCGTCTGCGGTGCTATTGCCTTAGCGTTCTTCCTGGACCACGACAAAGCCGTAGCAGCAGATGTTTTGGAACTGGATTCAGAACCCGAAGAGTCAATGAGCCACGATTAGTGCCGACAGGTGAAGCTATGACCCCTCCAGTGCCACCAGAAATGGTCCTCCCTAAGTTTGGTGCAGGCTGTATCTCCGATTTGGTGCCGACGATCTTTGAGGGCGCATTCTGCGAGCTGCCAGTGGACCTGGACAATGATTCTCCCAAAGCTCTACTCGTACTTGATGGGCTTGGTTGGGAGCAGCTCCAGGAGCGCTCAGACCTTGCCCCAAACCTAAGCTCCATGTCGGGTGGGGCAATAACTTCTGTAGCTCCTTCAACTACGTCAGCTGCGTTAACTTCAATCACAACTGGAATGAGTCCGGGAGAACACGGGGTTGTGGGGTATCGATTTGTTGTGGATGGTCAGATCCTCAATGCATTGACATGGCGAGATCCTGAGTTTAAGGACCTGCGTCAAACTGTGCCACCACACACGGTTCAGCCCTATGAACCATTTCTAGGCCATCGTTGTAGCTACGTGTCAAAGGAAGAATTTCGGGGCAGTGGTTTTACCGAAGCTAGCTGGCGAGGATCTCAGCTCGTTGGTTACCGGACGCTAGGGTCGCTCCTAAGTCAGAGCGTGCAACTAATGGGTCAAGGTGAAGAGTTTATCTACTGCTACTACGACGGTATTGATAAAGTGAGCCATGAGTACGGCTTTGGCAAAGAGTTTGATGCGGAAGTGGCATTTACTGACAACTTTGTTGGCCTGCTTGCTGAGGCACTACCTTCCGGAACCCAGTTGGTAGTTACAGCTGATCATGGACAAGTGGACTGCGGAACGAATCAGATCGTGCTCGATCCCACATTGGCTGAGAAAGTCTCAGGGCTGAGCGGTGAAGGTCGCTTCCGGTGGTTGCACTGCGGGGTCGATCAAGTGGCTGAAGTCCAACGGGTCTCACAAGAACTCTATGGAGACGTTGCCTGGGTTTTGAGCTTCGAAGAGGTTATGGATCTGAAGCTGTTTGGTCCAGTCGTCTCTGTGGAAGCTAGATCTAGGTTGGGACAAGTTGCGTTACTGCCATTTGCCGATACTGCTTTTGCAGATCCGCTCGACACAGGTCCGTTTGAGCTAAGAGGCCGGCATGGTTCGCTGACCTCTGCAGAGATGTTGGTACCTTTGTTGACAATAGCTTGCTGATTCTTCTAACAGCTAGACTCGGTCAAATACGTGTAGTGATTACTAAAGGAGGCACCTAATGGATTCTGAAGATGTGACATCAGCTAAAGATGGCAAAGAAGCTTCAGCTAAACCGGAAATCGTTGAACCCAAAGATGAAGAGAGCAAATCAGGTACTATTGCCGAGCCAGCCAAAGTCATGCGTATAGGATCAATGATTCGCCAGCTACTTGAAGAAGTGAAAGCAACAGAATTAGATGAGCCTGGCCGTGACCGGCTGAAAGAGATCTACGAAACGTCCGTCACTGAGCTAGCGGACGCTTTATCGCCTGATTTGCAAGAGGAACTAGAACGTCTTGCTTTGCCGTTCGATGACCACGAAATACCAACTGGCCCAGAACTAAGGGTTGCGCAAGCCCAGTTAGTCGGTTGGCTTGAAGGTCTCTTCCATGGCATCCAGGCAACGTTGTTTGCACAGCAGGCAGCAGCGCGCAAACAACTGGAGCAAATTCAAACCCAAGGTTTGCCTCCGGGCCCAGATAGCTCCGACAACGGCGGCGTCTACCTCTAGCTCTTGCCTCAAAGGCTTGCTTGATGATGCTCGATGTGAGAGCATTGAAGTGGACTGGGCGTTAGCAGAGGAGCTCTGAGCGTGTCTATCGCCATTACAAACCAAGATTGTTCAAGCCTCTCAGAGATCGATCTCGAGGAAATGGCTCAACTCTCTGGTTTTGGCGAAACCGCATTTGGCATCCTCTCAAAAGAGCGAGACTTGTGGGTGACTGCCTTCATTGCACGCAACAACTCGAACATATGTGGCTTTGTGTTGGCGACCTTGGAAAGAATTGGTGGCACTCCCACTGTTTTGTTCGGCCTAGCAGCTGCGGGATCTGCCCGAGTGGTTCAGAGTCTGTCTGATGCTGTTAGACGCAAGGCTAGGGTGGCCTTCCCTGATGAGGATGTCATATTTGCCCTAAGGGCTGGAGATGAATCAGCTCTTGTTCTGTTGGAAGGTGTGGTCGACCCGAACCCCGTGCCAAGAGGCCGGCCTGGTGGCGAAGAACGAGCCTGGGCGCGGCGCCTGGCTAAACGGTTTGAGATCGATCAATTTGACGAATCGAAGATGGTTGCCAAGTACGGAGAGCAGTGTCGAACGATCCAATTTCCAAACCCTCCAAAATTCGTTCAAGTTCACAAGGTTGCGGGAACAAAATCTGAGTACACGCTGGCTTGGGGATGGGCTCAGGTTGAGCTGTTAGAAAACTACTAGTCTCGCTAGACTTAAGCGTCCTGCTGTGTTAGAAAATATGATTCCCACCAAATCGAGCTCTCTTTAATGTCTTCAACTGATTCCTTCGTCCATCTGCATGTCCATACCGAGTTCTCGATGCTTGATGGAGCGTCTCGATTGGACGAGTTGGTTGATAAAGCAGCTAGAGATGAGATGCCAGCGCTTGGCATTACCGACCACGGCAATATGTATGGCGTACTGGATTTTTACAAGGCGTGCCGCAAAAAAGGTATCAAACCGATCATTGGCTCTGAACTTTATCAAGCTCACTCATCTCGAGAAGAGAGACCTAGCAGACGAGGCAAGGTCGATGATTCTGGTGGAAACACCGATGGTGGCAACAAGCTTTACTACCACCTAACTGCGTTGGCCGAAAACAACACTGGCTATAAGAACCTTATTCAAATGAGTTCCCGGGCCTACATGGAGGGATACTATTACAAGCCTCGTGTGGACTGGGATGTTCTCAGCGATCACTCCGAAGGAGTTATAGCAACAACTGGGTGCCTAGGAGGGCAAGTCCTTCAGGCGCTAATGAATGATAACTTCAATCTGGCAGTGGAAAGAGCCGGGCGGCTTCAGGAGATTTTTGGTAGAGACAATCTCTTCGTAGAGCTACAGGACCATGGAATCCCTGCCCAAATTGATACCAACCCAAAATTGGTTGAGATAGCAAAGAAGATTAACGCGCCGTTACTTGCGACCAATGATTCACATTACACCGAGCAACATGATCACACCGCCCACGATGCTCTGTTGTGCGTTCAAACTGGCTCACAGATGAGCGACCCCGACCGCTTCAAATTTCATGGCGATCAACATTTTCTGAAAACCGCTCAAGAGATGCGAGCCGACTGGTCAGAGCTGCCTGAAGCCTGCGACAATACTCTTTGGATTGCTGAGCGGTGCGATGTTGAGATTGAATTTGGCAAGCCGCTCCTGCCAGATTTTCCTATCCCAGATGAGTTCGAGGGTGCAGATGACTATCTCCGACATCTGACCATGGAAGGCGCTAAGGTGCGTTGGGGTAACACCTTAACCGATGAGATAACAGAACGTCTTGTGTATGAACTGGATGTCATCAAGACAATGGGATTTAGCTCATACTTCTTGATCACTTGGGATCTGATCAAGTTTGCCAGAGATGAGAACTTTCGGGTTGGGCCAGGACGTGGGTCAGCGGCAGGGTGTGCGGTGGCTTACTGCTTATGGATTACAGATCTTGATCCAATCAAGTACGACTTAGTATTCGAACGTTTTCTCAATCCGTCGCGTATCTCTATGCCTGACATTGACATGGATTTTGACTCTCGATACCGAGACGACATGATTAACTACGCTGCTCGCCGCTACGGTCGAGATCATGTGGCTCAAATTGTAACCTTCTCTCAGATTAAGGCTCGAGCCGCAGTTCGCGATGCTGCTCGCGTGCTAGGAATGCCATATGCTGTTGGAGACAAGGTTGCCAAGGCAATGCCTCCTCTGGTGATGGGGCGAGATACACCGCTTAAATACTGCTTTGAGCAGCATCCAAAGTATGAAGATGGTTACAAGGCTGCTGCCAGTCTTCGGGAAATGTACGAAACTGATGAAGTGGTGGAGCAAGTTGTAGACGTGGCAAAAGGGCTCGAAGGCCTACGTCGCCAGGATGGCATACACGCTGCTGCGGTCGTTATTACGAAAGAACCGCTGACGGAGTACCTTCCGATTCAAAGAAAGCCTGAGAGTGGCCAAGACCCTAATGAAGCTCCAGTAGTTACCCAATATGAAATGCATGGGGTTGAAGAGTTGGGGCTCCTCAAGATGGACTTTCTTGGCCTGCGAAACCTGGACGTGATCTCAGATACCCTTGAACTCATCAAGCGAGCGACCGGCGATGAGGTCGACATAGACAACGTTGCGCTAGATGATGAGCCGACCTATGAACTTTTGCGCGACGGTAATTCTATTGGCGTGTTCCAGCTTGAATCTTCTCCAATGCGCGCATTGATGCGTTCTATGGCGCCTACCGAGTTTGAAGATATCGCAGCGCTGGTAGCGCTCTATCGTCCCGGTCCGATGGCGGCCAACATGCACAACGACTATGCGGACCGTAAAAACGGGCGAAAAGAGTCCATAGCATTTCATCCTGATGCCGAAGAGATCTTGGCAGGGACGTACAACTTGTGTATCTATCAAGAAGAGCTAATGATGTTGGCTCAGAAGTTCGCTGGATACGATTTGGCGCAGGCGGATAACTTGCGCAAGGCAATGGGTAAGAAAGTGCGTGAGCTAATTGCGGCTGAACGAGAGACCTTTGTGAAGGGCTGCGAAGCAACTGGCTATGGTCGGGAACTTGGCGAAGAGTTGTTCGACACGATGGAACCGTTTGCGGACTACGCGTTTAATAAAAGCCACTCTTATGGCTATGGCCTAGTCAGCTACCAGACTGCCTATCTAAAGGCTAACTATCCGACTGAATATTTGGCCTGTCTGCTAAAAAGCGTAAAGTCTAATTTGGACAAAGCGGGAATCTACCTTAATGAGTGTCGCAGCTTTGGAATAAAAGTAAGGGTTCCAGATATCAACTCGTCTGAGATGGACTTCTCATCTGTTCCATCTGAAGAGAACGAACTTAATGACATCTCTTTTGGCCTATCAGCAATCAGGAATGTGGGTGAGGGCTTAGTTGGTCTGATCTTACAAGAACGTAACGCTAATGGAGCGTTCATTGACTTTTACGACTTTTGCGAAAGAGTCGATTACTCAGTTCTCAACAAACGATCCATTGAATCTCTAGTAAAAGCTGGCGCCTTTGATTCAGTCGGGCACGCTCGCAAAAGCTTGCTAGAGGTGTGCGGTGAGATTATTGACATGACTCTAAGCAGCCGCCGCGAGAAAGACATGGGGGTCATGACTCTGTTCGGAGAGCTCGGTGACGTCAACGGCGACAATTTTGACGATCGCCCCCGCATCGCAAAAGAAGAGTTTGAAAAAGCTCCAAAGCTGGCTCATGAAAAGGAGATGCTTGGGCTTTACATATCAGATCATCCTTTGAGAGGGCTTGAGGACGCAATTGCAGCAGCTGCTTCGCATGCCACAGCAGACTTAGATGCAGTGGAGGAAGGAGCAAGCGTAACACTTGTTGGAGTCGTCTCTGAACTGGCGAAAAAGTGGACCCGTAAGGGCGACCTTATGGCGGTGCTTAACCTTGTCGATCTGACCGACGCGATCGAAGTTATGGTCTTCCCAAGAACCTTCAGCGATTATGGGCATTTACTTGAAGATGACCGAATTGTTGTAATCAAGGGTCGGCTAGACAAGCGGGATGATCTCCCTAAGCTCATGGCTCAGACAATAGCTCCATTCAACGCCTCAGTCACTGGTTCAGCTGCTCCTGTTCGGCTTAAGCTCGACCATACCAACACAACCGATGAGCGCTTAGCGCAGCTCCATGAGACGCTGCAGAAGCATCCTGGTGATTCAGAAGTCATAATAACCTTAGATGATGAAACGACCGTATCGCTAGGGCCCTCAATCACAGTTAGCTCTAAGGGGGGTTTGATAGCAGATCTGCGAATTCAGTTTGGGGAGTCGGTAGTGGTTCTTTGAGCCGCTCCAAGTAGGCTTGCACTGGCACTATCTAAGGACCTTAAGTGATGTTATTGTCTCCCAGAAGTACTTCGGTTGGGTACCTCGACGCATCAGAAATTGGACCAGTGGCGAGATGGCTGTGTAAAACACTACTCGTAGTGTCATTAGCTATTGGAATTGGGGCAGTTTCAGGGTTACCGTTTCTCGAGCTGAACCGGCCAGAGGTGCACGTTGTGTTGTTCATAGCAACGCTTTTTGTTACTAGTTTGATCCCAAGTCCAATTTTGTTGAAAGCTCCGATATCTCTTTCAGTAGTTATATTTTTTGTCTGGATGTTGTTCTCTTACGGCTGGTCGTTATCTCCGAGCGCCACAAGATTCGATCTATTGCAGACCATTCCGGGTTTCTTGACGAGTTACGTTCTTGCATCTGTGTTGAGCTACTCAGATATCAAATCTTCGATGCTGTGGCTCGCCCGTGTAGTAGTTGGTTCGACTTTATTAGCGGTGGCGATTTTTCCCGAGACTAGAATACATATCGACGACGGTTTCGTAGACGGAACATACCCAGGCTGGCACGGATTTTTTAGCCATAAGAATAGTTTGAGCCCGGTGCTTGTGTTGTCATTGATCTCGGTGCTTGTGTTCGAAACACAGCGCCTAGTCAAATGGTTGATGATCGGTTCCATTTCAGCGCTGCTAGTACTGTCGACTTCAATCACAGGCATTTCAGGTGCGCTTGTAGCTCTTTGCGTTTACATTTGGCTCAAAATGGTGGCAGGCAGCGACACGAGGAGCCGTTCTTTCTTGGTCGCATCAACTCTTGCAATGGCAAGTTTTTTCATCGCTGCTATCTTCGCCTCTCTTGGTCTAGTCGTTAGCGCTAGCGGGAAAGATATGTCGTTCAGCGGGAGGACAGATATTTGGTCAACGACAGTCCAGTTCATCTCCGAACGCCCCTTACAGGGCTACGGGCTGGGTGGCTTGTTTAGCCCTGTTGGGGGTGTGCATAGCCAAGAAACCATTCAATTTTGGCGAGCCGTGGGCTTTGATGCTTATCACCCTCACAACGGCCTGCTAGATGTCACTTTGCAACTCGGAATTGTCGGTGCTGCAGTATTTATCTTGATTCTGTTGGGCACAGTAGGGGCTGCGTGGTCTGAGATTAAGCATAACTCGGAGTGGGCTGTCTGGATATTGGCTATCTCAGTTGCGATGATCTATATGAGCATTTCTGAAGCCATGTACCTCAGCGGCTGGCTGTCATTCATCTTGATTATGAAGGTCGTTTTAATGCGCCTGAAAGCAGATCGAGACAGATCAGCATACAAACGAGTTGCAGGGTCCCAGTAAGTGGGAAGAATTATCAACTGGGTATGGCACGCCTCCGACAAACTTGCTGCGGACACGCTGTGGGCGATCTCTTCTGAAATAGTAAAAATGGCGTTCACTCTGTTTTCTTTCTTAATGTTGCAGCGTGTTCTAAGTCCGGCCGAATATGGCGGCTACATCTCCGCGTACGCCATCGCAGCACCACTGGGGGCTCTGGTGTTTTCTGGTCCTGCGCTTGCAGCGCTGACGGCCTTGCTAAGAGACAAGCGGCCCGCTTCAGAAACCTTGAATGCCTATCTGTCAGTGGCGCTCTTGGCGGCGGTAGGCAGCTTCTTGATCGGAGTTGGCCTATCCTCGCTTGTCGTCAGCGGGATCAGTTTGTGGGAGACAGTCTTCATATTTGCAGGCGAGCTGATTGCGGTGACAGTTGTCTACATCTACTCATCAGTAGTTCAAGCAGGCTTTGGCTTCGCAGTTATGAAACGGATGAGATTAGGTCTTGTCGCCGTAAGAGCACTGATTATGGTGCCCCTAGTAGCGCTTGATCTCAGGCTAGCTGAGCGGTATTCATTTATCGAATCTATACCCGTAGGAGTTGAACGCTTCGAGTCGCTGACGGTACTCAACCTTGCTGTTGGCCAGTGCTTGGGCTATGGCGCATATTCTCTTTGGCTGCTGAAAAAAGATGGTCCTAGAAGAGGGCTAAACTATCGCAGACAGAGAAATACCCGAGAAGCTTTCAACCACTCTTTGACTTTTGCGCTACCTACAGCTGCAAGTAGCGTGCAAGCTGGATCCGACAAAGTAGTGCTCAACGCATACAACCTCGTGGCAGAATCTGGTCTCTATGGAGCAGCTTATCGGGTTGTATCGTTGGGAATGACTCCACTGTTGGCACTCGATTCTGCCGCATTCCAGAGGTTTCTTCCAGACGACGAAAGCGATGCAGGGCTTCACATGAGGCGTAGCGTTAGGTTCACAGCATTGATGTTTGGTTGTTCACTCATCGTGACCTTTGTGATTTATCTATCTTTACCGCTCCTGGATTTTCTGTTCGATGAAGAGTTCATTGAGGCTAAAAGCATGGTGCCGTGGCTATTACCCTTTATCCCTTTAATGGCGCTTTCGGGGACCCCAATGAACGGCCTGATAGGGCTGGGTCGAGCAAAAGAGCGTGGATATCTTTTCCTAGCTTCAGCTGGTTTTTCGCTAGGCGCATATATTGTTCTAGTGCCCCTCTGGGGATGGAAAGGTGCGGTCGCCGGTACATTAATATCGGAAGCGATTTTGGTAGTAGTTAGCTGGATCTCACTTGTCTACTACCAAAAGCTGAGGGACGGCTCTACATTAAGGGAAACCAACTCGTGACAGATAAAGAAGGCCAACATCCTCCAACCCCCGCAGTTTCAGTCGTGATGCCAGCGGTCGAAGTCGACAATGAATTTATGGCTACTCTCGCTTCCCTAGAGAATCAGAGATTTGATAAGTCTTGGGAGCTAGTTGTAAGCCTTAACTCGCAATCGTCAAGCGTTCATAAACAGCTGATTCAAGTCTTAGCAGATTCTGATCTTGCTGACACCAAGATCGTCGTCGCCGATAGCGGAAAAGGAGCGGCTTACACACGCAACGCAGGAGCTTCCGAGGTGTCCTCAGAGATTATTGCTTTCATTGATAGCGATGATCTAGCGCATCCAGATTGGTTGGCCGAGCTTTACAACGCCGTAGTCTCGTCTCCAGAAATGGCATGCAGCGGATACTTAGATGAGACTAAACTCGGCATCGCTGGACAAGGAAAATGGAGGCCGCAGGCAACTCCAGGCGAACTTCCGACGTTTATGGGGGCAAAGTACCTTCTATCAGGGAACATGGCTCTGCACGCCAAGCAATTCGAAAAAGTAGGCGGGTTTGACACATCCTTAACCCGTTGTGAGGACATTGCTTTTGGTTGGCAGTTGCAAAACAACGGAGTTGAGCTCAGATACGTTCCACAAGCTATCGTTTACTACCGACACCGTAAAGGGTTATGGAAGTTTCTTCAACAGCACTTTATGTATGGCAGGGGATTCAGCGAAGTTATCTCAAAATACGAGAACCCATCTCAGCAGGGCTCGCAGGGCGATAACTTCTTCAAGAAATTAAAGCCAAATGGCCAACAAGTAGAGCATTTGTCGATATTCCACTACGCTAGGAGGGGAGCAATAGCACTAGGTCGGGTATACGGATTATTGCAACAGCGTCGTGAGGGTAAATAGTCTTGGCAGCCAGCCAGACGAAGGAAATTTATGGAACTTTCATTTGTTATCTCAGCTCTGAAGCGTCGATTTTGGATAATTGCGCTCTTTGCAATGGCAGGATTCATCCTTGGGTTGGCCGTAGCTCCAAGTGACATCAGCTATGAGTCTTCGGTCGGTCTTGTCGTCAGGCAGCCAGTGGGGGATAACCAAGACCCAGAACGGTATCTAGCCACTGAGCTAGATGTTATTTCAAGTAGCCGCTTTATCAGACAAACCGCTGATGAATTTGATGTCTTGACCTTTGATGAAGTCGCCGATGCAATAAGTATCGAGCAGAAGCCGGAAACTGATGCTGTGCTAATAACTGCTACTCATCCAAATAAAGAGATTCCGATTCAGCTGGCAAACGCTTATGCTCAGAACTACCTTGAGACGATTGAGGAAGATAGCCTCAACCAGGCCGAAACAACAAAGATCAATAACGAACTTTATGGAGACCCTGATGATCCCAATTCGGTTGGACTGTTCGAACAAATAGCTGAAGTAAATGACCAAATTGACAGAACGGTAGCCGCAAACGAAGCCAACCTTTCTGTTGCAGCGCCCGACCTTGATTTTGAGCGCACCCGCCTGATTGCTGAAATATCTTCGAGAGAAGAGCGGCTAGCGGCACTCAGTGTTCCTGCGAATAGCCGAATCTTTGAAGAGGCTGTAAAGGCGGATCCGATCAGAACTGGGTCTGAACTATTCATTCTGGGTGGACTCATAAGCGGCGCAATGTTGGGGCTGCTTGCAGCATTGGCTTGGGCAAGATTCTCAACCAAGGTACTCGACGAACTCTCGGTAGGAGAGCTCTTAGGCACCCCAGTTGTGGCGGAGATGCCCCACTACCGCTCACTTGCTCGCAACATGCTAGCCGCCTTTAGAGCATTGCCAAGGTCTGCGGTCCCGGTAATAGATCAGCTATGTGTACGTTCTGAGGCCAAGGCTAAGCTCCAAGGAAAGCTTGTCGTTGCCGTTGTAGGTACTCAGCGTGGCGCCGGCGCAAGTACTTTGGCACTCGCCATGGCTGAGAGGTTTGCGACATCCGGATCGGCGGTAGTGCTTGTAGATGCCGACGTTAGAGATCCAGCAGTTACTGAAGTGTTCAACGGCGAACGCAATGGCGGCATTCCAGCAGTACTCGCCAACGATGGAGCGTTGGTTGACAAGCAAGGTTTCACCGTCTTCACCAAAACAATGGACCCTCGAGTTAGCGTTTTGGGATTGGGCGCTTCCAACAGGATGTCCACACTCAAGCGAGATAACGTGGCCAATATCATCGAAGCGGCAGCCCGAAAAGCACAAGTCATTGTCGTTGATGGGGGCCCTGCGCTCGATCTGGCCTCCACTATTCAGCTAACCCGCCTCGCAGACGCAGTGGTTCTTGCTACACCGATCTCTCGTCAGAAAGTACATGAGCTTCAGGACCTGGGTCGCCAGCTTAGCCAGGTAACAGACAAGCTGCTGCCAGTCATCACGATCCCGGCTAAAGCAGGTGCTGGCCGCACCAAGCCTCAGATCGACCTCTCTGCGGTAACGTCTCAGAGCTCTGAGCAGTTGGTGTAGCCCATGATATCCGTCGCCGACATCCCTGTAGTTATTTTTTGTGGTGGTAAGGGGATGAGGATAAGGGATGTTGCCGACAATATTCCCAAGCCAATGGTGCCGATTGGCTCTAAGCCCATCGTATGGCACATTATGAAACTCTATTCATCGTTCGGATTTCGACGTTTCATTCTGTGCCTTGGCTATAAGGGTTGGGATATCAAAGAATTTTTTCTGACTTACCAAGCAGCCACAAGTGATGTTGTGGTAAACACAGCTAGTGGGCTCGTTACCCAGCTTGGCGTAAGCCCAGAAGATGACTGGGAGGTCACGTTGGCCGAGACGGGCCTGGATTCTGGCACTGGTGGCCGGCTCAGTAAAGTTGCCAAGTTCCTGGATACGGAATACTTTATGTGCAGTTATGGAGACGGTCTTGGCGATATAGATGTTACCGTTGAGCTCGATATGCTCATCAACTCCGATTACAGCGGTTTGGTCTGTGGTGTCAATCCGACCAGCCGTTACGGCGAACTTGAAGTCGTTGGTGATATGGTCACAGATTTTGCAGAGAAAATCCCTTCACAAAGCTGGGTATCAGGAGGCTTTTTCGCCTTCAAAAAGGAGTTCCTGCACTATCTTGACAGCGACGATCCTTCCCACTTCTTTGAGCACGGGCCATTGAGTAAGCTGGCAGCAGACGGCAAATTGGGAATGTTCCGCCACCGAGGGTTCTGGATGGGAATGGACACATATCGGGAGTATGCAGAGCTAAACCGTCTATGGGCAGCGGGTGAAGCTAGCTGGAAACTTTGGAGTTGATTTCGCCCCAGAAACTCTTCTCCGTCGCAAGATCACTTTGGGCTGTTAGATCGATGGCTGATATGCCCATCAACTCTTGCCATTGCTCCGGGCGGTCACCGACAACGTACAGTCCAAGTATGTCAGCCCCAACTGAGTGAAGAGCGTCAACCGCTTCTCTCAAATCGCCCCGTTTAGTGGTACCAACACGGACAAGCAGTACAACCGAGAAACCGTGTTTTGCATGGACTAGAGTATCGGTATGGCCTAGAACGGGGGGAGCATCCATTACCACCCAGTCTGCTTGCTGGACCAGACCTTTGAAGAATGCCTCTAGACGCTCAGACAACAACAAATCCTGGGGGGATTCAAGGTCGGACCCTCCAGGAAGAATTATCAGGCTGTTAGAAAGCCCCTCAGCACGCTGAGCAACTTGAGCTAGAGAAACACCTTGGTTGATGTGGTCTGTTATGCCGGGGGTTTGGGCAATACCAAAGACGTTGTGGAGGTCAGGACGGCGGAAAGCTCCATCAAGCAAGATGGTTTTGCGGCGTGCTCGTCCCAGTTCAGCTGCAAGGTTGCCAGCAACTGTTGAGGTTCCGCCCCAACTAGTCGGACTGGTGAAGAGCACCTGGCTAGTTCCCCCCAGCTGGTTTCTGCGCTCTAGTCCCAGACGCAGCCGTGATATCGCAGCTTCTGCTTCGGGCAAGCTAGTGTTGCCGAGGAAAATCTGAGACTCTGCTTTGACTAGTGGCATAACACCAAGAAACGGAAGAGCAAAGTCTTCGATATCGCGAGGTGATCGTATAACTTGGCTTGTTATTGAGCGGGCGAGTGCATAGAGTGCTGCCAGCCCAAAACCAATCAAAGCACCCAAAAATGTGTTGGTGAATAGATCGTTTGAATTTGGCTCGGAGGGCGATTTTGCGGGTCTCACAGTCCTGGCAGCAGATTCAGCTGAATTCAGAGCTAATTCGATATCGACTATGCGCTCGTTCAAAACGTTTAGCTCTGCGAGTTGAGCAGCCGAAGCTGTTATATCAGTTGCATTGACCGCTTCGTCTAGGCCAGCAGAGGACGTCAGAGCGGTTCTATTAACTTCAAGAAGCGCAAGGGACTCTTCGAGGGCCGAACGAGTGCGTTGGACCCTGCTCTCAGCGTAGGTTTCGGCAACTGCGTTAGCATCGTCTGCTGCTAGTTCAGGTGTGGGCGAAACAGAAGTGAACTCGATCGTGCTCTCGGTGTCTGTGTCTAACGAGATGGAAACTTCTATTTCTCGTCCTGTTGAGCTGGTCACTATGTCAACAATGTCAGAAGCAGTAGCTTCGGCTAACTCAGAAGCCAAAAGTGCGTCTGGGTTCGCTTCAGACTCATTCAATTCCTCGATAGCTTGCAAACCAACAGCCGCTGTCGAAGAGTAAAGAGGACTGGCAGACATGGCACTGTAAAGCCCAGCGATGGCGGCGAGAACGATCAAAGCCGATGCAATCATCCAGCTATTGAGTAGCTCCACGATCCAAGCCTTAACTATACGCGTGGTGCTCAAAGCCATGACGCTATGTTAGTTGATACTCGCCTGTGCTTGGGGGAGCTGTGTAGAAGTCCTTAGCGTGTTGTTGGCGATACAGCATCAGGATCGCTAGCATCGCTGGAGTCCTTAGTTGTTAAGTCGATTACGTCTTCGAATGTGAATGGTTCAACGAGCTCAATGTGTGACCGTTGTGTTGCATCGATTGAATCATTAGACACTTTTGTTCCGAAGACCCGTTTGAACGGGATCATTGCAAGTGAGACTCCTACTTGTTCTGCGGTAGCCAAAAGTATCCGGATGTCGAGCCAGAAGTTCCAGTTCTCTACGTAATGCAAATCTAGGCGTCTGTATGCATTGAATGAAGCGTTTGACCTAGCTTCAACTTGCCAAAGGCCCGTGATCCCTGGTCTAACTTCGGTACGGCGTTGCAACTCGGCATCAAAAGCGAGTGTTTCTTCAGGTAAGGCAGGTCTTGGGCCTACAAGGGACATATCGCCGAGCAATACATTGATGAGTTGGGGTAGCTCGTCTATTGAAGTCTCTCTTAGGAACCTTCCGACTTTAGTAATTCGTGGATCGTGAGAGACTTTAAAGAGCGGCCCGGATCGCTCATTGTCGCCTTCCATATCCTCTTTCAACGCCTCAGCGTTCATGACCATCGATCGAAACTTGTACATTTTGAACTCTTGCGAGTCCATGCCAATTCGGCGTGAAGAGTACAAGACCGGCCCACGGTCACTAGCGTAGATAGCTAGAGCTGCGGCAAGCAGAACAGGGCTAGCAAGCAGCAAAGCGCTCACTGCACCGATCACATCTAGGGCCCGTTTTGCTCTTACCTGCCAGCTGGGAGGCTGATTGCGTCCGATGCTAATGAACGGCTCGTGCACTAGCGACTTGAATTCGAAGCGCCCCTCCCAGAGTCGTCCTACACCAGTAGTTAGATGCACGTCATAGCCTGCTGAAAAAAGCTCTTGGCTAAGTTGCTTGAATCTCTCACCGCGGAACCCTGTCGTGGTGATGATGGCTGAGTCAATCTCGCATCGTTCGAGAATATCAATCATTCGGTCAGTAGGTCCAATCCACTGATCTGCAAGTCCGTGCTGTTCAGCTACAGCGAGGTTCCCGATGATTCCGCAGAAATTGAGCTTGATTTCAGGATGGTCACTTATCAGCTGTACTATTTCTTGGGCTTCGATACCTGCCCCGACGATCACTACTCGTTGCGAAGACAGCTTCGGCGCGAATTCGGAGCTAAGCGAATTGATAAGACCTTTGGTGAGCATTCGAAGTGCAAAAAGAGTCACAGAAGCGATGAGGATTTCAGCGGCTCCCAAAGGCCAGTCTGAGAATGAAGCAAAAATTGTTACAGCAGCTGCGCCAGTCAAAACACCAATAAAGACTCGAGCGATCTCTTCGGTTCGTGGCAGAGCCGGAGCTGTTGAGTAAAGACCTTTGCGTCGGAACATCCACATGGTTGCTGCTATAGCGGCAACTGCAAACGATAGCGACTGCTCAACAGGCCTTATCGTGATGCGAGAAGCCATTACCACTGTTCCCCAAATCATGGAAACTAGGGCTAGATCAATGGCAAGCTGCGGTCTGAAGAGCCTATTAATCTTGTTGATTGCTCTTGTAGCCATTAGAACACCTTTACCCGCCGTATTCGAGTTTATCACGAGGGCGCACTTGACACCCCTCAGGAGGTTAATCTAACTCACCCTCTATAGGTCGTTCAGACCTCTGGTTTAGTCGCGCTAAACAGCTGAGAGATTCCGCCTGTGAGCTGCTGGTTTTCAGCATTAACAAAGCCGGAGGCTTGGATCATACCTAGCAACTCATGGGTGCTAGGTAAGTACTCGACTGAAGCAGGTAAATAGGAATACGCATCTTTGTCTGACAGCAGAGCACCGATTCTGGGAACTATTGTCTGGAAATAGAGTTTATGTCCAGCTCTCAGCAAAGCGTTCTTCGGCTCAGAAACTTCTAGTAGCGCAATCCGTCCACCAGGTTTGGTTACTCGAAACAGTTCGTCGATGAAAGGAGGAATCTCAGTTAGGTTCCTGAGAGCAAAACCGCATACACAACCTTCGACACTAGCGGTCTTGATTGGTAGGTCCAAAAGATCACCTTGTGCCCTGCCAAGGTTGGTCTGGTAGTTAGTTAGCATGCCATAAGAAAGATCTATACCAATCGGGTTAACGCCTTGCTCTGCAAGTACGGTTGCGAAATCTCCGGTCCCACAGGCTAGGTCAAGAGCGACATCTCCGGGCTTGAGCGCAAGCTTCTGCAAGGTAAGCTTGCGCCATCGAACGTCTAAGCGAAATGTGAGTACCCTGTTGACGAGGTCGTATCTGCCTGCGATCCCATCAAACATCCTCTGAACGCTCTGACGCTTTTCTTCAGGCTTTGGTAGCGGCTTGTTCATCTTTGGATTTTATCTTCAGGGTATTTGCTTCGAGCTGTCCGCAGGCGGCGTCGATGTCGTTGCCGCGATTCTTTCGTACCGTAATATTAACGCCTGATCTTTCTACTTCTTCGCAGAATCGTTTAATAACTTCAGGGGTTGATCCAACAGTCGGCCAGCCAGGGGTTGGATTGAGTGGGATGAGGTTGACGTGTGCAGCTGTAGAGTGCGCAAACTCGGCAAGTTCGTTTGCATCCTTTAATGAGTCGTTCACTCCAGCCATCATCGCCCACTCGATGGAAACCCTTCTGCCTGTTGCTCGACGATAGTCAATACAAGCCAGTTTGAGTTCTGAAATCGGGTGCTGTTTGTTGATAGGTACGAGCTTGTTTCGAAGTTCGTCGTTGGCTGCATGTAGTGAAACCGCTAACCCGATTTGAAGTTCCTGCTCGGCCAATTTACGTATCTGAGGGATGAGCCCAACGGTTGAAACCACGATATTGCGCGCGCCGATTCCGAAATCTGTAGTGATTCGATTCACTGCTTCGATGACAGCAGCCAGATTCGCCATGGGTTCTCCCATTCCCATGAAGACAACGTTTGAGAGTCGTCGGCCGTCTAGCAGACTCTGTCGCGTGGCAGCAGCGACCTGTTCAAGAATTTCCCCCACGCTCAAATGGCGCGAGTAGCCGGCTTGACCAGTAGCACAGAAGCCACAACCCATTGCACAACCAGCTTGGGATGAGATACAAACTGTGGAGCGCTTCGGATAGTACATCAGAACGGTTTCAATATGAGCGTCGTCGGCGAGACGCCAAAGCCACTTTTTGGTTTGGCCATCGCCGCTTTGCTGTAAAGCAACCTCTTCGAGTCCAGGAAAGAACTTGCTACCGAGCTCTTTTCTAATAGCGCTAGGCAGGGTTGATATTTCTTGAAGCTCTAAGCCATCCTTGTACAACCCTGACCACAATTGGTCCAGGCGATAACCGGGCATCTCTGTCAGTATCTCTCGATACTCTTCTCTAGTTGGATTCCATGGGGAAGTCACTGTTCAAGTGTAGCCCCTGGGGGTGAAATCAAGTGCAGAGTGTGGGACCGGCTGAACCCTGCCGTTTCGTAGGCTCTGAGCGCAGCGAGGTTGTTCCCCTCCACATACAAGAAGTAGCTACCGGCTTCAGTGCCTGGAAATGTTAGTCCGGCTTGTATAAGCTTCTGTCCAAGCCCTTGTCCGTGCAGTTGCGGATGCAGTGCCACGAGATAGATTTCTCGAGAATTGCTAGCAGTGGGCTTCGACCAATAGAAACCTCTTTCGATTCCTTGTTCTCTGTAAATTAGGAGATCCTCGGGGGCAAAGTCATGGGCTGAGATTATCTGCTCAAAGTAGGCAACTTCTTTGTTGCCTTGTTGGGGGTGACTGCTAAATGCTAAGTTGTTGAGAGCAGTAACTGCTTGGACTTCACCAGCGTAAGTATCCAACGAAAGCCCTGCTTTGTTGGGCAGTGGCTCCTGCAGTTGCATCTGTACAACAGTGCGGAGAGTTTGCCATCCACGGAGCGCAAAGGTGTGGACTGTTTCACCAACTGCGGGTTTAAGCCAGATTTCATTTTGGTGGAACCAAGGTAACTGGCTGAACAAATCTAGGTGTCTATCGCTAAGTGCAGTAGCGGATAGGGCGAATGAGTCTTCTGCCGGGTTCTTATAAAGGCAAGCTAAGATCCCAGTATCATCAAGCAGTAGCCAAGCATTCTCAGGCTTTGGCAAATCATCCAGATGTCTTTCCAAACCATCGCCTTGGAAGAACTTGGCCAACCGGGCGCTATCGGTAGCTCGTCCTTTGATAAGTATCGACTCCACCATCCCAGGCTATCATTGCTGATTGAATGGCTACCGAAGACCGACAAAAGCGAATCAAGATAATTCAACAGGAGTTGAGCGCTTTGTACCCCGTCGCCGAATGCGAACTTACGCATAGCAATGCTTTTGAGCTTTTGATAGCAACTATTCTCTCGGCTCAAGCAACCGATGTTGGGGTTAATAAGGCAACTCCTGGATTGTTCAAAGAGTACCCAACTGCACAAGCCCTCTCGCTCGCCTCGGTTGAACAGGTCGAACCGCTTATTGCAACAATCGGACTGTACCGCACGAAAGCCAAGCGGATTATTGATTGCGCTAAGCGTTTGGTTGAGGTGTTCAACTCTGAGGTGCCTCATAGCGTTGAGGACCTTACCTCGCTGGCTGGGGTAGGGCGCAAAACGGCAAACGTCGTTCGATCGGTGGCGCTCGATCTGCCAGGTCTGCCGGTAGACACACATGTAAAGCGCCTAAGTAATCTCTTAGATCTTACAGATTCGCAAGATCCTGTGGTCATTGAGGATGATCTGTGTCAGCTTCTATCCGAGAACCACTGGGGCGAGTTCAGCCTACGCATGATTCTTCACGGCAGGCGAGTCTGCATTGCAAGGCGACCTAAGTGTGGGGAGTGCTCCTTGGCAGAGTTGTGTCCTAGCGCCAAGGTCTCATAGAGAAAATAACCTAAGGTCACACATTAAGGGTCGGAGATGAATTAAGTTAGTGACTACCAGGTTCCCGCCACCTGGTAAAAAAGCGAAAGTTAGGGGGTCCGCCGCCCCTTTTCGCACCGCCGGTGTCTCCTAGAGACACCGGCGTCTTTCGTTTTAAAGCTTGTTGACAAACTTGGTTAGTCGTCGACTCGCCTGATTGAGCTGTCGTTCGATCTCGGTGACGGTTGCAAGGTCATCATCTTCGTCATGCGCCTGCTGACACATGACTGTAATCCTTCTGACGAGATCATCTAGTTGGTCGGCGATTGAAGAAAGTTCAGACGTTTTGAGGCTCATGTCCTCAAGGTTAACCGTAAAAGTTCTGCGTAGCCCAGTCTCGCCCACTGTTGGGGTCATAGTGGTGTCCAATGCCAGTGTGGGTGAACCGGGGGTTGACCATGTTGCAGAAATGAGAATCGGATTCCCGCCAGCCTTCAAAGAATACAAGCGCTACAGCAGCGTCTCCGCCCGACGCTGTTCGATATCCCTTCTGCCAGGCGACATTCTCACCCCAGGTGTAAAAGCTAGCTCCTATGCGCTCTAGTATCGTGCGTTGCTCGGAGCTTGCTCGATGTGACATTACGTTGGCAGCGGCCATCTTCTGTGACCAGTCTCTTGAAAGCTCAACTGAGGCTGCGTTGTTGAGAATCAAAGGACTGAGCCCCGCCGTGCTAGAACATTCTGAAGGGAGCGGCTTGACGCGTTTTAGTCGACCGTTAGGGCTGGAGCGAAATTCGTTAATCAGGTTTAGAATTTCGCGCTCCATTGCTGTCACAGAATAGCTTGGTGCGGGCGCTGGAGTAGTTGGAGGTTGCGTTGTTGGTGGTTGCGTTACGGCAACTGTTGTGGTTGGTTGGTTATTGGATTGCGAAGGTGCTGAAGTAGTTTGTGTTGCTGATTGTGCAGTTTGGCCCGTGGCTGTTGAAGGGACAGCCGAGTTGTTGTTAGGCGAAGCAATGGATGAACCTAGGGTTGAAGTTCCGTTAGTTTGGCTGTCGCTCGGACCGTTGGGGTTGTTCGTCGAAGCGCTGTCCGTGGCTCTGTTGTTAGGGTCCCCCTGTGAGCCAGACGTTGCTTGCTCTTGGGTTTTAGTTTCAAAAGAATCAACGTTGGGGTTCGAGCTACTGTTGGCGGTGTCTTGGGTTGCGTTAGCAGCTTCGCCTGAAGCTAGTTGGTCCGGAATTTCACCAAGGGTTGTGTGGGCGTAGGAAGGGTCGTTGCCAGAGGTTGTGAGGCCAATGCAGGCAACGCAAAGAGCGAACATGCCAAAAATCTTCTTTCTCGGTACCAATTTGAATGATTCAGCTCGCAACGCCAACAACTCCTCGCCGTAGTTTAATCGACATTTTCCTAAGAATCTGTAGCTAGTATCGCGGCAGTTCGCCTGCAATAGAACTTGTGGTACTCAAGACCTAGCTTTGCTGCTAAAGTTGCATGTTCATGGCACAACCGAGCGATATTCAGAGTAGCGATAGACTGGCTATAAAGATGTTAAACGATCGGCTTTTGGTTGATATCGAACAGGCCGATGGTGACCGGAAATCAACAGGCGGGATACTGATACCCGCGACCGCCCAAGTCGAGAAACGACTCACATGGGCGGTGGTTGTGGCCCTTGGGCCGAATGCTCGGTCAATCGAACTCGGAGATCGCGTTCTGTTCAACCCTGAAGACAGATATGAAGTCGAGGTTTCTGGCCGTGACTACATAATCCTGAGAGAGCGTGACGTTCACGCTGTAGCAGCCAGTCGGCTGGATGATTCTCACACGGGGCTGTATCTATGAGCCTTACCTTTGATGAGTTTGTTGACCTGGCCACAGACCATACCGTTGTGCCTGTTTGGCGAAAGCTCTTGTCTGATTTGACAACTCCAATTGGGATCTTTCTTCGCTGCGTCCGAAATGAGCGTGGCTTTTTGCTTGAGTCCGTAGAAGATGATGCAACAGCTAACCGCTATTCTTTCGTGGGCCGTCGTGCCAAGGCGACTTTAGTTTCTCGTGGCCGAAACGTTGAAGTGGAGGGTGCATTGCCAGTCAGCGATACTCCGCTTGATCAAGGCATCCTTGCGGCTGTAAATCATCTTGTTTCTAACCTAAAGGCGCCAAAGAATATCGACCTCCCTCCTTTGAATTCTGGACTGGTTGGTTTCTGGGGGTACGAAACGATCGACGAGATTGAAAACATTGGGTTGGCAAGTGGTGAAGGTGTCTCACCTACATCGGTTGTCTCTTTGATAGGTGACCTCGCAGTTTTTGATCACTGGACGCAGCAAGTCACCCTTATTAGCGCGGCATATATTCCTAGTGGCGCTAGTAGGGAGGAATTGCGAAGTCTGTATGACTCAGCGTGTACCTCCTTGGATTTGTTTGCAGCCGACGGGGCAACACCAATTTCAGAAC
Organism: Acidimicrobiales bacterium; assembly: GCA_020628305.1. Lineage (GTDB taxonomy): Bacteria > Actinomycetota > Acidimicrobiia > Acidimicrobiales > SZUA-35 > JAHDDW01. The sequence goes on along the minus strand of JAHDFH010000003.1, from coordinate 42,812 downwards.
CTTTGGTACACCCCCCTAAAGACGGTGGGGTGTGTGAGTATTCGCCAGTATCGTCCACAGATCAGTACTGTCAAGCTGTCGAAAAGGCTAAAGAATACATCGCCAAGGGTGACATATTTCAGGTAGTTCTATCGAAAAGATTCAGAATCAGTGATCCGGCCGAGCCGCTTGATGTATACCGAGTTCTAAGGCAAACCAACCCCAGCCCCTATATGTATTACTTGCAAAACGAAGAGTTATCCTTGGTTGGCTGTTCTCCTGAAGCTTTGGTGAGAGTCGCTGATGGCCGGGTCACCTCAAGGCCCATTGCCGGCACCAGGCCTCGTGGAGCGACGCCAGACGAAGATGAAGCTCTGGCAAAATGCCTCGAAGCTGATCCCAAAGAAATTGCAGAACACGTTATGTTGGTCGACCTTGCGCGCAACGATGTCGGGAGAGTTTGCGAGTTCGGATCTCTTGAAGTTGATCAGACCATGGAGCTGGAGCGCTACAGCCACGTTATGCACCTAACTTCGCAAGTGTCGGGCACATTGAGTGCGGACAAAAGCGTGGTGGAGGTGTTTAAGGCAACGTTTCCTGCAGGGACTGTTTCTGGTGCCCCTAAGGTTAGGGCCATGGAGCTGATCTCTGAACTAGAACCAATTAGCCGAGGCCCTTATGCAGGTGTTGTCGGGTATTTTGACTTTTCAGGCAACATGGACACAGCCATCACAATAAGAACAATGTTCTGGGACCAAAGCGGTTGTTATGTCCAAGCTGGCGCTGGGATCGTTTCTGATTCTCAGCCCGAAGCTGAAGACGCTGAATGTTTCAACAAGGCTAAAGTCCTGTTGGCAGCCGTTACAGGAGCTCGGCAAATGTTTTCAAGAACCGAGTCAAAGTGAACAACGACGTTCATGTAGCTTTAAGGTCACTAGAGGTGGTAACTGTAGAAGGGGCTGATGCCGAAAGCTTCTTGCACGGTCAGGTGAGCTCGAACGTAGCGGGCCTAGCAGTGGGCGAAACTTCGCCATCACTTCTCTTGAGCCCTCAAGGCAAGATGGTGGCATGGTTCAGGCTAAAGCGCACTAGTCAAGAATCGTTTGAGGCCTACCTGCAAGCTGGGCGAGGTGAAGCGTTCATGGGGCGTTTAAAAAGGTTTGTGCTGCGGTCAAATGTCAGTTTCAATCTAAGTGTCCGGCAAGTGGGTTCAGTACGTAGCAAGTCTCACGACATGGTGAAGGCCTTGCTATCAACTTGGGAAGAAGTTGAAGCGCCGGAAATGGTCGACTGTTTTTGGCCAGCCTGGTTCGGAGGGGACTATCTAGACTTTCCAAGTGAGCTGTCAGATCAGGGCAATTACGATTTGGCGCGCATAGAGGCTGGAGTGCCAGCCTATGGTTTGGAAATTGATGCTGAGACTATTCCCGCCTCTGTTGGAGTCGTTGAAGGGGCCGTTGATTTCAATAAAGGTTGCTACGTTGGTCAAGAGCTAGTAGCTCGCATGGATTCGAGGTCGGTGGCTCCTCCCGTGCGGCTCACCAGAGTTAGAAGTACCAGTACCTTCTCTAAGGAAGAACTCTATTCCAGCAATCACCAAGGCATTGGCCGTGTTACCTCGATAGCATCAGGCGACGGCGTCACGGTTGGCTTAGCGCTGATCAAACGCTCGCATATCGAACCCCGGGCAACAGGTGCCGAATCGGGGGCCACAATTGAAATAGAGGAGCTGATCTAACTTCCGAGCAGTGAACGAATTTGTTCCTGAATGTTTGAGCTCTCGACGATCGAGGTGCCGACAAGAATTGCATCAAAGCCTGCTTTGGTCAGAACCTCAACATCTTTTCGGCTTTCGATTCCTGATTCAGCAACTTTAATAGTGGTGCTCTCAAGAGCAACAGCCACCTCCACAGCGCGATTGATGTCTACTTCAAAGCTCTGCAGATCTCGTTGATTGACGCCAACGATCTTTGGTGCCAAGTGCTTGATTCGCCGATACTCTTCGTCGGAATGGACTTCAAACAAGCTGTCGATTCCTATCTCGGTGGCCAGTCCGTAGAACTCTTCTAACTCCTGATCAGATAAAGCAGCAACAATCAGAAGCACCGCTGATGCGCCCATGATCTTGGCATCAAGAACGTCGAGTTGAGAAACAGTAAAGTCTTTGCGTAAGATAGGTAACTTCGTCTTCGCAGCCGAAGCCAAATCCTCTGGCTCAGCAAAGAAGTGTTGTGAGTCTGTCAGCACAGAAAGACAATTGGCTCCAGCCTCAGCGTACTGTTGCGCCCAGCCCTCGACGGGGAGTAGCCCCGACACGTCAAATTGTCCCTTAGACGGTGAACCTCTTTTGATTTCGGCTATCAGGGCAACATCAGACACAGCTGATGTCTTTTGGATCGACCCAGCGAAGCTTGGGGGCATGGGTTTTTGCTGGGCGGCTTCTTTGACGGCGTAGATGTTGCGTCGGTCAGCTTGGGTTCGCTGGCGGTGGAAGTCAATGATCTTGTCGAGGTAAGTCACTCTTGTGAGTGTAGTTGAAATGGGCGATCTGGGAGGAAGTTTGTTGTCTTTGGGAGCGGGTGGCTCACAGGTTGTCTAAGCTGTAGGAGGTGAGTTACACAGTCCAGACAAAAGTATTTGAAGGTCCGTTTGATCTTCTGCTTCATTTGATTCTCAAAGATGACGTTGATCTGTACGAAGTGGATCTCACTCAGATCGTAGATGCCTACCTGGCTGAACTCTCTAAGATGGACGAGTGCGATCTAGATGTCGCTACCGAGTTTCTGTTGATTGCTTCAACCTTAGTTGAGTTAAAGTGTCGCCGCTTGCTCCCAGCTGCTTCAGAAGCTGCTTTGGACGAAGAGCTAGGAATTTGGGAAGAGCGGGACCAACTACTAGCGAGACTGCTTGAGTGTAAAACATTCAAAGACGCTGCTCAAGTTATCGAAGAGCTTCTCTCGGGCGCCAACCTTAGTGTGCCACGATCGGTCGGTTTGGAAGAGCCTTACATCGATCTAACTCCAGATCCACTTTCAGGAATGACTGCAGACAGACTTCAGCGAGCTTTTATTAAGCTGGCTTCTCCAAAGCCAGTGCCTGAGGTGTCACTACACCACGTGGCTCAATTACGTTGGAGCGTCCCGCAGGCGATAGAGCGCATTTCGAGCCGTCTGCAGAAGGGTGAGTCCTTGCGCTATCGGGACATCGTTGATGCTTCAATGGAGAGGTTGGAGATTGTTGTTCATTTTCTAGCTATTCTCGAGCTCTTCAAGCAGGGAATCATTGATATCGAACAAAGTAAATCTGATGGAGAGTTGCGACTGAGTCCGGTAACGGTCAGCGTTACGCAAAGTATTGATGAGGTAGACACTTATGACGGATGAAGTAAAAGAAGCATTTAAAGCGGAACTGGACGATTCGCAGGCCATTCGAGCAATAGAAGCTGTACTCCTGGTGACAACTGAACCAATGCCTGAGTTGTTGATAGCAGAACTCGTAGAGATTCCATTGAAACGCGTAAGGCAACTCTGCGAACATATACGCGATGAACTCCAAGAGCGGGGTGCTGGCTATGAGCTCGCAGCTATTGCTGGGGGCTGGCGCTATCAGACGTGTAAAGATATGGCTCCGTACATGGAACGTTTTGCTTTGAGCGGACATACTGCCAAGGTGTCAGCAGCTGCGTTAGAAACCCTTTCGATCATTGCCTACAAACAGCCTGTTTCTCGGGTTCAGATGTCAGCGATTCGTGGCGTGAATGTAGACGGGGTATTGAAGACTTTGCTTCAGCGAGGCTACGTTGCAGAGGTTGGAGAAGATTCTGGCCCTGGTAGAGCGACCCTATATGGTACAACGTCCTTTTTCTTGGAGAGCGTTGGGCTATCAAGCATCGATGAACTGCCATCACTCGGGGACTTTGTGCCTTCCGCAGAAGTACTCGAGGTGCTAGAGAACGCATTGAGAGTCGAGGGAGCTTCTGCTGCTCGAGAGTCAGCTAAGAACGGAATGCTCATGCCGGATGAGTCTGACGAAGTGATTGATCTAACAGACCCCGAACCGGTCATTGATTTGGTCGAAGAATCAGTCGGTAATGTCGATAACGCCTGAACGTCTCCACAAGGTTCTGGCCCGCATCGGCATTGCTAGTCGTAGGTTCTCGGAAGAGTTGATTGCCGAAGGCCGAGTTCTTGTCAACGGCGAAGTCGCTCGAGTTGGTGACAAGGTGACGTCCGAGGACGAAATAACCGTTGACGGGGTAACGTACTCCCATCAAGTTGATCTTGTCTATTTTTTGCTCAACAAACCGGCCGGATACATATCAGCGTCCTCAGATGATCGAGGGCGCAAAGTAGTTACAGAGCTCGTCGATTCCGCTCATCGAATTTTTCCGGTCGGTCGTCTAGATTACGAAACTGAGGGCTTACTACTGCTTACTAACGACGGCGACCTTACTTACCGTCTCACCCATCCAAGTTTCGGTGTAGAGAAGGAGTACCTGGCATATCTAGAAAGCACCCCTACTCCAGGCGACCTTAAGCGCCTCAGGGATGGTTTAGAACTAGATGATGGACCCACAGCGCCTGCCAAAGCAACCAGTCCGGCTGATCGATTGCTCAAGCTAACCATCCATGAGGGTAGAAATCGCCAGGTTCGAAGAATGTGCGACGCTATTGGAAGACCTTGTCTGCGGCTTGTTCGAACTCGAATTGGGAGTTTGGCAGATCCTAAACTCGCTCCAGGGGAGTATCGTCAGCTCATGCAGGACGAAGTGAATGATTTACAGAAATCAATCACAACTATTCGGCACAACGGCTAGGGTATCGGGGTGGCTATAGTAGCGATTCGGGGAGCAGTTTCAGTACCAGAAGATACACCTGATCAGGTTAAGTCGCGCTCCGCTCTGCTTCTCCAAGAAATTCTCAAGCGTAACTCCCTAGTTTCTGATGATGTTGTCAGCATATTCTTCACAGCCACTTCAGATATTCGATCTGTTGCTCCCGCAGTGGGAGTGCGAGAACTCGACTTGGGGGACGTCCCGCTACTATGTGCACAAGAGATGTTTGTCGAGGGTTCAATGGAGCGAGTGATTAGGTGTTTTGTCCATGTTGAATCCTCACACGCTCCTCAGCATGTTTTTCTCGGTTCGGCTACGAAGCTGAGGCCCGATTTAGCTCAGGCTGGTGATAACGAGCTATGAATGAGGGTAGACGTGCACAGATTTTTGGCTGTGGTCTAATTGGTGGTTCTATAGCGGCAAGGTTGGCCGAACTTGGCTGGTTTGTCACTGTTACAGATATCAATACAGCGGCAGCGCAAGCAGTGCAAAGCATGGGGTACGCCCATGAGGTTGGCATTGATCCAACAGCCGATATCTCTTTTGTGGCAACTCCAGTTGGGCAGGTTGTGGACACTGTAGTCCAAGCACTTGCACAAACCGAGGGAATCGTAACTGATGTGGGCTCTGCTAAGTCTTTGATTTGCGAAAGCGTTAAGGATCCTCGATTTGTTGGCGGACACCCTATGGCAGGATCAGAGATATCTGGTCCAGAAGGTTCCAGAGGAACTCTTTTTAGTGACGCTCCATGGATCTTGACACCCAGCGTCGAGAGTGCTGACTCAACCCTTGACGAAGTATTTCGAGTTGTGAGGTCTTTGGGTGCTCAACCTTTAGTTCTTGACGCTAAGACACATGATGAGCTAACTGCTCAGGTTAGCCACGTTCCCCATCTAACTGCAGCTGCGCTTATGGCTGCCGTTACTGAGACTTCAAATGATCCAAAGCTTGCTTTCTCTCTATCTGGTGGCGGCTTCCGAGATATGACCCGGGTTTCTGCCGGCGCCGCGAATATGTGGGTTGACATTTGCCAAGCAAATTCAAAGAGCATCTCAAACCATCTACATCACTTAAGTAAGTCGCTTAGTGACCTCGCTGAAATTGTGGCGTCGGGCGATTCGGAGTCTCTGCTGAACTACCTAGAGTCCGCCAGGCAATGGCGCTCTACTTTGCCGCACATTGTTGGAGATGTCTCTGAGTTCTGTCTTGTGCAACTCAGCCTCAGCGATGAACCCGGACAGATTGCCGAGATCACTCGGCTAGCGGCTGTTAATGGGGTAAACATATATGATCTGTCTATTGCTCACTCTGTATCTTCAAATAGCGGTCTCCTCAGCCTTGTGATCTCTGCTGGTGAATCTGAAAGACTGTCACAGGCTCTAGGTGATGGGAACTTTGTTCATAGAGTAAGCGAGCTTGTTTAGATGCAGGCAGCCAATCAATCTGGCGACTTTCCTATGTCGCAGGCACAACGCAGAGCGTATCGCTTAGGACGAAGACTAATGGGCGGAATTTGCAAGAGCTATCTTCGTCTGAAGGTCGAAGGCGCAGCTAACATTCCAAGCGCAGGTGGATTTATTCTTGCCCCTGCGGGGCATAGGTCATATCTTGATACCCCCGTCGTAACTCAAGCCAGCGACAGGGTCCTACGATTCATGGGGGCGAACTCTTTTTTTGAAAAGCCAGTTCTTGGTTCTTTCTTGAGGGCAATGGGCGGGTTTCCTGTTGACCGTGATGCCAGCGACCGGCAAGCGCTTGGCTTGGCCGAGCAAGTTCTGAGCCAGGGCGAACCCCTTGTAATGTTCCCAGAAGGGGCACGCTTCAGCGGGGCAGAAGTTCTCCCAATCAAACCCGGGATAGCCTTTATTGCTGCGCGCGCCCAGGTGCCGATCGTGCCGGTAGGGATTGGTGGTTTGGAACAGATTATGGGCAAAGGTCGTCTGTGGATTCGTCCTGGTCGTTGCAGTTTGGTCATTGGAGAACCAATGCTTCCACCAACAAAGGAGGGCAGCAGGGTAAAACGCTCAGCTGTGCAAACCTATTCCGAGGAAGTACAGCTTAATTTGCAAAGTGTCTTTGATGAGGCGAGCTCGCTAGTCGACTAGAACGCTTGAGGCATCAAGATAGCGGTCGGGTAGCTCGGGTTGATTGGACGGATGTTGTCCCAACGCAAGCGATGCAGCTGCTTCCAGGCCGGATAAAAGATTTCTTAAGTTGCGTGGTGGAGGAAAGTATTCATCTTCCTGAGTAACTGTTACTTCTTCGACCCCGTCTTGGGGTGCGAGTTGTTTAATCACTGCCTGAACAACATGTTCAGGAGCGGACGCTCCAGCAGTCACACCGACAATGCCCGAGATATCAGTTGGGAGTTCTTCAGGGCCATTCACCCTGTAAACGCTTTCGCAACCAGATTCTCTCGCTAGTTGGGCAAGAGCGTTTGTGTTTGATGAGTTGGCTGATCCAATTACTACAAAGGCATCACAGCGATTGGCAATTTGCATCAACGCTGCCTGCCTGTTGGTTGTGGCGAAGCAAAGGTCGCTTCTGGTCGGGGTGAAAATATCCGGATACTTCTCTTTAGCGGCGTCTGCCACATCTGCCCAGTCGCGATGCGAAAGCGTGGTTTGTGCAAGTAGGGCAGTTGGCTCCTCAAATTCTGGCAACTGAGCTACATCTTCAACTGACTCAACTCGGTGTATGGATTCTGGGGCAACAGCCATTGTGCCAACCGCTTCTTCGTGACCTGCGTGGCCTACATAGACAATCCTGTAACCTTTTTTAGACCGGACCTTAACTTCGTGGTGCACTTTGGTTACTAGGGGGCAGACAGCATCAACGACGTAGCTGCCGTTGGCTTTTGCCGCTGCCACCACTTCGGGGGCAGAACCGTGGGCTGAGAGCATGATCGGTTTGCCTTCAGGAACTTCGGCAATGTTGTCTACAAAAACCACACCCTGTGATTTGAAGTTTTCAACTACGAGTTTGTTGTGGACGATTTCGTGGTAGCAGTAAACGGGAGCTTCGAAAGCTTTCACCATCCATGCAAGGGCTTTAATAGCCATCTCAACCCCAGCACAAAACCCTCGGGGAGCGCAGAGCAGCACTTTTTCAACTTTTTGGGTTTGTTCCATTGGTTAAGCTTTCTTCAAGAGGATCTGGTTGACGGTGCATGAGCGCTGAGTGAATGCTGATTCGCAATACATCAGATAGAAGCGCCAAAGTCTTTGAAACTGCTCATCTAAACCCAACTCACTGAGCCGATCCGCAGCTGTATCGAAACGTTCTCGCCATAGTTGCAGGGTCGTCACATAGTGCGATGACATATCGAACACCTCAATTGTCTCCAAGCCAACTTGGCGGCTGTGGCTCTCTACTAGCTCGACTGATGGTAGGAAGCCTCCAGGAAAAATGAACTTTCGAATGAAGTCTTTTGTTTGCTTGATTCGTTCATAGTTGCGATCGGGAACGCATATGGCTTGAATCCCGGCGGTTCCACCAGAGCGCAACGAGTTAGCAATTTTTGAAAAGAACGCAGGGTAATCTCGCCAGTGAACCGCCTCAATCATCTCGATTGAAATTAGCTGATCATAGACGCCGTCGAGATCACGCCAGTCAGACTTGCGTAGTTCAACTGTAATGCCGAGGTCAGTGAACTTTGCCGCTGCGGCGTCGTACTGCTCTTCGGAAATGGTGGTAGTTGTTACCTGACAGCCTGCTGTCTCCACGGCTCTTGCAGCAAACCCACCCCAGCCGGTTCCTATTTCCAGGACTTTCGAGCCTGAGGTTATGCCTGTACGCTCGATTAGGCGGTCATACTTGTTAAGACTTGCTTGAGTCAAAGAGTCATCTGGGGAGTTGAAGATCCCTGATGAATAGGTCATAGTCTCATCTAGGAATAGTTCAAAGAAGCTGTTGCCGATGTCGTAGTGCGATCCAATGTTGTCTCTGTCTTCGCCTCGAACTTCGGTTGGCTTGAACACAGAGTGCTTAAGCTTCGAGATTGGACTTGCGATGCTTGCTAGGAAGTTTCTTGCGCTATCAAGAGATCGCAGGTTGAGGTTAAGAAAGGAAATTACAGCAACAGGATCGAGTGAATCCCACCAGCCTTCCATGTAGCCCCTGCCCAAACCGGCGCTACCTTCAACTGCCACAGCTTGCCATGCCCTAGCATCTACAACCTCGATGGCGGCTGCCGGTCCAGGTCTGTTTCCGGAAATCATTATAGGGGAGTGCCCAGATTCAATAATGTTTAGCTTGCCGTAGACAGATCGGTTAAGCAGCTTGGTCAGCATCGCTCGAGAAGAGTTTGGGCTGAGGAGCTTAGGTCTAATCGAGCGTGATTTCTCAAGTAGTTTTGCGGTGTTAGTCTGCCGGTCAGTCAAGAGCACTCTTCCTTGCCATCTAAGGCGAGTCTAGCTTCAACCGACGGAAGTTTGTCGGAAAGAGACCCAGGTTATGCTTACTGCTTACGTGAGGGATGTGGTTTAAACCCTACACGTTTGAGCCAAAGGACTAGCGCCTGCCAATGAATACTGGCGCTTGTTTTTAATGTGCTTGCGAGATTGCGGTACACAGCCGAGCTGAGCCGATTGGTTATCGCCGTGGAGTCATCTGTTCTGACTGCCGTTTCGACGATGGGTTGGCCTTGTCCATCTATGACATTGATCCTATAGCCATCTGCTGAGAACTCGACAAGGTATTGGTAGTCCATCCCAAGAAACGGTGAGACATGCATTTTCTTCTCGAATGCAATCTTCGACCCCTCGTCCTCGCTTGGAGCAAGAACGTAGTGCTGAGTTTCTTTCCAGGGGGTGTTTGTGACTTCAAGTAAGACAGCGTTGATATCACCATGAGTGTCATAGAGCACAAATACCGTTATTGGGTTGAACAGCCAGCCTAAGATTCGTGGCTGTGTCAACATGCGTAGCTCGCCGCTTGTATCTGTACCAAGCTGTGATGCTATTTTGTTTCTTACTGCCTGTCCTAAGTCAGGTTCATCAGATACAAAATAGTCGGTGCGGTTGAATCGAATCGGTGCAGTCTTTCCCACTCTCCAAAAACGTGATCTTTTGAAAAGCTCTTCTGGGCTGCTTGGGTCGATCCAGATCATGGTCGTAGTTCTGCAAAACTCATTTACCTTGGGATAGTTCCTGCGATGCCAGACCTTCGCAAAATGAGCTTGTGGGGTTCCGGGTGTAAGCATCAGGTGTTCTGCTCGATGGCTTCCACTACTTGCATTGCTGATTTTGCTCCGTCTTCATGGAACCCATAATGCCAGTAAGCTCCAACAAAGTACGTGTTTGTTGCTGTACTTGCTTTGATCAGCTCGCCATAGCGCCGTTGGGCTCTAAGAGCGGCCATGTCAAAAACGGGATGTGCATAATTGGACTGTGCCAGGATTGTAGCTGGATCGATGGCGTGGTCAGAGTTGAGGCTGACTAGGTAGCGTTTTTTGGTGCCGAGTCCTTGTAGCAGTGTGAGATCATATGTAAGAGTTGCAAGATCTTGGTCGGTGGCATTATGGGAATAGTTCCAGGCGGCCCAGTTCTTCATGTTTGGGGGCATTAAGGATGTATCAGTGTGAAGAGTCGCTGAGTTGGGTTGGTACGCAATGGAACCAAGAAGCTCTGACTCAAGCGCAGTTGGAGTTGACAACATCTGCAGCGCTTGATCAGAATGAGTCGCAATAATGGCTTTGTCATAGGTATGCGTCCCAGCAGCAGATGAGACCGTGACAGAGGCTTCCGCTCGAGTAATATCAGTCACTGCAGCATCCAGAAGAATTTCACCTCCACGTTCTTCTAGGCCAGAAGCTATCTTGGCGACATACTGAACTGACCCTCCAACAATGGTCTTCCATTGCGGCCTATTGCCTAAGCTGATTAATCCATGATTATCCAAGAATCGGAGCAACGATTCGGCTGGAAACTCCAGAAAAGTTCCCGGGTCTGCGGACCAAATTGAGGCACCTAACGGTATGAGATAATGAGTGAGGAAAAAGTCGCTCATTTGAAGTGATTCAACGAATTCTTTAGTCGTGACATCTTTGGAGCTCGTGGAGAGCAGTTCACGGCCCACTTTGTTGAATTTATGGATCTCGTACAACATTTTCAGAAATTCTTTGTTGCCAAGGTTTGGCCGATGCGCAAAGAGAGAGGCAAGGTTAGTTGCCCGGTAGTAGACATCAGTACTTGGAGACGAGACGGAGAAGCTCATATTGCTAGGTGTTGTAGCTACGCCAAGTTCTTTGAAGAGATCTGTCAAGATCGGGTAGTTTCGATCGTTGTGCACGATGAAACCCGTATCTATCCAAAGCGGGGATGGGTTGACATCCACGCGAACAGTGTTGGCGTGCCCTCCAAGTCGGGAATTTGCTTCGTATAGCGTTACTTGATGGGACTTGCTTAAATTCCAAGCTGCGACTAGTCCGGAAACGCCTGAGCCAACAATAGCTACTTTCATGGTATTTACACTAGCGGAGCTTTCTGGGTCATATATATAGAACCACCTTTTCGATAACCCTTCTACACTGGACTAGCTCCAGATATTTGAGGTGCTGCTATGACCATGGCAAAAGTTGCTATTTTCGGACGACCAAACGTTGGTAAATCCACGCTAATGAACCGTATCTTGGCGCGCCGAGAAGCGATTGTTGAGAACGTTTCTGGAGTCACCAGGGATCGCAAAGAAGCCGACGCTGAATGGCAAGGACGCGAATTCACCTTAATCGATACGGGCGGTTGGATGCAGGGTGGTTCTGAGCTCGATGACAAGGTCACTGTCCAAGCAGAGGCTGCTCTCGCTGAGGCTGATGTGGCAATCCTTGTAGTTGATGCTCGCATTGGGGTGACCTCAGAGGACATGCAAGCCGCAGCAGTTATAAATCGCAAGGCTAAATCGGCGATGTTGGCAGCTAACAAGGTTGATACTGATGCATTGGAAACTGCAGTCTGGGACTTTATGAGGTTAGGAGTAGGCGAACCGTTTGCTATTAGTTCTTTACATGGCAAAGGCGTAGCAGACATGCTCGATGAAGTCGTAAACCGTCTGCCAGCTGAGACAACACCCGAGCCAAGTAGCGAAGAGGAACGGGTCTTCGCTGTGGCGTTTGTTGGCCGTCCCAACGTCGGCAAGTCCAGCCTCTTTAACCTGATGATTGGTGAAGAACGGTCAATCATCCATGACTTTGCAGGTACAACTCGCGACACCGTAGACACAACCATAGACACAGAGATTGGGCCAATTAAGTTTCTAGATACAGCTGGTATGCGTCGCAAGTCTAAAATCGATGACGACACAGAGTTCTATTCTGTGCTTCGAACTTTGAAGAGCGTTGACAAAGCAGACATTGCGCTTCTAGTACTCGATGCTACAGAAGGTGTTACCCAGCAAGACCAACGGCTTGCTGAACGAGTGGACGCAGCGGGCTGCCCAATCGTCATAGTGATCAATAAGATTGACCTGATTGATACCCAGGCAAGACTCGATTTAGATGATTCAATCAAGCGGCGCCTTTCATTCCTGCCCTCGCCTACGGTGCATCGAGTGTCGGCTCTCACATCGAAGGGCGTTAACAAAATTATGCCCTCGTTGAGCGATGCTATTGAAGCTTACTCCAAGCGAGTTCCAACTAAAGATGTAAACGCTATCGTCCGTCGGGCGCAACAGGCACAGCCAGCACCAGAAGGGGCAAGAATCCTCTACGCAACGCAAGGTGCTACAGATCCTCCAACATTTACATTGTTCGCTAATCGAAAGCTCCACGAGACTTACCTTCGATACATCGAACGTGAGCTTCGTTCCGCCTATGAGTTTGGTTCGGCCCCAATAAAGATGCGGGTCCGGCTTCGTAACGAGTAATCTCTTTACGAAGGTCACATCTTCGATTTTTCTTTGCGGGTAGGATCATGTTAGTGGAATATGTGTTGCCAGGTTTAGGTGCTCTAGTCTCAGCTTTTGCTGCTGTTGTTTGGATAAGAGCAGCGCGTCGGCAAGATCGAGTCGTCAAGCGGTTAGCTGAGGATCAGGTCGATTATGATCTGTGGCGTTTAGCAAACAACGATTATCGCAGGGACATCCAGATGGCTGTCTTCACCGTTCTTGCTGCTGTAGCCATGGCGACAGTAACAATTGCTGGCATTAGCCTGTTTCCAGCAATCATTGTTTCCCTTCTTGCCTTGCCCTCTGCAGTTACGTTGCTTTATTCAGGTGCGCAAATGGAGATAGCAAAGATCGCTGAGAGCAGGGTAGAGGTTGAACAAAAGGCGCGAGAAGTTCTGTCTCAGGAGGAACTGGCCCCATTGCAATGGGCAGCGCGATTGGCTCCGTCTAAATTCGCAGAGTTTCCCGGGCTCGAAATTGGACAAGCTTATGACGCTAGCAGCGGTGTCATGTCGGGCGACTTCTATGACGTGTTCAGAGTTGATGATCATCGCATAGCAGCAGTGATTGGTGATGTGACAGGACACGGCATTGAACCATCGATTACAGCCCTACAAGCAAAGTACCTGCTCCGAGCGTTTTTATTGCAGTATCGTGATCCTGGGCAAGCACTTCAAGAACTTAATGAGCAGATGTTTGTGCTTGAGCGAGGTGAGGAGTTCATTTCGCTTGTGGTTCTGGTGTTCGATCAGGACGCAAACACGGTTCGCTACGCATCAGCGGGGCATCCTGCTGCGTTTGTTTGGCACGATCGAGAGGTTAAGCCACTAGGGGCAACGGGTCCACTTTTGATCCTTGACCCTAAGGGCACTTACCACTCAAGGGAAATCTCTTGGGAACAAGATGACGTGGCAGTGCTCTACACTGATGGCCTTGCTGAGGCACGCAAGGGTGATGTTTTGTTTGGTGAGGATGGCATTGCGTCAGTGGTTCGACGAGACCCAACTGTTTCGGCTCAAGCTATGACCTCTTCACTCGTCGAAGCCGCTAGAGACTTTGCTGAAGGGCCGCTCACCGATGATCTAGCTATTCTGGTTGTTAGGCGAGACTAGTGCCTTGGTGTGACACCTGCGACAAGCAGATTGAGACAGCTGAGAAAGAATGCAACGACTGCGGCGCAGAACTTGATACGAGCGACCAAGTTGCGGTTGACGGTCCTCCCTGGCATTTTTGGGTCCTCATAGCAGCACTAGTTGCCTACCTAGTTTGGCGGGCTGTTGTGTTTATTGCATCGATAGTTTAGAGATGGGAACTTAGGGGTTCGGAATCTTCAGAGTCGCATTGCTGTTGAAGCTTGCATGAAAAAGCATCTCCTAGTCTTTGGCGTAATAGCGTTTGCTGCCGCATGTGGCGGAAACTCATCTGCCTCCACCAACATTGGTTTGGATACTGAATTAGCAGCAGATGAGGTGCAACCCATAGAAGTTGTCGACGAGGCCTACAGCAGTTTTGATTACAATTCAGATCCAGCGGGCTCTGCACTAGACGTAGTGCTTAGAGCCGAAGAAGTCTCAGAAGGATTCCCTCCGGCTTTGATCGATCCTAATGACGTGCTATCTGGGGGTGTTGGAGTTGATGGCATCCCTCCCATCGATGAACCGAAATTTGTTGGAGTTGATGAGGTTGATTATCTAACATCTCCCACCGAGCCGCTTGTGTTAGTTGAAGTGAATGGCGACGCTGTAGGATTTCCATTAAGAGTGATGATCAGCCATGAGATTGTCAACACAGAGATAGGCGGCGTGCCTGTAACCGTCACCTTCTGTCCACTGTGTAACTCGGCGTTAGCTTTCGACAGGCGGGTTGGTTCTCGGCTATTAGATTTCGGAGTTTCTGGCACGCTCTTAAACTCAGCCTTGTTAATGTATGACCGTCAGACGGAATCCTTATGGAGCCACTTCACAGGTGAGGGAGTGCTCGGCCACTATGCCGGTCTTGATCTGAACAAGATACCTGCTCAGACAGTGTCGTTTGAAGAGTTCTCTAGGGCTTTTCCGGATGGTAGGATTCTGAGCCAGTTCCACGAAGAGAATGCACAAGAAGGGCGTTACGGTCGTAACCCGTATGTTGGTTACGACACCAACAATATTGGTTTCTTATTCGACGGGCAAACAGACCCAAGGTTGCCAGCGCAGGAGAGGGTAGTTGGGATAGCCGCTGAAGGTCAGGCATTGGCGGTGCCGTTTAGCTTGCTTGAAGATGTTGGCGTGGTTCTAATCGAGGATGAATTTGCAGTACTGCACAGGTCAGGTCTTAACTCTGCGCTTGATTCTTCAGAAATAAGCGAGGGCAGAGATATCGGGCAAACCGGGGTGTTTCGACTTCCCGAGGGGATCGAGAGCCTCACTCCAGACGGAGACAACTTTCGTGATTCGCAGGGCCGCACTTGGAGCATAATTGGTCAACTAGTTGATGGGGAGTCAGACATCGATCGGCTCGAGCCCGTGACGCACCTGGACGCTTTCTGGTTTGCTTGGGCAGCGTACCGGCCTGATACATCTGTTGTGTCTTAATCTGTTGAGAGAAGTGCTGTTGGGCTGATATCATCAGCATGGTTCGGGCTGTGGCTCAGCTTGGTAGAGCGCTCCGCTGGGGGTGGAGAGGTCGCTGGTTCAAATCCAGTCAGCCCGACTGAACCGCTGTTTGAATCTGTTTCAGCTTTAAGTGTTGAGCGCCTTTAAAATCTCAGGCTGCGCTAGTGTATGGATGTGGAAATTGCTCACTTGCAGCGCAGCGCTCGCCGCTGGTACGTCAAAGCACAATCGAGGGCTGAAGCTGGTTTAGCCGACCGTTGGATTCCAGCGTTTGCTGCTGCTGTATTCGTTGGCGTCCTTACAAGGTTTTCTTTAGCTAACTATCAGCGTAACGGTCTTGGTTCTAGTGTCGCTCGCTACGCAGAAGCAATCAAATCTGCTGCCAGCGGTACCGTATCAGATCTTCCTGCCACTGGGATTGAGCACTCTGTGATCGAGTTGTACGGCTCTCTAGCTGTCTTTCCATTGAGCTTGCTATCGATCTTTCTTGAGCCAGTGCAAGCCCTAATGGTTGGACAGGCTCTCGCTGTTGGAATCACCGTTATCCCTTTGTGGGCTTTTGCTCGTCAGATTATTCGTTTGCGTCTGGCAGCGTCTCTCGCCCTAATTGCCAGTTTTTTGCTTCACCCAATGACGCACGACCTAGCTGTATCTGATTTCTCGCCTGAAACTCTGGCGCTTCCGTTAGTGATTGCTATGGCCTATGCCAGCGCAGCAACCAAGTGGCGTTACTACTGGATATGTGTCATCTGTATTTTGCTGCTGAGAGCGGATCTCGGACTGTTAGTGGCGGTCTGGGGTTTCGTGCTGATGCGTGACGGTCGAACAGCCAGAGGTATCCGTTCAGTTGCGATTGGTTCCGGTTGGGCTTTTGTTTTTCTGCTGGTACTTCAGCCAATCTTTGGGATTGATGAGTTTAGTTGGTCACAAAATTTGCTAACTACTGCCAACGTAGATCTGATCTTGGCTTTGTTGGCTCCGCTGCTTTTCTTACCTGTTTTGTCATTTAGGTACCTCTTCCCAGCTTTGCCCCTAGCTGCGGTCTATCTTGCGACTTCTGGCAGCATTGAGTACGGAGACCCAAGACCTTTCCTGCTAGCGTTCTCGTTTATAGCTCTGGCGTACTCTCTCCAGAGACTTGGCAAACTTGGTGTCAGTCGTGTCTTTAATGATCCTAGATTGGTAGCCGCACTTGCCTTTGCCGGTTTAGTGTTCTACGTCGCTGACTCTCCGATCTCGATATCACAGGAGCCCTGGAATTGGGCTGCAAGTGCTAAGACCGACGCTGTTGATGAGGCAATAGTTGAGATCCCAGATGGTGCCAGAGTCCGTTCCTCAGAATCAGCGTTAGCAAAGTTGGTAGGTAGGGCATCGTTTGTGGAATTCGATTCAGACCTACAGACGCTCAGCGCTGTAGCGGCTACACGAGGTAACGTCGACGGGGTTCTGATCGTGGCGGGCGATTTTGTAGAGTTTGACTCTGACTTTGAGGCTGAGTTCGCGTCCCAGATCGAAACACTTGGCTACAGTCCTGCGTACAACAAAGATGGCGTCGTTCTATACTTAACAGATGGCGAGTGACCTACGAGGGCAGATCAGGACATGGCCTAACGCTTTCACAGCGCTTCGCCTCTGTGCGATCCCTTACTTTGTGTACCTCCTATTCACCTTGGACCGCCCACTGGTCGCAGCTTGGTTATTAGGGTTTCTTGGCGCAACTGATTGGGTTGACGGTTTCCTTGCCCGTAAGCTTGACCAGAGATCTCAGTTTGGGGCAGTTTTTGACCCAACTGTCGATCGACTGATGTTTGCGGTTGCGGTTCCATCAATAGTCATCGAAGGAGCGGTACCGTGGTGGTTGGCGGGTCTGGCTTTACTGAGAGAAGTGTTGGTGGCTGCGCTTGCAGCCTGGGTTTGGCTTAAGAGCAGAGAAGTAGTCAAGGTCTCCAAAGCTGGTAAAACTGGGGCCTTCTTTTTAATGTTTGCCTTTCCTATGTTTCTGGGCGGATCCACTGAAGCGTTCTATGCAGACCAGCTTGTGTTGGGAGCGTGGATACTGAGCGTGCCGGGTCTATTGTTTGGCTTTTATTCCGTATTGTTTGACTATGTGAAAACCTATTTGGTTAAAAGCACCTAGCCGTTTGTTGAGCGTGAAATCCCTCGACTAGATTGTCTGCAATGGATGTTCCTGAAGAACTGCGTTACTCAAGTTACCATGAGTGGGTCAAGATTTATGACCGCAAAGCGGGTGTAGTTACAGTGGGGCTTACTGACTTTGCCCAAGATTCGCTCGGTGAGATTGTCTTCGTTGGGCTTCCAGCGATTGATCGAGTGGTAAGTAGCCAAGAGATGCTGGGCGAAGTGGAGTCAACTAAATCGGTTTCTGACGTATTCTCGCCTGTTACTGGCACCGTTGTTGAGGTTAATGACGAGTTACAAGATGCGCCATCGGCGATTAATGCCGACCCCTATGGAGAAGGCTGGCTCTTTAGAGTTAAGGTCGAGAACCTTGAAGTTATCGATAGTTTGCTAAGCTCAAGGGCCTACCTTGAATTGTTGGAGGGAAAGTAATGGCAGCTTGTAGCGTGTGTGATTACGAAAATGTGGTTGGAGCGAACTTCTGTTCCTCCTGTGGAACTCAGCTTCAGAAGGCGGAGAGGGTTGACGATGTCACGGCTGCTTACGAGCCAATCCCACTAGACATAGAAGAAGTTCCGGACGTTACTGATCTGCCAGAAGGGTCAGTCGCAGCGTTTGTGGTTTACTCAGGTCCCAAGAAGGGCACCCGGATAGCGTTAGGAACCGAGGAGTTGACCATAGGTCGAGACCCATCCTGCGATGTTTTCTTAGACGACGTCACAGTTTCTAGAAGTCATGCAAAGGTATCTCCCAATGGTGAGGAGTTTGAGGTCATTGACCTTGGCAGCATGAACGGCACCTACGTTAACAAAAGTCTAACTGAGCGAACGTTTCTAAAGGATAGAGACGAGTTGCAGATTGGCAAGTTCAAATTGGTTTTCCTCAAAGTGCAAGACACAGAAGAGGCCCCATGACCGTCGAAATGGAACTAGTTGGTGTAAAAATTCAGATGCCAACTAATTCACCAGTTCTGATTCTAAAGGAAACCGAAGGTGAAGGTAGACTCGTTCCCATTTTCATTGGGGGACCAGAGGCCCACGCCATCGATCTTGCTGTGTCAGGAACCAAGGTGGCTAGACCGATGACGCACGACCTTTTCTTGGACACAATCGCTAGCCTCAACTCAAAACTTATCAGTGTGGTCATCTCGGACCTCAAAGACGGCACCTTCTATGCAAGTCTTCGACTTGAAGGCCCTGCCGCTGAAACAATTGAGGTGTCTGCCAGAGCATCAGATGCGGTAGCTCTAGCCGTCAGAACCAATAGCCCTATCCTTGCAGCCGAGACAGTGGTCGATGAAGCCGGCATTGTCGACAAAGGTGAAGAGCAGTCAGAATCTTCAGAAGAAGAGATCATTGAAGAGCTTAGAGCCTTTCTCGATGATGTGAAGCCCGAAGACTTTTCTTAAGAAACTTATAAAAGTGATTTTTCTGGGTAGTATTACCTTGCTGTAGTTTAGATGACTGAAAGGGAGCCAATGAACGAACGAGGGTACTCCGCCAAGCAGACTGCTGAAATCGTCGGCATAACGTACCGTCAGCTCGACCATTGGACCCGCACAAAGCTTGTAACTCCTAGCCTTGCTGCAGCAGTTGGCTCTGGCAGTCGACGTCAGTATTCGTACACTGAACTCCTTGAGCTGAAAGTAATCAAGGCGCTACTCGACTCAGGTGCTCGCCTTGAAGGCATCCGTCAAGTATTCGAGTTTATGCGAGGGGAGCTCGGTGCAGAAATCGTAACGGCGAATCTTGTTATCAGCGGTAGCGACCTTGTTTGGGTCAAGTCTCCGGACGAGATCGTTGAACTGCTCAAGACTCCCGGCCAAGGAGTGCTTCAGGTTCTTCCGATCGGGTCTATCAAAGAAGATCTAGAAGCGGATGTTATCGAGTTTCGAGCCCAACAACCGGCTATGAATCTGCCCGCCAAAGCTGCCACTGGTTCTTCCCCGCTGATTTAGCCTCGTAAAGCGCCTCGTCGGCTCGCTTGTAGGTTTGCTGCGGCTCAACTTCAGCATCATGGAGCGCTATACCTATGCTTAATGTTGTGTTTCTTTCTGGGGTGTTCCAGCCTGTAAGGATTCTTCGAGCGACGGCTTCTGGGTCGGCAAATGCTCGCTTGGCAACTACAAGAAACTCATCGCCCCCAAGCCGGGCTGAGGTATCTGAATCACGTAGGCAGCTTTGCAAGTGCTTACTAAGGTCTCGTAGGACTTGGTCTCCGGCTGGGTGCCCGAGCGAGTCGTTCACTGCTTTGAAACCGTCGAGGTCGAGAAGAATTAGGGCATCGCCGCCTCGCAGGGCGCTAACAAGCTCATTTGCGTGTTTGCGATTGCCTAAGCCTGTCAGCTCATCGGTCCGTGCGGCCTTTTCCAAGGCATCAAATTCGTACAGATGCTGAATGGCCATGCCGATCTGAATGCTGAACAGGCTGGCCGTCTCTGTCAGAAACTCTGGATCGGCCTGAGGGAAGGGGTAAGCTACAACCGCTCCTGCCGGGCGGTCAGCGGAGGGGATAGGGCAGACCAGTAGCGCATTTCCGTCATAGTCAATCACTTCAGGTTTGGCTCCGCCGATGGCATCCACCACTAGCTGGGCAGTTTTAGAGTCAGGCTTTTTAGTCGTAGCATCGAGGGCCGTGCCACCTTTCGCTGTTACAAGCTCCATGTCTGGACCTGCTAGAACTACTGTGACGTAGGCAGGGTTGAGTAGCCGCTCGGTAGCTTTAGCTATGCCAGTTGCTGCGTCTGAGATACTGCGAGGTCTTCTAAACTCAGTTAGCGTACGATTCAGATTCTTAGCCGCTGAGAGCCGTTCTTGAGCGAGGTGAGGTTGGGTCTGAACTGCTAGCTCGCCAAGGATCGCCACTATGGGTGTGCCCAGCCAGATCGCAGCTGATTGAGTAGCAAGCCATCCTTGTTCTGAGGCAATAAGCAGGCCAGCCCCAGTCAGAGCAGTGATAGCAAGGGGGAGTCCCCTGCCATAAATAACGCCTACGCCAACTGAATTTATCGCGAGGATGAGGCTTAGAGCCACGGAGGACCCGACTGACTG
Organism: Acidimicrobiales bacterium; assembly: GCA_020628305.1. GTDB lineage: Bacteria > Actinomycetota > Acidimicrobiia > Acidimicrobiales > SZUA-35 > JAHDDW01. Next base: position 22,335 of record JAHDFH010000003.1, on the reverse strand, counting down.
ATCAGCATTTGTCCATACGACAGCCAAACTCAGTAAACCAGCGGTTGTAGCAAAGGGAGCAACTTTTAGAATTCGCCCTGCTCTTTCCCAATCAGCTGCCCAATAAGAAAATCCAAATCCAGCAGCTGCGAAGCTTAAAACTAGCAAGTCTTGGTCCTGGCGAGATTCGGTCCGGGTTAGGTAGTCGATAATGAACAGGCCAAACAGCAAAAGCTGCGAAAGAACGGCAAATATTCTGAAGTTATCTCGCCTTATCAACTGCACTGTCCTTGACTGCCGACCTACGCCTAGCTTAGCAGATCTAATCTTTCCCCCGTAAGGTCGAGCACATCTGCTGCGCTTCTAAGTATATTTGACGAATCACTATGAACAAAGCTCAGATGCCCAGACTGGACAGGCGTGTTGCAATTCGCAACCTGTTTGGAGATGAAGTAGAAGATCCATATTCTTGGATTCGTTTCGACCATCAAGCAGCTGTGGCACATCTAAAGGCAGAAAATAGCCACACCGATAGCGTTCTTAAGGCTTCTGAAGAGACACAGCAAGCAATTTTTGAACAGATTAAATCCAGGATCAAAGAGACAGATCTTTCGGTGCCAGTAGAAGTCGATGGATGGGAGTATTACAGCCGTACCGTGGCGGGTCAGAGCTATCCAATTCACTGCCGCCGTCGTAAAGGTGGAGAGACTGAGGAGCTAGTTCTTGATGAGAACCTAGAGGCTGAGGGCAAAGACTATTTTTCACTTGGCGCATTTGAGATTTCGCCTGACCACCAATTTCTGTTGTGGGGCTTCGACGCTACCGGCGATGAAGAAATAACGCTTCTCGTGAGGGACCTTGCAAGTGGTAGAGACGTTGAAACGGGCATTACTGATTCATCAGGTTCGACCGCATGGCTAATGGACAGTCAATATTTTTACCATGTTCAGTCTGACAAGCTGCACCGTCCCTACCGTGTGGTGCTAGTGGATCGGAAGAACCCTAAAGCAGGCGAGGTTCGGTTTCAGGAAAACGATGATCGATTCTTTGTTGGGGTTGATCGCGAAAAGGACGATTCATTTATCCAGATTACTGTTTCTAGCAAGCTCTCCGACGAGGTTTATCTGTTGCCGTCTGATGCTCCAGGATCACCTAACTTGTTTGCTCCAAGGCAGTCAGGGTTTGAATATTCTGTGGTGCACCACGAACAAAGTTTCTACATACTTACAAATCGTGACGGAGCCGACAACTTTAAGATTATGGTTACTTCAGATGCCAGCCCGGCAATCGAACACTGGCAGGAATTCATAGCCGAATCTGACACTGTGCTGAATGGTATCGACGTGGTATCTGGGCATTTGCTACTAGCTCAAAGAATTGAAGGCTTTGCCTCTGTGGGAATAGTGTCTATAGCAACAGGTGAGACCCTAGAAATTCCTAAACCAGATTCACCCTCAACCCTCAGTCTTGGCGCAAACCTAGAGATGGCGTCGACCAAGATTCGATATTCCTACCAGTCGCTTAACACCCCGCCAGCAGTCATGGAGTATGACCTCATCTCTCGCCGCTCGCAACTACTTAAGCAGCAAGAATTAGTCGGCGATTTTGAGCCGCTCCGATACAAATCTGAGCTCAGATTTGTCGAAACGCCTCAAGGGGGATCGGTGCCGATTTCTCTTATCTACCAGGGCGATTTAGACGAGGCCAAACCTTGTGTTATCTATGCCTATGGAGCTTATGAGATTCCTGTAGATCCAGCTTTCTCAGTTAGTCGACTTAGCCTCCTTGATGCGGGTGCGGTATTTGCAATTGCACATGTTCGAGGCGGAGGTGAATTGGGTCGGCGTTGGTATGAGGGGGGCAAGTTAGAGAACAAAGTTAACACCTTTAAAGACCTGGTATTAGTCACCGAGCACTTGCTGGCCGAAGGAGTAGCTGCAGAGGGTAAAGTTTGCATACGTGGTGGCTCAGCAGGCGGTCTGACCGTTGCGGCAGCGGCTAATAGAAGACCTGATTTGTTCAGAAGTGTTGTTGCTGAGGTTCCGTTTGTCGACGTTGTAAACACCATGTTGGATGAGGACCTGCCGCTAACGGCAACAGAATGGGAAGAATGGGGCAATCCGAAAGAATCTGAGAGCGCCTATTGGCGAATGGCAGGCTATTCACCATATGAAAACGTGCAACGCTGCGACTATCCCGATTATTTGATCACTACGGGAATCAATGACCCGTGGGTGGGTTTCTGGGAGCCTGTAAAGTTTGCGCAAGTTCTGCGAGATAACACCACTAGCGAAGTTCTTGTTAAAGCAGAGCTTGACTCAGGCCACGGCGGCCCATCTGGCCGTTATGACCTGTGGCGTGATGAAGCCTTCATCTTGGCTTACATTGTGCGCTCCTTGGGGCTGAGTTTGCACTGAGATATCTCCCAATGAGTCCCCGTTACTTGGCAAAAAACCTACTAAAGTTCGCTTAGAACGAGTGCTGTTTCAATTCTGAGGTTATTGGCCGAAAGGATTCTCAGAACAGCACAGTTCTTCAAGTGGGAGGTTCAGCCATTTCTAATTCAGACCTTGACAGTGGTAGTAGTCCCGACGACTTAGATTCGCTTCGGGCTGAGCTTAAGCTAATGGAAGAAGAAGTGCTTAGCTTGCGACAGAAGCTAACAGATGTGCCCGCAAAGTCGCAGGTGCTTGAAGAGCGCTTGCTTGACACACAGGGTCAGCTAGCGCAAGCAGTTTCACAGAACGAAAAGCTGACTTACACTTTGCGTGAGGCTCGAGAGCACATCGCAGCATTGCGTGAGGAAGTTGACAAGCTGACGCAACCTCCGTCTGGCTATGGCACAGTGCTTGATTTGAACGAAGATGGTACCGCTGATGTTTTCTCGGCTGGGCGTAAGATCAAAGTGCAGGTTCATCCAGAAATTGATTTAGCAGAGCTTCGTTCGGGCTCCGAAGTGGTACTTAACGAGTCGTTTAACATCATTGGCGTTCGCCCACCGGAGGTGTCTGGCGAGATTGTTTCCATCAAGGAGCTTCTCGGGGCTGATCGAGCAATGATCGTTGGCCGTGGCGACGATGAAAGAGTTGTTCTCATCGCTGAGCATCTGCGAGGATCTGGTATCCGTGTAGGGGATTCCATGTTGATGGATGCTCGTTCGGCTGTGCTGGTCGAGAAGCTGCCAAAATCTGAGGTTGAGGACTTGGTGCTCGAAGAGGTGCCTGATGTATCCTATGAACAGATTGGAGGGTTAGCGGACCAGATCGAAGTGATCGTCGATGCTGTGGAGCTTCCCTTTTTGCATGCTGAGCTGTTCAAAGAGCATGAGCTTCCAGCGCCCAAGGGAATCTTACTTTACGGCCCACCCGGTTGTGGCAAGACCCTTATAGCTAAAGCAGTTGCCAATTCACTAGCCAAGAAGGTTGCTGCTAATAACCCTAAAACTGATCGGGATGGCAAGCCTGCTAGAAGCTTCTTCCTCAACATCAAGGGGCCAGAACTCCTGAATAAGTACGTGGGTGAGACCGAGCGTCAAGTTCGGCTCATCTTTCAGCGAGCTCGCGAGAAATCTGAAGAGGGCTATCCAGTTATCATCTTCTTTGATGAGATGGAGTCATTGTTCCGCACTCGTGGAACTGGTGTCAGCTCTGATATGGAATCAACGGTTGTTCCTCAGCTGTTGGCTGAGATTGACGGTGTTGAAGCTCTCAAAAACGTGATTGTTATTGGTGCCTCCAACAGAGAGGATCTCATTGATCCCGCGATCCTACGTCCAGGGCGCCTGGATGTCAAGATCAAGATAGAACGCCCCAACGAAGAATCAGCAAAGAGTATATTCTCTGCTTACTTGACTGAGAACCTTCCAATTCATGCTTCTGAACTTGCTGGGGGAAGATCAGTGAAAGAGGCGATCGACCTCATGATCGATAAGACAGCAGAGTTTATGTATCGCACCGAAGAGGACACCCGTTTTCTCGAGGTGTCTTACCAAAATGGCGACAAAGAAGTTCTCCACTTTAAAGACTTCTCATCTGGTGCAATGATTGAAAACATTGTTCGAAGGGCTAAGAAGCTAGCCATAAAACGGTTCTTGGATAACGACGAGCGCGGTATCAAGACTGATGACCTGTTAGTTTCTGTCTCTCAGGAATATAAAGAACATGAAGATCTTCCTAACACTACAAACCCAGACGATTGGGCCAAGATTTCGGGTAAGAAGGGCGAGCGGATTGTGTACGTTCGCACTCTCGTTAACTCTTCGGAGGGTGATACTAAGGGCGGCAAATCTATAGACCAAGTGGCGACTGGCCAGTATCTGTAGGTAAACCCCATGGCAATACCAAAAGTGATTGGCATCGAAACCGAGTACGGTATTATGGTTCGTGGTGCTGCGGAGTGGAACCCTATCAGTGCTTCTTCGACTCTTATCAACGCCTATTCTCGCAGCCTGAATCAAGACTCGACAAACGCCGTTGCCTGGGACTTTGTAGACGAGTCTCCCGCCAATGATGCAAGACAGTCAGCACCATTGCGAGCGGCGCAGGCTCCTATAGTCGAGACCCACCTCGTGAACGCAGTTCTCACCAATGGAGCCAGATATTATGTAGATCACGCTCACCCTGAAATGTCGACCCCTGAATGCCGCGATGCTTTGTCGGCGGTTGTCTATGACAGGGCTGGAGAACTGATCCTTATTGACTCAATGAATGCAGCGACTCAGCAGAGCTTGACAGGCGAGACGTTCGTTGTCTATAAAGATAACTCCGATCGCAAGGGTAACGCTTACGGCACACACGAGAATTACCTACTCGATCGTGCGCTCCCTTTCTCCGATGTTGTGCGGGTAGCTACGGCGCATTTCATCTCGCGTCAAGTTTTCACTGGCTCAGGAAAGGTAGGTTCTGAACAACCAGGGAACACCGCAAAAGGGATCTATCAGCTGACTCAACGAGCCGACCATTTCGAGGAGCCAGTTGGTCTTGAAACTACTCTAAAGCGTCCCATCGTTAACACCCGTGATGAGCCCCACGCTGATGCTCGGAGGTACCGGCGCCAGCATGTGATTGTGGGAGATGCCAATATGTGCCAGGTGGCCACCTTTCTAAAGGTCGGCACAACCGCTATTGTTTTCGCAATGGCTGAGGATGGGCTTCTCGATGGTGTGGAAGCTATCCGTGAGCCGGTCGTTACTTTGCAAGCGGTAAGTCGAAGCCTCGCCTTGGATGCGGTTATTGAACTGCAAAGTGGTAAGACGACAACGGCACTCGGCCTGCAATGGGATTTGCTGGAAAAGGCCCAGATGTGGTCTGATCAGTATGGTTTAGAATCAGTTGGGGAGACCTCTGGGAAGCTTGTCCTAGAACGTTGGGAGCAAACCTTGTCTGCGCTTGAGTCTGATCCAACTAGCCTGGTCGGACAAATAGACTGGGTGACGAAGAAGTATCTGCTAGAAGGCTACATGGAGCGTCATGGCTGTGATTGGTCCGATCCCAGGGTTGCTGCCCTGGACCTCCAATATCATGATCTGCGACCAGATAAATGTTTAGCATTAAAGGCAAATCCGGAAGTTCTTGTCGATGATGCAACCTTGGAGCTTGCCAAGGTCAATCCGCCCGAAGATACCAGGGCCTTCTTTAGAGGAGAGGTATTGAAACGGTTCAGCTCCCAAGTGGTTGCAGCTAACTGGGATTCTATTGTCTTTGACACCGGTGAGGAGTCCTTGCAAAGAGTGCCAATGATGGATCCCACGAAGGGAACAAAGTCTATGGTGGGGGCTTTGCTTGATGAGGTGAACAGTGCTTCTGAGCTGGTGGCTCGACTCTCTAACTAGCTACGACTAAGATAAGGCTGGAGGGTAGTAGGGGAAACCATGGCTGAACGAGAACAGAAGAGCAAATCATCAAAAGCGAACGAAGCTAAAGAAGAGATCGAAGAGCTTCCTGGTGCATCGGAAGAAGGGGAAGCGCTCAAAGCGGAACTAGATGACCTTCTTGACGAGATAGACGACGTGCTTGAGACAAATGCTGAAGAGTTTGTCAAAGGTTATGTCCAAAAGGGCGGTCAGTAGGGTCAGCCCTATTGAGGTTCGTAAATACTAAACTAAAGTCCCTATGACGTTACCTTCGTTTAGAATTGAAAGTGATCCCGGGCCGAGTTTCAGTGGCTTGTTAAAAGCCATGGGCCAAGATGTTTCGTTTGAGTTGGGAGAAAACCCCAAGGCGGATGTGGGAGCTATCACGCATGGCACGACAGTTGTTGCGGCTCGGTTTGATTCGGGTGTTGTCATAGCAGGTGATCGTAGGGCAACTTCCGGAAATCTTATTAGCTTCAGAAACATGAAAAAAGTCTTTGCGGCTGATCGAACCTCAGGGGTTGCGATTGCGGGTGCTGCAGGTCCGGCGGTAGAGATGGTTAAGATGTTTCAGCTCCAGCTTGAACATTACGAAAAGGTGGAAGGCCGCTCGCTTTCCTTAGAAGGTAAGGCAAATCAGCTATCGCAGATGCTTAGAGCTCACCTTCCAGCAGCTATGCAGGGAATGGTCGTTGTTCCGGTCTTTGCTGGTTTTGATGTCCAAAAAGAGTCAGGCCGGCTATTTGCTTACGATGTGACTGGCGGAAGATACGAAGAGAGTGACTTTGTTGCCTCAGGGTCGGGTTCGATGTTTGCACGGACTGCGATAAAGCTCGACTATGATCCAGATGCATCTGAGACTGAGATAGTAGATCTATTGATCAAAGCTCTGTTCACCGCAGCAGACGATGATTCGGCCACGGGAGGGCCCGATACCATGCGTGGCATCTACCCAATTGTTGCAGTGATCACTAAAGACGGATATCGAGAGCTTGAAGAGGATGAGATTT
>JAHDFH010000003.1:0-15485 GCA_020628305.1 Acidimicrobiales bacterium | reverse complement strand
CATGACGATGCCATTTTATGTAGCACCTGAGCAGTTAATGAAAGACCGGGCTGATTTTGCCCAAAAGGGAATTGCGCGTGGGCGCTCGCTAGTAGCTCAAGTCTTTAACGGGGGTATTGTCATCTGTGCAGAGAATCCGTCGAGGAACCTGCGCAAGATCTCAGAAATATATGATCGGATTGCCTTCGCCGGAGTGGGGCGTTACAACGAGTATGACCAGCTTCGAATCGCTGGCATCCGGCACGCAGATTTTAAGGGTTATTCATACTCGCGTGAGGATGTCGACCCTCAAGCCCTAGCCAATCAATATGCTCAGATGTTGGGTCAGATTTTTACTCACGATACTAAGCCCCTCGAAGTTGAGATAGTAGTTGCTTCAGTTGGTTTGGATGCGCAAGGCGATCGAATTTTTCACATCCGCTACGACGGTTCGGTCAATGATGAAGACTCCTTTGCGGTGTTGGGTGGAGAAGCCGACTCAATCAGGGAAGTTCTGGCTGCAAATTATGAGGCTGAATCCGACTTGCCTACGGCCCTAAAGCGTGCAGTTGCAGCTGTTGCCGGGGACCGTGAGTTAGGTCCGGAAGAATTAGAAGTAGGAGTCATTCACCGGCAAGACGCTGGCCGCTGCTTTGAACGTCTAGAGAACAGTGCTATTGCCGAGTCACTCTCGTAGTAGCTTGTCCGAACCCGAGGCGCCTGTAGTGCTAGGCTGGGCCGGTGCAGCTTGAGCGTCGTATCTACGGAATAGAAACCGAATATGGGGTGACTTGTACCTTTAACGGGAGGCGACGCTTGTCGCCCGACGAAGTGGCTCGCTATCTCTTCAGGAGAGTGGTGTCTTGGGGGCGTTCATCTAATGTGTTTTTAGCTAACGGCTCAAGACTTTATTTGGATGTGGGGTCACATCCTGAGTACGCCACAGCAGAATGCGACTCTATTGGTGAGGTTGTGGCTCATGATCGGGCTGGGGAGCTGATTCTCGAAGAGCTTCTGATCGCAGCCGAAGAGCGACTAGCGGAAGAAGGCATCAAGGGCGACGTTCACCTGTTCAAGAACAACACTGACTCCGCCGGCAATTCCTACGGCTGTCACGAAAACTACTTGACGGTACGTTCAGATGAGATGAGCCACTACGCCGAAGTTCTAATTCCGTTTCTTATCACCCGTCAAATCTTCGCTGGTGCTGGCAAGGTGCTGCAGACCTCTAGAGGGGCGAGGTTTGTGGTCTCTCAAAGGGCTGAACACATCTGGGAAGGTGTGTCGTCGGCGACTACTCGATCTCGACCTATTATCAACACCAGAGACGAGCCCCATGCAGATGCCGAATCTTACAGGCGGCTCCACGTAATCGTAGGCGATTCAAACATGAGCGAGTATACAACCTACCTTAAGGTCGCCTCGATGGCAGTGGTGCTGCGAATGGTCGAGGATCAAAGAATTGAGCTCGGAGATTTTACTTTAGAGAATCCCATCCGAGCCATCAGGGAGATTAGCCACGACCTTGACCTAAAGCGACCAGTCAAGTTAGCGAGCGGAACCACTGCAACTGCACTAGAAATCCAACGAGAACTTCTCGATTCTGCCCTTGATTATGCTGAGGCTAATGATCTGCCTGAAGATGAGAAGCTCGGACTGCAGATGTGGTCAGAAACCTTAGAGGCGCTAGAGGTCAACAACCTGCGAGCATTGGAAGCAAAAATCGACTGGGTCATCAAGAAGAACTTGATTGAGTCCTATATGTCAAAGAACGATGTCGATTTGGATCACGCTAATGTTGCATTGCTAGATTTGCAGTACCACAGTATTCAAAGGTCAAAAAGTGTATTTTTCTCCTTGGAACGAGCTGGCATGGCACAGAGAATGGTGGATTCTGAGGCTGTGATTTCAGCTATGGAGGTTCCCCCACAAAACACGCGTGCCAAACTTCGAGGAGACTTCATTCGGAAGGCTAAGGAGAAAAAACGCGATTTCACAGTTGATTGGGTGCACTTAAAGTTGAACGATCAAGCTCAACGAACGGTTCTGTGCAAGGACCCCTTCAAGAGTCAAGATTCAAGAGTAGAAAAACTAATAGAGGAGTTGTAGGGGGTTTAATGTCAAAGGTGGAACGTCTCTTAAATCTAACGGCGGCGCTGTTGGACACACAGCGCCCTTTATCAGCCAAGGAACTGCGAGATAAGGTTGAGGGTTATGCTTCAGGCGACGACGATAGCTTCTTGCGAATGTTTGAGCGGGATAAGGGCGATCTTCGAGCCATGGGGGTACCAATAGAGGTAGAAACCTCCTTCTCAGGGGCCGATGCCGTTGAGGGGTATCGCATTGCAAGTAAAGATTATCATTTGCCGGATTTAAACCTGACCGAGAGCGAATTAGAAGCAATCAACCTCGCGGTGTTGAGTACTAAGATAGATACCGACGACGTGGCCGAAGGTATTTGGAAGATAGGTGGCGCAACGCCAGTTTCGTCTCGAAATGAGGTTCTTGGCAATATCTCCTTTGATGACTCACTACCGACCTTGTTTGCTGCGATCCGAGACAATAACTCGGTCCGTTTTTCTTATGGGGATCAGGACCGAATTGTGTCGCCTTGGAAACTCGATTTTAAGCGTGCCAAATGGTATCTCATTGGTTTCGATCACACGAGAGGAGCCGAACGGAATTTCAGACTCGACAGGTTCACTTCAGCCATTTCCATCGATGACACAGTCGAGTGGTTTCGTACTGACTCCGAAGCCCACGATCGTCGCCCCTGGGAGTATGGAGATTCACCTGAGCTGGTCCAGCTTTGGGTAGACCAAGACAGGGTTACTAGCACGGCTTCTTTGCTAGGTGAACGGGCAGCTTTGTCTCACAATGTCGACGGCTCAGCCCTTTTTGAAGTCCCGGTTTCTTCGATTGAGCCTTTCTTTGCGATGGTAATCGACCTCCTTGACGCAGCGGAGATCAAGGGCCCACCGGCAATCAGGGCGAAGTTCGTTGAACAGATTGGAAGGGTAGGTGAGCTCCATGGCACGAAGACCAGCGCATGAGCGGATTAAGCGGCTTCTTAGTATTATTCCTTGGATAGTCGCAAACCCTGGCGAGGAGTTAGCCAATATTGCAGGGAGATTCAACCTTACACCAGATGAACTCCTGGATGATCTGAGTATTGTCTACATGGTTGGAATACCCCCGTATACACCAGATGCCCTGGTTGATGTGGAGATTGATGAGGACTCTTGTGTTTGGATTCGTCTTGCTGATTATTTTTCTCGACCGCTGCAGCTAACACCAAGCCAGGGGCTTGCCCTGTTGGCCGCCACAGAAGCAACGCGAGAGCTGTCAGGCGAAAGTTTTGCCCCTGCCTTGGAAAGCGCTCTGACCAAGCTTTCAAAGGCCCTTGGGGTAGATGAATCAGAGGTGATTGACGTGCGCTTAGGAGAGGGTGATTCTAAGCTGCTGGCGGAGCTTCGTTCGGCGATTGAGTCCAATGTTGATACCACAATAAACTACTATTCATACGGCCGAAATTCTAATACTACGAGACGTGTTACGCCATGGCGCTTAGTGGCGGACTCGGGCTTTTGGTATCTACAGGGCTGGTGTCAATTGGCTAAGAGCGAGCGACTATTTAGAGTCGATCGAATTCAGAGCTTGGAGCTACATGAAAGTTCTACCGGTCAAGCTTCCGATACCGACCACGCAGAGATGTTCACAGCAGCCCAGGGTGCTCCAAGAGTCAAACTGCGGCTGAACCCATCGTCGCTTTGGGTGCTTGAAGCCTATCCAACTGAAGAAATCGAACGTAATGATGATGGTACTGTAGATGTAACGCTCGTTGTGGTGGCCAAAGCCTGGTTCCAGAGATTGATGCTGAAACTGGGTTCTGAAGTCGAAGTACTTGAGAGCAGCGGTCTAGCCACACAGGATCTTATTAGCGAAGGTAGAGACAAGGTCTTGGAGCGTTATTGACTAAGCATTCGCATAAAAGTGGCTTAAGCCGTTAGGCTCTTAGTTACGCCTATGGTTTGTTAGAGGTTCCTATTTCATGTCTTATGATCCAAACTACAACCCTAGCGACGGTTCAACCTCTGGTGGGTCTAAGAAGAGTGCTGAAGAGGAGTTTTTTGGTGGCTCTCAAGGAGCTCAAGAAGAGTTCGCTGCTACGGAGTTTCACGACTTCACTGGGTCTAACTTTGTTCCGGGGGCTCACAACCCATCAACGGGTCCATCTCCTAAGGTGACTGATTGGGGAGTTGAGACGACTAAGTTCTCTGAGCCTTACTCAAACCCCGCCAGAACTAGAGTAAGTACTGTTGGGAACTCCGCTCAAGTACCGACAGTTCAAAGTCCCCAGACAAGACAGGCTCAAGTTGCTGCGATGCATACTCAGGCAACTCCCTCCAAGAAAAAGGTACAATCCGATGAGGAAGGCTTTGTTAAATCTCTGGTTGAATGGATAGTTGTCTTTGCCGGAGCGATCTTTTTAGCTTTTGTGATTCGAACGTTTCTACTGCAAGCGTTCTGGATCCCAACTCCATCTATGACAGAGACTCTGATGGTGAATGACCGGATCCTTGTCAACAAGGTTAACTATCGGGTCTCAGATATTGAGCGCTTTGACGTTGTTGTTTTTAGAAACCCGGATGAAACCGATGAGAACTCTGAGCTTGTTAAGAGGGTTATTGGTCTGCCTGGTGAAACTTTTGAAATGCAAAACGGAACTGTACTTATAAATGGCGTCTCTATCGGAGAAGAACCTTACATCTCACCAGAGATTCTGAACACAGACTCCTTCGACATGGTTCAAATTCCAGAAGATTCGTACTTTGTGCTAGGGGATAACCGCTCCAACTCGAGTGATTCAAGATCAACCCTCGGACCCATCAAACGAGAGCTCGTAGTTGGTAAAGCCTTTATGAGATTTTGGCCTGTAGATCGCATCGGTCGTATTCAATAGTAGCCAACTCAAACAGCGACAGATCGCTTAAACAGTGCGTTTTTGCGTAAGTGTTTGCCAAAAATAGGTCGCCCGGGCAATGCTTTGGGTTGCTTCAGGTAGTCGATTCACCCAATTTCGAATGTTCTCTTAAGTATGGCTCCTTCTATGCCGAATCTTAGAAAGTGAAAACAAGACCAGGTGTCCAAGCTAGGAGAGACGACTAATGGCTACAATTCGTGCGAGCTGTTCAGATTGTGGAGACGTCGAGCTCACCACAAGTGATGTAAACGTTAGAATCTGTGAAGACGACAACTCAGGAACCTATGCATTCCGTTGTCCTTACTGCAAAATGACCGTTGTGAAGTCGGCAGAGACTCGCACTATTGACCTGCTTGTTGCATCTGGTGTAGCTTTCACCACTTGGAGGCTTCCCGCAGAGTTATTTGAAACGCATATCGGAGAACCAATCACTCACGATGATCTTCTCGATTTCCACGACTTGCTCGAAGATGAGCTTGCTCTTGGAACGATAATGTCAGACTTAGCCGATACGTAGACAGCTTCTCTGCAATTGCGGGGTAGTAGGGTTGTTTGAGACTATATTGTTGTCGTGTCCATACTTGGCGTACATCCCTGGGAATTCCTTGTAATAGCCGTTGTATTGCTTGTAGTAGTCGGCCCTGATCAAATCCCAGCTGTCGCGCAACGATTTGGGAAAATTGTGGGAGACGCTCGCAGAGTCACATCTGGTTTAAGAGACGACTTCGTAGGTTCGATGCAAGAAACAGAAGATCTTCTGACAGGAAATTCTGCAGCTGTGGCTTCGAGACCTCAACTCGATGACGCGTCACCAGCTGAAGCTGACGAAGATGAGCCTGTCGCTGACGGCGGAGAAAAAGTCGATCCTGAGCAGGAGCTCCCGTGACTGCTCCCTCTCCAAGGTTCGTCGATCATCTGAGAGAGCTGCGGATGCGGCTACTTTGGTCACTTTTTGCGGTAGCCCTTGGGGCCGTTGTAGTCTGGATCTTCTTCGACGAGGTTTTTGGGTTTCTTGAACGACCATATTGCAGCTTTTTCGACAACAGCGGTGTTGACTGTTCGTTCCTGATCACTGATGTCTTAGACCCGTTCAGTATCTCACTGACCGTAGCCGGCTACGGGGGTGTGATACTTGCCTTGCCAGTGATCTTCTACCACCTGGCAAGGTTTGTCACTCCGGCTCTGTACAAAGAAGAACGCCGAATCGTGTATCCGTTTGTTGTTGTCGGCGTGGTTCTCTTTGTTTCTGGGGCCGTTGGCGGGTACCTGCTGTTGCCTCAAGCAATTGACGTTCTGCTTAACTTTCAATCACAAGAGACCTTTCAACCAACGCTGCGAGCTCAGGGCTATTTAAGTTTCTTCATCAAGATGATGCTTGCCTTTGGCCTTGCCGCCGAACTGCCCCTGATTCTGGTCTTCCTTCAGAAGGTTGGAGTGCTCTCGGCCGCGACGCTTCGCAAGAATCGTCGAATAGCAATTTTGCTAATAGTCATATTTGGTGCAATGATTACCCCCACCGGAGATCCCTTTATGCTCTTAGCTATTTCATTGCCCATGTATATTCTATTCGAAGTATCTATCCTGATAGGCGCTCGTATGAAGAGAGGCGCTAAGAATGGACCTGATTAGCCAGTTTGCTGAGACATTATCTTATGAACCAGACGAGTTTCAGTTACAAGCGTTTGCTGCTGTTGACAGAGGCGAGAACATAATTGTTTCCGCACCCACAGGTTCTGGCAAGACGCTTGTCGCCGAATACAGTGTGTTTAACTTCCTAAACAAGGGGGGTCGGATCTTTTACACCACTCCTATAAAGGCATTATCAAATCAGAAATATCGAGATCTTGTAGCCGCTTATGGGGCTGAGAGAGTGGGAATTGTTACGGGCGATACCTCTGTAAATGGCGATGCTCCTGTGGTTGTCATGACAACCGAAGTGCTCCGTAACATGATTTACGCTGGAAATGGGCTACAAGACTTGGCTTGTGTAGTTCTTGACGAGGTGCATTTCTTGCAGGACCGATTTCGCGGTGCTGTTTGGGAAGAGGTTATTATTCACCTTCCTGAAGAAGTGATCTTGGTTGCACTATCAGCGACGGTTTCTAACTCCGAGCAATTACAAGGCTGGTTCGAAAGCATACGAGGGACCACAAGATTGGTGGTGTCGAAGATCCGCCCAGTAGCTCTGACGAATCGTTATCTGGTGAAGGAAGCTAGAAGCGGCAAACTGCACCTGATCAATATTTCCAAAGGGGCAAAGCCTAACCCTAAAGGCTACGTATTCGATAAGCGTTACGGTCAACGCTCAGGACCTTCCCGCAATAGGCACACTGGCTCGTCAAAACGTTACAGCCCCCCGAATTTTGTAGATGTCGTGACCCGGTTACGCTCACAAGATCTGCTTCCAGCAATTTACTTTCTATTCTCAAGACAGGGCTGCGATGATGCAGCTCAACTCCTATTGCGATCGGGAATTAACTTGGTTGATGAGCATGAGCGAGACCAGATCGCAAAGATTATAGAAACCCACTTGAACTCTCTTGGAGACACGGAGAAGGTTGCGCTCAATTACGACGGATTTGTCGAGACACTCCAGCGTGGAATAGGATCCCACCATGCTGGGTTGGTGCCGCAGTTCAAGGAAGTTGTCGAGCTGTGCTTCACCAGGGGGCTGTTAAAGATCATCTTTGCTACGGAGACTTTGGCTCTTGGAATAAACATGCCGGCTCGCACTGTCGTGATTGATAAGTTAACAAAGTACAACGGTGAAACTCACGAGTTCTTAACGACTTCTCAGTATTCGCAGCTAACTGGCAGGGCGGGCAGAAGGGGAATAGATACAAGCGGAACCGCAGTTGTATTGTGGTCACCATACGTGGATTTCTCTCAGGTAGCAGAACTAGCAATGAGTGGCGACTATCCGTTGAACTCTTCCTTCCGGCCAAATTACAACATGGCAGCCAACCTAATTAATAGCTACGACGAAAAAGTGGCCGTGGAGCTTTTGTCAAAATCCTTCGCCCAGTTTCAGACTGTCGATGCAATTGCCAAAGGATCTAGCAGAACTCGCAAGCTAGAGAGGCGAGCAGCTAAGCTTCAACAGGTTAAAGACGATGGACGAAAGCTAGATCGTTCCGAACAGTTGAGATTGAAGCGAATCAGTAAAGAGCTCAGTAAGTCAGAGGCCAAGAACGATGCAGTGCTTGAGGAGCTTCCTAACCAGTTTGATAGCGTACTGTCGATTCTTGAACAAAGAGGCCATACCGCTGGCTGGAGTCTCACCAGCTCAGGCAAAGCGCTGCTTAGTATCTTTCATGAGAGTGACCTTCTGATAGTTGAAGCTCTCGAAGCCGGACTATTTTCAGGACTTGACGAGGCCTCATTCGCAGCTCTTCTTAGCGTCTTTTGCTACGAAGAAAGACGAAGAGACTTCACGGGCACAACATGGTTTCCCTCTGAAACTGTCAGGTCACGGTTTGCCGAAATTGAACATCAGGCTAAGAGGCTGGCTCAGCTAGAGAAGAAAGCAGATCTAGAGCCCACTCGTAGTGTGGATCCTGGGTTCATTTCAGCTGCTTACGGCTGGGCTGTAGGTGGAGATTTAGCTGACGTGCTAGAAGTGGATGAATTTCCGGTGGGCGACTTCTGTAGAGTCGTTAAGAAAATTGCGGACCTTGCCCAACAGATTGGCAAACTTACAGAAGACAAGCAGCTAGCCTCCACTGCTTTGGGTGCCAAAGCAGCGATCGATAGAGGTTTGGTCAACCTAGCTTCGCAAAGTAGCTAGCAATGGTGATTGAGCGCAACAGGACTTGGGGAGTGCCAACTCAGCAGCAGCCATCGATCGTCTTTGAATCTGAAAGTGAGTTAGCAGCAGCGGTATTTGTGAGCCTGGAGCAAGACCTCGTTGTCGGTCTGTATGCAGGTGACCTGCTTGATACCGTCGCAGGACACCCCAACAGGCCCGCAAACTGGTTATATCCAATGGATCTTGCGGTGATAGTGCTAGATCACGGGGATCCGGTTCCCTTCGTTTCTTATGCCACCGTTGGTAGACCATTGGGCAAGGGGCCGGCTTGGACATACCTGAATGCAACTAATGTTGCTGGGGTACCTCTAGGAGTCAAGGCCCATCCTAATGATGGAAAGATTGATCAGATCTCAAGTTCGTTGGGGCGGCGCCAGTCTAGGCTAGCTAAACAGAGAGCCTCGCTCGGAAGTTATTTACCTCATCCTGACATTGACTACACTCAAGGGGAATCTTTTCAGGGGAGCTCGACAAAAAAGAAGCTGGTGGTTTGCGACGGTCAAGAAATCACTAAAGCCAAACACTGGAAAGTCTCCGTTGTTAGAGACGCATTCCGGCTTGTTATCTAACTTCTGAGAGACAAGTTTAGTTTTTAGCTATCCGCACTTTTAGCCAGAAATCCAATTACGATCGGAAGCGTGAGCAGCTACTACGTCGAAGAATTTACAGAAGATGAACAAGCAATTCTGAGGCACTATTTCACCAACCTCGACTTACCTGTGTTCGGACTCGTGAACCTTCCCGAAGTTGTGAAAGGTGCTTTGTTTGCGAGATACTCCCGCACGACTAAGAGCCTGAGGAGACTCTTCTTGGACGAGTTTGTCGGAGAGCTTGATGTCTCGGGCGACAAAGGCGTGGATGCAACCGTCGGGTTGAAACGGGCTGAGGAACTTTATGACAAAGTCTTTTTCGAATACGGAGATGACTCGGTTGCTCAGTTAGGCGGGGTTCATCTTGCATGTGAGCAGGCTTCTAACCTTCTCACGAAGATTCTAGAGTGGGGCCGTCTCGCCGCCTATCTTGAACAGTCAACTCGCTATATCGAATATGATTCTCGTCCCAACGGACGCTACATGTACTACCGCGACGAAAAAATTCTTTCGTCGTCTCAAGGAACTCGCTACATCGGGGACATGGATAGAATCTTCGACACTTATTCTTCTTGTATCGGTAAGGTCCTAGACTATGTCAGAACCGCCTATCCTAAAGCTGCTGGCGACTCTGACTTTGTCTACCGGATGGCTACCAAAGCTAAAGCCCTTGACGCTGTACGCGGAATGTTGCCAGCATCAGCCCAAAGTAATGTCGGGATTTATGCTACTGGCCAGGCCTACGAGCAGATGTTGTTACGCATGTCGGCTGACCCTTTGCCGGAATCTCAACAGTATGCCGACATGATGCTCACTGAGCTGCGAAAGATTATCCCTTCGTTTGTTCGAAGAGTTGACCTCGCAGACCGGGGCGAAGTGACCAAAGACTATATGAGGGCTAACAGATCCAATATGGAGGCCGTAACGGCTGAATTGTTCGGGGAGCCAGATACTTACGACAAAGATATTTCAGTTGATCTTATTGACTTTGATCCTGACGCAGAAGTGAAGATGATTGCCTCTATGGCTTATCCGTATTCGCATCATTCTGAAGCTCATCTTGAGGAAAAGGCCCGGGAGATGTCCCACGAAGAGCGAATGCGCGTGGTTCATGCCTATGTTGGAGACCGCCACAACCGGCGCCACCGACCTGGCAGGGCATTTGAGCGCCCGTTCTACCGTTTCGATATTCTTAGCGACTATGGAGCGTTCCGCGACCTACAGCGTCATCGTATGCTCACTGTTGAATGGCAGCAGTTAAACACGCGCCATGGCTATACACGTCCCGAGCTAGTTGAAGAGGCCGGCGTAGCCAACGAGTTTGATTCGGTAATGGCCCGTTCAGCAGCTTTGTTCGAAGACTTAGCCGAAGAGGTTGAGGGCCCATCGGCCTCTTATGCAGCGTGCATGGCCTATAGAGTTCGCTACAACCTCAATCTCAACGCTCGATCAGCAATGCACACCTTAGAGTTGCGGTCCGTGCCTGAGGGGCATCCCGCTTACCGAGAGGTTGCTCAGCAAATGCACACAGCAATAGCCGAGGTAGCTGGTCACTCAGCAATCGCCGAAGCAATGGCTTTTGTGAATCACTCAACTGAAGCTGATCTTGAGAGAATCGAAGCTGAACGCCGTAGCGAAGCGAAGCGGCAGTCTCGAGAGGGCTAGAAGTCCAAAATTTGTTTGCAGATAGAGTTGCAACTGACCTAGTGACTAATATATGTTGCTTCTAGAACTTGTCGGGTAGCAATTAGAGCTGCGAAACTAAAGGTTAAGGCATGACGGAATACGAAGCTGATCCAGAAGAAGAAGTAATGGATGAAGGGATTGAAGATCTCGAACCAGACGAAGCCGAAGATGAATTTGATGAAGATCTTGGTGAGGACGATATCGATATCGATCCCATAGTCGAAGATGACGATGAAGACGACGAAGAGGAAGAAGAAGCGCGTCCTCGAGCCCGCAAGCGATCCTCTGGGGATGAAGACGAAGACGAAGATGATGATGAGGATATTGAGGCCGATCTTGACGCAATTCTACGGGACCGTCTCGCCACCGATGAAGACGATGAGGATGAAGATGAAGATGCACCTGCGGCTCCCAAAGCAGAGATCATAGAGGAAGCCATAACTTGTATGAGCTGCTTCTTGAAGGTCAACACAAAGCGCTTGGATGTTGACGATCCAACTTGTCCGCACTGCGGAGCAGCCATCGACCTAGCAGCAGTCTAGTGTCCGGAGATGCTCGAGATCATCTAGAGGAGTTACTCAATCTTGTGGTGCGAGCACCGGTCGGCTTCCTTGCCTCGCTGATCGAAGAGTATCCAAAGGCCGTTAAGCGGGGCAAGACTCAGACTGATGTAGGCTTAGCGGCCCTTAAATCAGTTGTGAGGTCCTCTGACCTAACAGAACATTCAGCGGAGACCTTTCGAGATTCAGCGACGTTCCTAAGAGTTGTCGCCGCACGGCTAGACCAATTAGCTGATTCAATCGACGAAGGCTCAGAAACCGCCACCCAGGAGCCAGTTGTAGGGTACGATCAGATGACTGCCCGAGAAGTTAAAGCCTTAATTGGAGAGATTGATGAAGCTCAGTGTCGCAGGATCTTGGAGTATGAGAAACTCAATAAGAAACGCAAGACCGTGTTAGACGCTGCGGAGGCGGCGTTACAGTGAAGCTCCTAGTCCAAGCGCGACCTGCTAAGCCCGAGGATCTTGAATCTGTCAACTCGTTAGCTCGGGAAATGGTTGGCGCAATTCAAAACAAGCGTGGGGGAGCTGCATTGCTAGCTTCTCAGCCGATTGAAAGCAACGCAGCTCAAGGTTGGTACTCATCAGGCGACGCCTCGCTAGTAGTTGCAACAGCTGATTCTGAAGTAGTTGGCTTTGCTCTGGGTACAGCCAGTCTAGAAGTCTTTTCATTGCATTGGATATTCATACATAACGCAGCACGCCGTGTTGGCTTAGGCTCAGCTCTACTTGACTCGATATTGAATCAGGCTGAGCGCCAGGGATGCAAGCGTTTCGACTCTGTAGCCCTACCAGGCGACGCCCGGACTAAAAACTTCTTCGAGTCCTACGGGATCAAGGCCAGATTGCTGACCGTAAGCCGAGAGCTTTAGCTCTCATTCTCCTGCGGTTCTGCTGGAGAGCTCTCAGCCTCTGGCCCTGAAGCTGTGGCGTTGCTGTCTCCTTCGACAACAGTCTCTGGCTCAGAGCTACTTGGAGTTCCATCGCTAGTTGCTTTAACTTCAGGTTCTGCAGACTCTGCTGCTGCTTCCGCTTTAGGGTCCTCTGTAACCTCGGTTTGAGGTATCCCCTCATCAGATTTAGACGCCTCTGCAGGTGCAGATTCATCCTTTGGGATGGCGGTTTGCTTCTCAAGGGTATCCTTTTGAGCCTCTGGCTTGCGACGCTGTGGCTTCTTGCGAGGCTTTGGGCGCCGCTTCTTCTCAGCTGCTGGAACCGAGGCAGGATCTACCCCAAACATTTTGGCGATCTGCGGAAGGCGGTCGCTAAGCCGTCTCACTTCAGCAATGAGTTCCTCTGAAGTCTCGCTAGGCATGCTTGCTGGAGTGACAGCAGATCGCACTGGAGAGAATGCAAGGGATTCTAGAACCACTATCCAACGACTAGGGAATGAGTCAGAGCTTAACCCTTGAGCGGCCAGATCTGTGAGCTTTGAAGCAACTTCAGGGGCCAGGGGAGTTCCAGCCTTGACAGGGCGAGAGCTAATCTTGAGAGCAGCTACTAAGCGTTCTTGTGAGATGGCTTCGTCTAGATCTTTAACCCACTGTTCATGGTCAGAAGCAATACGTTCCTCGAGCTTCGTTGACAGTTCAGCTAGTTGCTTCTTGGTTTCGTCGTCTCTCGCAACATCTTTGCCGCTTACAACAACAGATCGAAGATCCCGTAGATCAACTTCATCGATTATCGAAGCAAGTGAGTCAGCCTTATCTTTCCATTCAGCAAGGCGAACCTTGGGAAGTGCCTTCTCGGCAATCTTCATGATTGGGGTAGGATCCATCTCTGGTTTGCCGTCGGCCTTTGCTTTGGCGTTCTGGTCTTTGATGGCTTGACGAACTCCTGGCATGCCTTTGCTCATCAGTTGTTCGATAATTGGCTTGTGTTCTGCTTCAAACTCCGCCAGAACAGCCTCGCGGTGAACGCGCTTTGGACTTATTCGCTTCGGGCGTGGCCGACGTGGGGCATCGTTGCGTTTAGCCTTGCCTCGAGGGCCCTTAGAGTTGCGTTTACTTTTTTTGGACAGCTGCGTTGTTACAAGCTCGTCTTTTGACCATTTGCGGCTCTTCATCTCCAAAACATCGGAGCGAACTTTCTTTTCGCTTGGAGGATGCACGGTATTGATTTCGATGCCGTCCATAAAGAAAGTGGCTTCAACTTTGACAACGTCGCCAGCTTTGGCCCCAGCGTAGAGCAAACTTGCGGGCATCTCGCCCTTTGGTTGCTTTGCCCCGGCTGCTCGCCAGGTGCAAGAGCTCTCATTAACGCTTGTAAGTTCGATTTCTAAACGGCGACCCATAGATCGTTTGCCTTTCGTTTTTGAACCTATCCAGCCTAATAGGTTTATCTCTAGTTCAGACTTTCCACGGCTGATATATCCAGTTCGAACATTGAAGCCCAACGTTTGCCTGTAACCCAGAGGTTGCCAGTTGCGGGATCTATCGCAATTCCGTTGGCGACGTTCTGAGCGTCATCACCTACCTCTGCTGGTACAAGTGCCTGAACGTCGATGGTGTCAGAAACTTCACCAGTGGCAAGATCGATAACTTTGATCTCCGTTGACTCAAAGACATTGGCAAGAATTGTATCTCCGACACACTCAAGCTCATTCAGGCGGGTCACGGCTTCACCGTCTTCTGTGACTGTAACTTGGCCGATTCTAGAAAAATCTGCACCTGAGTGAAAGATCAGCGTGTCAGAGCCATTGGACTTAATGAAGCGATTGCCATCCCAGCAGAGTCCCCAGCCTTCACCGATGTATCTAAAATCTTGTGATGTTTCAACGATCGCTTCTTGGACGATTTCATAGGCTAGGACCCTCTCAGCTTTCCAAGTTAGCTGAAAGAGAGAGTCGTCTATAGCGGTGACACCTTCACCAAATAGTTCCTGGTCAAGGTTGACTTGCGAAATCACTTCTCCGGTTTCGGGTTCGACTATGCGCAGGCTAGACTCGCCGTTCAGACCAGTGCTCTCCACGAGGTTGCCTTCGACAAACTCTAACCCTTGAGTGAATGCATCTGGGTCGTGTGGGAAGGTATTTACCACGGTGTAATTGGGTCCCACAATGGTGGGTTCATCTGTTGCAGAATTGCTTGATCGTAGAACCAGGGCCAGAATACCTAGCAGCGCTAGGGCTAGGAGCGCTATGGCTGCAATCTTGACACGGGGCTTTGCAAGGCTCATAGAGTTGCTTTCTGACGTAGGCGAGATGGGTAAGTGTTAGTTTACCTAATGATACTTATGGGGCCCCTGACTCGACTAAATTAGAAGAATCCTCTACAAATTCCGTCACTATTGCCGATATTCAATACTAGCTAGTGAATGCAAAGGATCTCATTGACTACAACTGCTGAACGCAAAACCTTTGTTCTTGATACCTCGGTTCTGCTGAGCGTCCCCAAATCGTTGGAGATGTTCGGCGACAACGATGTGGTGTTGCCAATTATCGTGGTCACAGAGCTTGAAGCAAAACGTCATCACCCAGAACTTGGTTGGGCTGCTCGCACAGCGCTGCGGCGCTTGGAACGAATTCGAATTGAACATGGCGGATTGACCGACCCTTTCCCTGTAAATGATGATGGTGGCACAGTCCGTGTTGAGCTAAACCATGGATCTGAAGATCTGCTTCCTGATGCCATGAAGGGGGACAAGGGCAATGACCATCGAATCCTCCTTGTTGCCCTAAATCTGCAGGCAGAGGGTTCTGATGTGACTCTGGTTACAAAGGATCTTCCACTGCGCCTAAGGGCCGGAGTACTTGGAGTTCCGGCAGATGATTTCTACCTCAACGTTGACCGTGACCTAGATTGGCGTGGCATTAAGGAACTCGAAGTTGAATCATCCGTCATTGATGAACTATTTACCAACGATGTGGTGAGTTTCCCA
>JAHDFH010000039.1 GCA_020628305.1 Acidimicrobiales bacterium | reverse complement strand
GTCGATCAGCTCGACGCCATCGTTGTTTGGGGTCAGTCAGCAGAGTTCTCACTTAAGCTGAGCTGCGCTGTTCCGAATGCAGTTGTTGTTGGGTTCGACCAAAGTCCTGGCGGTCGATCCACGGTCATATCCCAAAACGGAAACGCTATTGTTGCCGACCGACGGATTCTCCAGACCTGCAGCTCGAATGACCCGAATAGAAGCCTCGCTGAAGCATTCTTCAAGATGGTCGACACCGCCTTCAGACCAGGGAACCAGCTGTTCGGATCCGATGCTTGTAAGAAGGCAGGGCTAACCGCTCCACCAAGAGCTAGGCACCTACCGTTATATCAAGGCTTGTAAGTAGGTAATGGAGATGGCTAGTCCTAGTTTCAATGCTTCATTACCAGAGGGTGCGCTTGAAGTGCTAACTGGCTACTCCTACTTCACAGATGGGGTGTCCGAGATAATTGGCTACGGGCATACGAAGAAGATCCTTTTTGGAACCCTCTCGGGTATTGGACTAATGCCAACTCAGGGAAAGCGCATCGTCTATGTAGTCAGTCATGGAGCTAGAAACGACAAGATAAACATAGAAACGAATTTTGACCGGTTCGCAAATGCATCAGGTTCCGAACTTGTTGCTTTGTTGGAAAGTTCTGGTATCGATTTCAGATCTGTTGAAGCGGTTGTCACAGTAGGCTGCGTGTCAGACGGTTTAGCCTACGATCTAAGAGGCGCTCTCCAAGAATACGACCTGCTAACTATGGGATTTGAGGGCGCTTTGGACGATGAATGGATTACTGACTTTGTTCGAATGGATTCTCGAGTGTATGGAAGAGCCATAATATTTGGAGAGGGGACTGAGTTAGCGGTTGATCTAGACAAGTTGCGGGAAGTTGATCAACAAACGCCTGCCGGCAGATTGGCTCAACGGTTTCTCTCAATGTATGACGCTTCCTATGTTCAGCAACATCCACTAGTTCAGAGAAAGTCCATCAAATCAGGAGGATCAGACACCCAAGAGGTCCGTTCCCAAAGACTCTTCAGGAGAGCTCCAAGCCCTCTATCGCTTTAAGCGCTTTGACGGAACTCATTCGCCTAGACTCTAGAGTGTGACTGATCTTGTAGTTATCGGTGCTGGTCCAGCTGGTGCAGCAGCGGCTATTGCTGCAGCAAAGGGTGGAGCCAGTGTCAAAGTTTTTGAAAAGGCTCCGTATGGTCGTGACAAAGTCTGTGGTGACGGCTTAACCCCGAGAGCAATCGGCGCTTTGAAAGAGCTAGAGATCGACTATTCTGACGCCCATCGCATAGCCGGTCTGCGAATGATCGCCGGCAGGACCGAACGTGAGCTCCTGTGGCCACAGAACGGGTCTTTCCCCCCTCACGGCGCTGTTTGGCCTCGTAAAAAGCTAGACAAGTATCTAATTGATCAAGCTCAAGCAGTTGGCGCAGAGCTTAACTTTGATACCGAAGTAGAACTAGTCTTCGACGGTAATCGTGTTTCTGGGGTGCGGCACGGTGAAAAAACAGTGTTAGCGAAAATGGTTGTGGTAGCAACTGGAGCTCAAGGCGAAATCGCTCGGCAGCTTGGTGCAGTTCGAGACCCTGAAGAACCCTTTGGTCTTGCAATCAGAACCTATGCAGAATCTCCTCGCCACTTAGATGAACATCTTGAAGCTTGCTTAACGCTTAAGGACGAAACCGGCACCGCCGTACCTGGCTATGGTTGGATCTTTCCGGCAGGGGACGGCACTGTCAACATTGGTGTTGGAGCGTTATCGACTATGAAGAACTTCAAGAAGCTCAATCTCAACAATCTTCTAGCAAGTTACCGATCGCTCACAGAAGAATCCTGGAGCCTTGGACCAAATCTAGATCGACCTAGGGCATGGCGTTTACCCATGAGCTCTCAGAAACGGCATGGTGATGGTTGGGTGGCCATTGGAGATGCAGCAGGGCTCGTGAACCCGATGAACGGCGAAGGCATCGACTACGGCCTCGAATCAGGCATGATTGCGTCAGGGTTTTTCTTAGAAGACCCCGAAACCGCACCAGCAAAGTATGACGCAGCAATTGCGGAACGTTTTGATCAATTCTTGAGAACTGGGCGGAGATTCTCGTTTCTGATAGGTCATCCGTTTCTGCTACGAACTGGGTTGAAGCTGGCTGTTGGGACCGATGCTATAGCGAACGTTACACTCGGAGTTATGGGCAACCTTATAGATGGCGACACACCAGGAGCTGCTGGAAAAGTCTTCACCGCTGCAGATAAGTTGCTCGGAATTGCAGATCCACTACTGCGGAAAACCCGTGCAAAGTAGGTAGTTTAGAGCTCACCCTAATTGTCAATCTGGGTGGATAATTTAGATGAGTCGCAACATTTATGAGCTGTTCTTCAGCCGCACAAAAGATGCGCTAACAGAACCGTTTCTTTCGGTGCCTGGTGGTCTCACCTATACTTTCGGACAGGTTGATCGCCGCTCTGCTGCAATTGCTACAGCATTATCTCAAGCGGGTGCCCAGCCAGGGGACCGAGTAGCGTCGCAGGTGGATAAATCTCCCGACTCAATAGCTCTATATCTCGGCTGCTTACGTGGCGGTTTTGTTTTTGTGCCACTTGATTCTCGGCTAGGTGTGGAAGATATCGGCTACTATCTTGGAGATTGCGAACCGGCAGTCTTTGTGTGTAACGAATCCGACGCTGATCGAATGCGCCCAGTTGCTGATATTGTCGGCGTTGACGTAGTCCACACCCTGTCATCGATGAGTACAGGTTCTCTTGCGGATGCAGCTAACGAGGTGCATCCGCTTAACGCAGTAGTTCCCCGCGATCCACATGACGTAGCAGTGATCATCTACACATCAGGGACTGACGGGCGCCCTAAGGGAACAATGCTCACCCACGGCAACCTCATTTCCTCAGCGAGGGCGCTACACGCAATCTGGCGTTGGCGTCCCGGCGATGTTCTGCTTCATACGTTGCCTATATCCTCTTCGTTTGGTCTATTCGTAGGATTACACGCCTCGCTTATCAACGCTTCTGAAATAATTCTCGCCCCGTCGTTTGACCCGGCTCAAACGACATCACTAATGGCGAACGCAACGGTCTACATGGAGCGACCAGAAAACCTCTACGAGCTTCTCTCTAGCCCGGTGTTTTCTAAGGAATCAACTAAGAGTCTAAGACTTCTGGTTTCTTCGTCTGCGTATCTACCATATTCTACGTTTGGTCAGTTTATCGACCGTCTCGATGTGGGTATCTGCGAATGCTACACAATCACAGAAGCCGGTGTGGTGGCCTCCAACCCTCCAGAGGGTGAGCGAATTGGCGGAACGGTAGGCTACGCAATCCCTAAGATGAACGTGCGGATAATCTCACCACAAGGAACGGTTCTTGGGCCAGGAGAGATTGGCGAAATTCAAGTAGCTGGTCCGTCAGTGTTCTCGGGCTATTGGTCACAGCCTGAAGCTACTAAGTCTGCGTTCACATCTGATGGATATCTCCACACGGGGGATGTTGGCTTTATCGAAGAAGACGGTCGACTTACCCTCACCGGTCGTGTGAAAGACCTCATCACTTCTGAAGGGGTCTCGGTCTATCCAAGAGAGATCGAAATAGTACTCGAATCTGTTGTAGGTGTTAAAGAAAGTGTCGCTATTGGCCTGCCCCATCCTCAAAAAGGACAAGCCCTCTGTGTTTTTGTAGTAGCAGACGCACGAGTCGATTCCACACAGCTGATGAACGCCTTGGCCGAGCATCTTGAACCCTATAAAATGCCGCAAGAGATAGTCTTTGTTCCAGACTTGCCCAAGTCAAAAATGGGGGTGATTCAGCGCACCGCACTAGCTGATAAGCATGCGGAACTGTTCACAGCTGAGAAGCTTTAAGATTTACTCTTCTTCTTCGTCGGCCGATTCTAGGTTGATAATTCCCATACGCACAGCGCTAAGTACCGCATGAGTTAGTGACTGAGCATCAAGCTTGCGGTAGATAGCGTTGAGGTGGTTGTGTACTGTCTTTGTTGTAATGCCTAGGTGACGGGCAGCTTGCTTGGTGCTCATGCCATCTGCAATCGCCTGCAGAATTTCAATCTGACGTGAAGAAAGAAGATCTTCGTTGCTTTCTTGATTTTGAACCGTCTTAAGCATTGCCCCAGCAAGAGCGGGTGAAAGAACGGTTTCTCCACCAGCGACACGCTGTAAGGTTTCCCGTACATCTGAGAACGACGTGCCCTTCGACATATATGCGCTGGCTCCAGCGGTGATAGCGTCTCGTGTTTTGTCGATATCGTCGTGCATTGTAAGCACAGCAACACGAACATTTGGCATCTGCTCACGAATGTTGCGGGTAGCCTCGATGCCGTCCATAACTGGCATCGAAAGGTCCATAAGTACAACTTCAGGCTGAAGGGCTTTAGCCATCTCAACGGCTTCTTCACCATTCGCTGCTTCGCCTACGACTTCGTCGCCGGCAGCTTCAAAGGACTTGCGAAGACCTTCTCTCAGTAGTGCGTGATCGTCAGCTAATAAAATTCTCATAATTCCACCTATCCAGAGGGTAGTCGAGTTTGGACAATAATGTTTGTGCCATGGCCAGGTTCTGAAGTTATTTCAATGTGAGCGCCAATGGCTGCTGCTCGTTCTCTCATGCCGACAAGTCCGTAGGCGCTGCCTCGAATGCCCTTACTTGGGTCGAAACCTCGTCCGTTGTCGTTAACTAACATCACTCCGATGTTATCGGTAATTGACCACCGAATATGTACTTCTGACGCATCTGCATGCTTTTCGATATTTGTGAGAGCCTCTTGGGTTATTCGCAGAAGCTCGTTTTCAATGGGAGCTGGTAGCCGCCTGCCGTTTGCTGCGGTTTGTAGATCTACCCTAATTTTGCTTCGTTTTTCGAACCGTTCGGTCACTTCTTTGAGTACTTCGTTAAGGGGGCGGTCCTTAGAGACAGCTACGCGGAGCTCTAATAGTGTGTCTCTAAACTCAGTAATCGCCCGCTGAACTTCTTCGTGAAGCTCCGACAATGATTCGTTGCGGCGCTTTGGGTCGTCCTTTATTCGCTCAATTTCTAACGAGATGTATGTCAGATACTGCCCGAGGCGATCATGAAGATCTCTAGCAATACGGGTTCGCTCTTCATCAGCAGCTAGTGATCTGAGCTTATTGAAACTTCGGGCGTTAGCTAAAGTTAGTGCCAAAACATCAGACATGCCGACTAGAAGGTCTCGGTCGGTTTCTGTGAAATAGTTAGGTTTGTTGTGCTCAATAGCGATCAGGCCAGTGTCTTGATTGTTGGCGATTAGGCGGACATACATCCCACTACCAAAGCGTTGAGTTCGTTTTGACAGATCGCTTTGGATCGTGACCCCTACAGACTGTGATGCTTCTAGAAGTAGTTCAGGGAGATCTCTTGGTCCTACCTTAGGCGGAATGTTGAAACCCTGTTGAATCAGAGGTGCCCAGGTCTCGTCTTCATATACAAGTACCGCAACACGGTCGGCGTTAAAGGTTTCACTAAGCTGATCTTTAGTGGCCTCTATGGCGTCGGTTAGATCTAACGAAGAGGGAAGAGTTCTTGCTAGTTCGTTCAGCACTTCAAGCAGTTGGTTGGTCTCGACTAGCGAGTCTCGCTGAAATTTAAGCTGAGCGCCCACACCTTCGGCCTCGAGAATGCGTTTAAGAGCAAAGGCAGGGATGACTGCAATTACAACGATAAAGCCCGATATTTCGATGAGTTGGCGTAGATATGTTGCGGAATCAATGGTCTCCGAAAAAAACAAAACAAACGAAGTGACTGCGATTGCTAAACCGCCGGCTATAAGCCCTCGCACAAAACCCCAGCCGAAGGCCACTACCGCAATAGCAGCGAACACGCAGCCAACAAAAGGATTAGAAAATCCCTCCCTAATGCCGATTGCTGCTGCGAAAATGACAACGTCCGCTAGCCCAAAGTAAAGCCCTATGTTGTTTCTGTTGCCAAGAGATATGGGGTAGAAAGTTCGGTAAGTGGTCATGAAGACCATAATTGCCAGAGTCCCAACCAGGCGGATTTCGCCGTCGCTCGCACGAATGATGGTAAACACCAGGCCAACTAGCACTGTCGCCCAGCGAATAGCTATAAGCCCACGCTCTACGTAGTTGCGGTCAGAAATATAGCGTCGACGAATGTCATAGCTGTTGCGAGACGCGCCAATCGAGCGACTCCCTTTGGGATCATTAACGATCGTCACAGGGTTAGGAATTGTTATTTCGTTGGTAACAGTTTCCTGAGTCATGCTCTCGGGTTCTTTAGCGGGTCACAAAAGCCTACCGCTACCCAAGACGTGATGAAATGTACCTAGCTAATCTGTTTCTGATTTGCTTGAGGTGTCCACTAGATCAGCGATTTCTTGTCCAACTTTTTCGAGCCTGGATTCGCAGAACTGCAACAACTCTTTACCTCGGCCGACTTTAGTAGCAAGAACATCAACGTCGACTTCGGAGCGTTCCAAGTCGGAAAGGATCTCGCTAAGTTCGTGCATTGCGTTTTCATAAGTTAAATCTTCAGACACTTAAGGCTCCTCGTTGTTTACTGTAACGCTTCGTAGGTCGCCACCTTTGGTGGTGGTCACAATTGTAGTCCCGTCAGCGATTTCGGTTGGATCTCGAACTAGTTTGCCTTCCTCGGTGCGAGTAATACTCCAGCCTCGTTTCATTGTCACAGACGGATCTAAGGCTTTAAGGCGTCCGGAGACTGAATCGACTTTAAGCTGGGCTTGTTCAATTAATGCGGGCGGTCTCTGGTTTAAGGCTGCCATTGAGTTTGTTAGTTGTTGCCTATTAGAAACGACTTGATGGCGTGCGGCTGAAAAAACTCGCTCGCTTAGTGCTTTGAGCTTTGCGTCTGAGGAGGATACAAAATTTGCCGCTTCTCGGTTTAAACCGGTTGACAGGTGTCGTAAGTCAGAGCGTGCTTGGTCCAGATTTCGACTAGTCAGTCGAGATAAATTAGCGCTATGGCTTCTAAGGAGCTCTGCTTGTTTGCTGGCAACGCTGATCAGGTGTCCGGCTGCTGCGGTTGGTGTCTTGGTAGCCAAATAAGCAACATCGTCTGCGACGCTACGATCGATGTCGTGCCCTATGCCGGTAATTACAGGGAGTTTGCTTTTGGCGATAGCTATAGCAACATCTCTGTGGTCAAAGGCGACCAGATCACCTTTTGAGCCTCCCCCTCGAATTACAACCGCAACGTCTGCGCCTCCGTGTTGAGCTGATGCAATGGCATTGACAATGGTCGGCACAGCTTCCAACCCTTGTACACGGCAATCAATCGGTGTAATAACAAATGGGAATGGGCTAGCTGTTAGCTCGTTGGTGAAGTCGTGATAGGCCGCTGAGTTAATTGAAGTTATAACAGCCACGTTTAAGGGCAGCATCGCAAGTGGAACAAGACTATTTGCATCCAAGAGCTTGCTGTTTTTGAGTTCTTTCAGAAGGCGCTCTTTGTCTGCAGCTAACTGCCCTACCGTGTAGTCGGTGTCAATCATCGACATGATTAGCTGAACCCGGCCCTGGGCGGCGTAATAGCTGACTTCCCCCCGGATTCTAAGCTTAATTCCGTCTTCCATGCGGGTGCCGCCCGCCGCCTTGAGGCGCTTATTTATAAAGCTCTTTGTCTTAGCGAACAGGGTAACGGAAATAGTCGATTTGGCTTGGGTTCCGAGTTGTCCGGAGGAGTCAACGAGTTCGAAATAAACGTGACCGTTTTGGGAGCGCGTTAGGTTGGAAAGAATCCCTTCAACCCAAACTTCTTCTTGAAATCCAGCCTTGATTGCAGCCTCAATCTGGCTGCACAGCTCGCTAACTGTAAGGGTTTCGCTCATTGGGTTTAAGTGTAGACCACAGCTAAGACGATTTGCCGATGAAGTTGTTTGAGGCAAATTTGTCTCAAATAGTTGGCGCTAGCTGGCTAGCTCCGGGTATCTTTGGAGAAGCGTTTGGGTGGAAACGTAGTCCTGCAACCTGAGAGACTGAGATGCTCATCCCAAACGACATTTCTATAGAGTTTGATAGCTCGGTCCCACTTGTGTTCGATGCTGACCAAAGCACAACCTTCGATGGGGTAGCAGTATTTCGATATGAGCCCGCTAGTAAGGTTTTTCGTCTTAGCTACGCAAACGAGTTCTTCAGTCGCATTCTTGGCTCGTCTTCATCGGTGCGGGTCACGCAAAATGAACTGGATTCGGTGTTTGGCCTCAGTTTAGATGGAGCGGGGCTGTCGGAAATTTTCTCTGACCTCCTCGCAACTGTCTACCCAGATAGCCGTACTGCCAACTTTAATCTCCGGTCAATTTCGGGCCGGGTGGTGTCTTCACACTGTATGTTCAGTCTGATTCCCTTGGACCTGGACGGTGTTGATTCTGCCAGTGTTGCCATTATTTGCCTCATGCAAGACTTAGGTCGCAGTGGTTCTGAAGCTCTCCTCGGAGAAGCTAAGTCGGTTGCAACTTCGATGACTGTCGGAAACGATCTCGGAAAGCTTTGTTTTCAGATTTGTCGACAGCTTGAGGAGCGCTGTGACAATCAAGCAAGCTTCTCAATGGGGGTAGCCGGACCAACTGGTTTGCTTTCACCCGTAATTCTTGGCGGCTTGCCAGCTTCGCTCGTTGAGCTATTTTGCGAATACGCAGAACGTGTCGGACACAACGGCCAGATCGCCCAATACAGTGTCGACTCGTTGCCGATCGATATGGCCGCACCATTAAAGTCTTCAGGGATCAACTCGCTTTTGTTTGTACCAGTGCTTGGTGAACGCAAGCCTGTGGGTGAAGACATCGGTCATGGGACGTTGTTTGACTTTGGTTATGCACCCAACGTTGAATTTGAGATGAGCGGTGTGATAGTGGCAGCTAGCGAGCAGCCATTGTTGCTGGAGAATCTAGGGTTAGAGGAGATTCTTGCTTCGGCTCAAAGCGTCGCTTCGGAGGCCATACTTTCTGCCTATGCGCTTTCGAATGAGTCGATCGAAAGTAGTCATGATTCGTTAACTAGTTTGCCAAACAGAGAACATGCACTTGAGCAACTACAGAAAGTGCTTAACGGCTGTGATGCTGACCACTCAGCTGTTTGCGTGATGTTGCTCGATGTAGACAAGTTTCAGTCGATCAACCATAGTTTCGGCACCGAGATCGGTGACAGGGTTTTAACGAAGATCGCAGATCGTCTACTTGCATCAGTGCGTCTTGGGGACCAGGTAGCTCGAATTTCAAGTGACCGATACCTCGTAGTTTGTGTTACGCATCAAGGAGAGCTAGATCCGCCATCGGTTGCCAAGCGAGTGCTCAACAATGTCAATAGACCGGTGAAGCTTAACGACGGATCGGAGCTAGCCATCACAGCATCCCTTGGCATGGTGTCGGTCAATGATCTGGCAATGGAACCACTCGATATCTTAAGCCAAGCTGAAGCTGCCTTAGCGAGCTCTGCTGCGAAAGGTCGTGGCGAGATCACACTTTATGACACCGAACAAGAGCCCGAAGTGGATGACTCTGCTGCTGTTGAGCAGGCCATCAAGAACGGCTTAGAAGCTGGAGAGTTTAGGGTTTACTACCAGCCTCTGGTGGAAACAGACACCCATCGCATGGTTGGGGCAGAAGCGTTGATCCGTTGGGAGCATCCAGCTGATGGTTTGGTTAGTCCGGCGTTGTTTATTCCGGCTGCTGAAGAGAGCGGGCTCATTTTAGATCTCGGAATGTGGGTTATTGATAAAGTTTGCGAAGACCTTTCACAGTGGCCTGCAAACGAAGCAGGTCGTCCGATAGTTACAGTCAACCTTGCTGCTAAACAGTTGCAGAGCGACATGTTGGTGCCTGGCATTATCTCAGCGTTGCGTCGTCACGGATTACACCCAAGCAGTATTGGGTTTGAAATTACAGAGTCGATGGAAATTGCAAACATGGATGTTGCATTGGCGACCCTGGCAAAGCTCAAAGAACTGAACTGTCGTATAGCAATAGACGACTTTGGGATTGGCCATGCCACCATGGAATATCTACGTAACTTCTCAATGGCAGACGCGTTAAAGATAGATCGATCGTTTGTTTCAGGTGTTACCGAATCTATAGAAGATCAAGCCATAGTTAAAGCATCCCTAGCGCTTGCGGATGCTCTTGGGATGCAGGTGGTTGCTGAAGGTGTGGAGACTAAAGCTCAACTAGCGGCTTTGGCAGAACTCAAATGTCGCTACTCGCAAGGTTTTGGATTCTCCAAGCCTGTCCCTATTGATGAGATTCACGAAATGTGGATGAAGGGCAACCTCGCTGGCCCAGAGAACTAGCCTAGAAGCTGCATATTTCAACTTCTGCGGTCTCAAGATATCCTAGACAAAGGCTTGAGACAGTCTAATTGGCGGCCACTTAGGGCTCAACGTTCGTTATAGATGCAGGAGATGCGGTGGGATATACACCTGAAGAGATCGAATCGAAAGAATTCACCCGAAAGTTTAAGGGCTTTGACGACGTTGAGGTCCGGAACTATTTACGCCACGTTGGCGGAGTGATGAGGTCTCTGCGGGACGAAGCCAACGATGCGTCCAAAGCCGCTGAAGGTTCACTTATTAGAATCGCAGAACTAGAAGCCCTGCAAAGCGAACAGGGCCAGTTTGATGCGCTGGGATCTCATGTCGATGATCTGCTTCGTAGTGCACAAAAAGTGCGTGAGGACATGCAGCAGAAGGCTGAATCTGAGGCAGCGGCCATTATCGCCGAAGCCGAGTCTGAAGCAGCGACGGTTAGAGCAGAGTCAGACCGAACAATTCAAGTGGCATCGGTCAAGGCCGAAGAAGATTTGGCAGAAGCTGCTCGAATTCTCGAAGAAGCCCGTTCCGGTGCTCAGGCTGAGGCTGATGAAATACTGGCGAATGCCAAAATGGAGATCGAAGAGCTTAAACAGGCTGCAAAGATTCAGGCAGATCAGATTCGTTCATCTGCAGAACAAGATGCTTCTGAGCAGCGTTCTAACCTCGAATCAGAACGAGAGTCGATCACGAGCGAAGCAGAGGCCAAGCTTGCCGATGCAATTGCTGAAGCCGAGCAGGTACTCGAAATAGCCAAGGCCGAAGCTAACAGAATCGTTACTGAGAGCGAACAAGAGCTAGCAAGTAAGACCGAAAGCCTTGAGTCTGAACTGGCTGTAGCAACCACTTTGGCCGATACCAAGCGTACCGAAGCGGAAGAGTACTATCAGAGTCAGAAGGCAAGCGCTGATGAATACCTTGAAGCGAAACGAGCTGAGGCTGATGAGTTCTACGAAGAGCGCAAACTAGGCGTTATGGCGGAAGCAGCAGAGGCGGAAGCAGAAAGAGACAGAGCTCTTGAAGAGGTTGATCAGGCTCGGGCTCAGGTTTCCGAGTTGTTAGAACAGGCAAGAGCTCAGAGCGAATTCCTGCGTCAAGAAGCCGAAGAAGTTATCCGCAAGAAAGTTAGGGTCTATATAGATCAAACCGAACAGCGTCTTTCTCGTTTGCGAGTGACAGAGCAATCGGCTCGAGAACGCCTGATCGCTGCTCAGCATGAGCTCACCAACGCATTGGCAAAAGTGGATGCAGAGCCAGTTGAAACACTTGGAGCCGGAACAGCCGATGCTGTGTTAGAAGAAGCTCGTCAGCAGCTTATTGAAGTGGACGAAGCTACGCCGCAAGAGCCGGATCTGGTTAATGCCATTCTCAATCAGGATGCGCCTGTGGGAGATATCGACCTCCGTGATGATACTGAAGTGATTGATCTCACGGACGCTGAAGAATTTGCCGGTGACGAGAGTCAACCACAGACGAGAGTTATTGAGCTCGATGATGATCAGGTTCCGCCGGTTGAGCCAAATCTAGATGATCCACTAGCTCAGTTAGTACGTGAGGCTATGCAACAAGCTGTGGATACAGCTGCTAGCTCAGAGGCAGAACTAGAGTAGGCCCATCTCCAAGCCTGAATAGGCCGAAATAACTATCTCATAGACCCTGGTAGAATAGACACCAGGTGTTGGAGGTAGAAATATGGGCGGCCTGACAGCAAAGATTCGTGAATCTATAGTTCGAGAGTTCAGAAGAGATGGTGAGACGTTCGGGCGCTTGGTAGCAGAACGCCGTGATCCAGTTGATGGCACGTACCGAAAGCTGGCACTAAGAGCAGTGAACCATAGACTTGCGTTCAGCCAGCGAGCGCTACGCCAGCTCATCGTGCAAATCGGTGGGGTGACGGGGCTTGATCTGAGAGAGGATGGAGATGTCGCACTCGTGCGTTTATTAGCCGCAGCTATGACCCCATCCGAGAGAGCCCAAGTCTTCAGAGCTCTGATGAACGCTGACAGAACTCATCATCCATTGGGTGGAGCCATGAACCTTACAGGTTTGTTATCCGCCATTGCAGTGGCGTCGCCGGATCAACGCATTAGCCTATTAGCCAATAGCAATCTCACGCGGATCCAGCGGCTGGTTGAATCTCCATACAATTGGTACTTGTTAGCACAGGTAGCGGAGTCTTTGCCCGAAGAAACTGTTGCTAGTTTAACAGCAAGGGCGGATCAGTACTTCAGCGGCGGGCTAGATGATCAAATAAACGGGATTGATGTATTACGAGCTGAAGATCCTTCAGCAATGGTCCACGCGATGTTTCTGGCAGGCCAACAAGAAGTCCGGTCACAGAACCCGTTGGTGGATTTTCTGGTGGTGGTTCCTGATGCTCTCACTAAGGAACAGAGAGGAATTTTTCTGACCGAAGCTGCAGGGCTGGGAGCTGAGCTATCGTCGCCCTTGGCGCGGGTCGTGCTCAAGCTTGAGTGGTTCGAAAGTGAGCAGCCTCCATCGCACAGGGCCTCTGGTGACACCCGTGAGGCGAGAGTCACTAGAGGTGTCGTACCACCTGGTCGCTAGTCTGTAGCTCGTGCTGACAGTTTCTGAGCTAAGTAAATCATATGGAGATCGTACCCTGTTTTCAGGAGTTACCTTTCGTTTGTCTGAGGGCAGGCGACTTGCCCTTGTTGGTGGTAACGGGGTGGGTAAAACAACGATTCTAGAAATGGTTGTCGGGTTAGCTCAGCCTGATTCTGGAACGGTGTCTAAACCGTCTGAGTTTGTTATTGGTTATCTTCCCCAAGAGCTTCTGGAGACCTCTACCAAGACCGTGATTGATGAGGCTAAGTCGGGGGCTTTAGAGATTATGGCACTGGCTGAGAAGTTGCAGGCTGCAGAGGATCGAATGCAGACCGATACCAGCGAAGAAGCAATCGAAGCCTATGGAGAGCTTCAGAGCAGTTTCCAGACTTTGGGAGGCTATCAGCTCGAAGCAGATGCTAAGAAAGTTCTAGGATCTCTTGGTTTCTCCGCAGCGGATATGGAAAGGCCTGTGGCGGAGTTGTCTGGAGGCTGGCGGATGCGCACAGCATTGGCTCGGCTGCTTATACAGAAGCCCGACGTGCTTGTACTGGACGAGCCAACAAACCATCTTGATCTGCCATCGGTGGCCTGGCTAGAGGAGCATTTGGCGGCATGGCCTGGGGCTATTCTATTTGTGTCTCACGATCGAGACTTCCTAGATGCGGTGTGCGAGAGAGTGTTAGAAATAGCCGGTGGCGAGGCCAATGAGTACGTTGGGTCGTTTACGGAGTTCGTCATCGCACGAGAAGAACGTATAGCCGTTATTGAAGCCGCACGAGCTAATCAGGCTCGCAAAGTCGCTCAAACAGAAAGGTTCATTGAACGCTTTCGGTACAAGGCAACTAAGGCACGTCAGGTTCAGTCAAGAATTAAGGCCTTGAACAAATTAGACATAGTTGAAGCTCCAAAGCTTGATGACTTAAAGCTCAAATTTGCCTATCCAGACCCTCCAAAATCAGCGAGAGTGGTAGTCAATTGTGAAGATGCAAGTCTCGGGTATGAAGGTTTGGTCGTCCTGAACGATGTCAATATTGTGGTCGAGCGTGGCGAGAAAGTAGCCCTTGTGGGAGCAAATGGTGCTGGCAAATCTACGGTTATCAAGACTTTGATTGGTGAGATTCCAGCAATAGCAGGAACGGTGGAGGTCGGCAACAATGTCGACATTGCATACTTTGCGCAGCATCACGTTGAGGCACTCGATCTATCAGCGACTGTATATGACGAATTTCGAGCAACAGTAGGGGAGAAAGCTGGTGACCGTAACCTGCGAACTATTCTTGGATCGTTTGGGTTTTCGGGTGACGATGTTGAAACCCGAGTCGGAGATTTGTCAGGTGGGGAACGAACTAGATTGGCCTTGGCTGAGGTGCTTTGTAATCCGGTAAATCTCCTAATTTTAGACGAGCCCACAAACCATCTAGATTTAGCTTCCTGTGATTTACTCGAAGATGCCCTCAGGTCATATCCGGGTACTGTGCTGTTAGTTTCTCACGATCGTTATCTCATTCGCAACGTAGCTGAAAAGCTGGTCGATGTTAGTTCCGGCACGGTTCGTACCTATGACCATGTTTCTGAAGAGGTGTTGCATCGCAAACCGATAGCCGACTCTGGCCAGAAAGTACCTAACTCTAGAAAGCTAAGCAGACAATTAGGCGCTGAGGAGCGCAAGACCAAGTCAACCGCCACCAAAGATTTACGGAAGCACCTGAGAAAGCTAGAGACGGCTGCGGTTAAAGCTGAAGAGCAGCTTAAAGCGCTTGAGCTAGAGTTAGCCGATCCTGCAACCTATGCCGACAAGGCACGCATGGATGAGCTGCTAAAGAAACATGACCCTGCCGCGAAGAAAGCTGAACAAGCAATGAAAGCTTGGGAAGAGGCCGCTTTGGAGTTGGAGAAGTTTGACTAGATTGGCCCGCTACAAACCGGTGAGCCATTGATAGTAATATGGTTTATTGGCGGGTAAGTCATGAATAATTCACAATCGATTACTTCGGCGGACGAAGCTAAACAGGCAATCGATGTAGCATGGCGAGAGTTCGGTAAACGCTATGTGGCGCTGAAAAGAATTGCATCGCTATCACTTAAGGATGCAAAGTATTCAGCGACAGATCAATTCGTGCGTGGGTCGGTTCCGATCAGGTTTGCTGTTGAAGTAGAAGGTGCGGAGATTGCAAGCAGACTCCGATTCTTGGAGCCACTGTTTAAACGAGCGCATGTCCAGCTAGCAATTTTTGAAGAGTCCTTTGTTCCACCTGAGTCTCTTGAGGAGTACTACCTAGAACTAACCAAGGCTTTAACGAGCTTTAGAGAATCGCTCGAAGAGCTGCGTCAGTTGGAACATGCTGTGGATCCACTACTTGGGTTTGTCGACAGCCCCGCCGCACGGATCCGGGAGATTGACCACATTTTTGCAGGATCTATGAACTCTGCTGTGATCGACATGCTTCTTATGAAGGTCGGGGAACACTATGACGCAGTGGATCGCTATATTGGGCGGACGAGCCGGCAGTTCATAAACAGATCAACGCTCTGATAGTTGACGAAAGAGCCTTGAAAGCGGTAGCCGAAGGTAATAGTGCTGGATATCGTATTGCTGTGGCAACAGAAGCGGGTAGCGATCCAAAAGCGCAAAAAAGAGAGTTCTACTGGGCGTTCGCTTCGACTATTAGGAGTGCGCGAATTGCTAATCCTAAGTTTCCTGTTTTGCAGGCATATCTAGCTGTTGATGGTTTATTTCACCTTTCGGCTTCAGACGCTTCTTTCCATCAGAGGCTCAAAGCTGCAGTGCCTGTCTGGCAGCTTTTGTATATGGCCTTTGGTGCTCAGCTGAATGCCTCTGGACAGCTGCGACCTGAATCGTTTCTTACAGCGGTCAAGGTAGGAAGCAATGGCCTTGACGAATATCAACCGAGACTCGAAGAAATTTTGGATCTAGATCTCACATCTTACAATGCTGGCGAAGTGCTGAAACTAGCGCTTTCTTCAGATGACATGTTCAGTGCTGTTTCTTCAATAGTGGCAGAATCAGGATTCGACTGGCTTTTGCTAACACTAGCAGCAGACGATGATCCTTCGAGTTTGCAGGTTGACCAGCTCAGGCCATACTGGGTGGCTGCATCAGAGCGCCAAGAACTTCGAAAATCCCAACGACAGGCTCGTTCTGTCGGCAATCAAAAGTGGTACGAGGAATGGAAGCCACCAGGGCTCTAACGCACGAAGGTCTCTTTGATTTCGACAACAAGGTATTCATGTACGCTGGCCATGTCGCCACGAAGTGAGTTCGTGGATCCGCAGTCGCCGTTATAGATGCCTCTGAACCCTTCATGGTTTACCGCCCCCGTCAATACTGTTTCGTCGCTCCATCTGAGCGTTAGCTTGTAGCGATCCGAATTTTCACAGAAGCCTCCTCTGTCTGAATGCCGAACGAACTGTGCTTCACCAATAAGAGTTAGGAGTGTATTTATCTGATTATCGTCGAGCTTGCCAACGATGCTGCTGCGGACCTCTTTATTGGTCGGAGACATGAAGATCTCTTCCAAGTAATCACCATTACCTTCGATGATTATCTTCCCAGCTGAAGGTTCACCTTCTCGAGGCTCGACAGATGTTTCAAACTCATAGCTGAGGCCGTCAAACACAGCATCTTCTGATGGCTGAATCTGAGCATCACTACAAGCGCTAAGCACTAGAGCTGATAGGAAAATTAGCGCAATCGATCGCCTCATAGCTTTCCTAACACTAACCCAAACTGGTTTCGGAGCTTGGATACCAGCTTGATTTGATGCGATGCGGGTCTATTTCCTAAGAGACGGAACTTGAGCTCGGCTGCCCGGGGTCATATGTCGGCGCTCTATCGCTGCTTTAAGGGCCTTAGCGCGTCTTGCTGATTCCGATGCATCCTTGACTGATAGAGGATCCAGTTGGCTAAACACTTGTGCAGCATAAACTACAGCGGCGTTGAGGTGTTGTGGTGTCAAATCCGTGGACATCGACGGTTGCGATTTCACTTGATCCATGCGCTTTAACGGGTTAGTGCCTAGGCCTAACTCTCTCAAGAGATTTGCAACTGGCTTGGCTGGTTTAGTTGTTGTCATGAGTGACTGTGAAGGTGTATGGATTTCAATCCAGTCTGTCAAGGTCTCTGGAATCTGTAGAGGTTGATGGTGGTTGAGAAGAAAAGTTCCAGCGTAAAACAAACAGTCGAGAATTTCCTCTCTCGTTAGGGCAGGATGTTGATTCTCAAGATCCTGGATCGTTGTCCCTAGAGACAGTTGGTTCAATACATAGCCAATTGTTGGTGGTCGATGTCTAGCATCGACCAGTCGTGTGATGTCCACCATGGGTCCATTTTACGTCACGCTGAGAGATATCCACCTATCAAACTTCTGTGCCATGCGTTATTCTCAAGGCCTCAATGGCCGCAGAGAATCTCTATCTCACTAGGTGGCCATCCAAGCAACGGACCAATAAGGCTGTTAATGGTGGGCAAAGAAAAAGTTATCCACTGTCGAAGCGTGAACGCGTTTGAAACTCCATAATGGGTAGCTGTGGTTTTGTCTCAAGTAGTGCTTCGAGCATGGCAAAAAGAAGCTTTAGATGCGTTGAAGGCCACCAATTCGCCTGATTTTCTAGCTGTCGCTACCCCGGGGGCTGGCAAAACAACTTTCGCTTTGACAGCGGCCAGAATTATGCTGCCGAATCTTCCCGGCCGTCTGGTTGTGGTGGTGCCGACCAGCCACCTTAAACAGCAGTGGGCTGAAGCGGCTCTGCGGTTTGGCTTGATGCTCGAACAAGACTGGTCGCCAGGCGAAACCTTGCCAAGCGACGTTCATGGCCTTGTAACTACCTATGCCCAAGTTGGGTTGAACCCGGCACCTCTTTTTGATGTTTCGCAAGGTGGGTTCGCAATCCTGGACGAAATACATCACGCTGGTTCTGAGAAGACCTGGGGTGAGGGCGTGAGGCACGCGTTTGATGGTGCTAGCAAACGGCTGGCGTTGTCTGGGACGCCTTTTAGATCAGATGCTGACCCTATTCCGTTTGTTACCTATGTCGCTAATGAGGCTGAAGCAGACTATTCGTATGGCTATGGTGAGGCTTTGAAAGATGGCTCGGTAGTGCGCCCAGTGTACTTCCCTCGTTTTGGTGGCCACATGGAGTGGACCTCATCTGACGGCAACGATCTGACTGCTTCTTTCGACGATTATCTCACGCTCACCGAATCGAACCAACGCCTTCGGGCAGCTCTAAGTCTCAACGGCGAGTGGCTTCCAGCGGTTTTGTCTAACGCCGTTGAACGGCTAAACCATATTCGTAAATCGCACACAAACGCTGGTGGGCTTGTGATTGCAATAGATAAAGAACATGCTCGTGGAATTGCCAAGATCATGCGCAGCAAGTTCGGTATTGATGCGGATGTTGTCATCTCAGAAGAGGCAGATTCGTCTAAGAAAATCACTCGTTTTAGCGAGTCGAATAAGCCATGGCTGATAGCTGTTCGAATGGTTTCTGAGGGTGTTGACATTCCAAGGCTACGTGTTGGAGTTTACGCAACTACCACAACTACTGAGCTTTTCTTTAGGCAAGCTGTGGGACGGCTGGTTAGGCACATCAAGGGTGGGGGCCTCCAGCGGGCCTATATGTTTATCCCAGATGACTACAGATTGCGGCGCTACGGCATTGAAATCAGTGAGACTCGTAACCATTCGCTAGACAAGAAGGCATCAACCGATGATGAGCGGGGTGAGCGTAATCAGCCCGAAGAACAGGTCTCACTATTTGAGGTTCATTCGGCAACCCTCGGTGAGGCGGCAGAGCCCGAAATCGATCCTTTTGCTTTTGACAATGAATCCTCTGAGGCGCCCATGGAAGAGCCCGAAGAGATTTCAAGTGAGTTGGTTGTTGACTTAGCTGCTATGCCTTTGCCTGGTGGTTTAGCTCAAGCTCCAACAGCGATCGACGGGCGAAGTGAACGACAACGGCTCCGTAGCATCAATCAGTCACTAGCAAGAGATATCGCCACTATTACTGGCCAGCCTCATTCAGCGATCAACCGCCAATTGAACAAGGCCGCTGGCGTCACGAAAATCTCCGAAGCTAGCGTCATCCAACTTAACAAGCGTGCCCGTGAAGCCGAGAAGCTTCTCGATCTTGTAAGCAGAGCGCGCCCGCGCCAATAAGGGGACATTGGGGACGGGGGTATTTGTCCCAAGGGGGACATTGGGGACGGGGGTATTTGTCCCAAGAGAGTCCGTCTTGTCTCGGGACATTGGGGACGGGGGTATTTGTCCCAAGAGAGTCCGTCTTGTCTCAGCTTTTCAGTGTCTAAGAGTCTTCAATGTCTGTTGATTCTCTAGAAGCCACAATGTTGTTGCCTATCTCGGTCACAAGGGCCACTAGAACTCCAATCCCAATAAGAATGTAAACCATGGTGAAGATCTTGCCAGCAGCGGTCTCAGGCGTAATATCGCCATATCCAACAGTTGTGAGAGTAACAACTGTGAAATAGAAGCTATCAATCCAGCTCCAGCCTTCGACTAGGCGATAGAAGACACCTCCAATAGCGAAGAGTGTTGTGCAGAGAACAATCAAGGTCTGGCCGATATGTGAAGCGGTGAATGAGCGAACTCCGTTGAAGATGTGACGATGCATCAAATGATGTTAGCTCGCATGCGATGTGGCAAGGGAGAGCGCGGCGAAATGCACTGTCCCCAGAGTTAACCAAGAGTTAACTCTGGCTTTCACTGCTATTTACGTTGCTTCGTTAGGTTTTTGTTATCTCAACAAATCTAGAGAGGTGTAAATTGAACCGAAAAATGAGATTGCTTGGCTCGGCAGTAGCTCTCGGCCTAGCAGTTAGTGCCTGCACATCGGACTCATCAGGGAGTGATGGAACGTCAGGCAGCGACACAGCAACCGAAGTGGCTGCAGGTAACAGTGATGGGTGCGAAGGAGTTGTAGAAGTTAACGGCTCATCAACTGTTGAACCGATTACGACGAAAGCAGCGGATCTTTACGCTGAGGAATGTTCGGGGGTGGAAATCAATGTTGGGGGGCTCGGCACTGGAGATGGATTTCAGAAGTTCTGTGAAGGGGAGACTGACATCTCAGATGCGTCAAGACAGATCAAAGATTCAGAAGCACAAGCCTGTGCAGAGGATACCGTTGTTGGATTAGAAGTAGGGGCAGACGATTACGTCCCGAAGCTCTATCGCATTAGTGAGTTGGTTGCCAGAATACGAGCAAACCTTCGTGGCTACAGTCAACATCACACTCCGGATTTACCAGATGACGAGTTACGGTCAGCCGATGGTTACGTGCGGCTTTACTCAGAGCGGCACGAGGTGTTGGTGAATGGCGTGCCTGTGGATCTCGCCAAGAAAGAGTTTCAAGTTCTTGAGCTGTTGTTGATCAACATTGGCCTTGTGGTTACTCGTGAAAGGCTTCTTGAAGAAGTTTGGGATGTCAACTTTGTCGGTGACAATAAAACATTAGATGTACATATAAAGCGAATCAGGAAAAAGATAGAGCCCGATCCGAGCCGCCCAAAGTATGTTGTGACAGAACGGGGAGTTGGCTACAAGTTTGCCAACGCTAGACCTAACCTGAGTTGATAGCAAGTACTACTGTTACAGCCAGCGCATAACATTCCATAGCCAACCCAAAGCAAACACAGAAACCATGGGTATCCATGAACGGACAGGGATGTCCCAACTTAGTAAACCTTCTGGTTTGAGTTTGACTTGTTGCACCCACAGGGGTGATGAAACAAAAGCTAGCCCCGTTACCACAACGACGAAAGCGTTCATCTGAAGAGCTTCGTTCAG
>JAHDFH010000122.1 GCA_020628305.1 Acidimicrobiales bacterium | reverse complement strand
GGAAACGAAACCTTTGAAGTAGTCAAAGTAAATGGCAAGACTGTGGCCAGAGTTAGCGCAGACTCTTCACCAGCCATTCTTGCGGTCAAATTCCTTGGACCGCTTAGGGTTATGATCCAGCGCCGTATGGCCTCGAAGTATGTTGACGGCTTGATTAGCGGCTAAGCCGACGAGATGCGGGCGGCTGAAGTCTTGAAGCTGCCACCCGGACTAATCTGGCAGGCACTCTCGACCTACCAGGAAACGGAAACGACCCTAGAAAGCTCGCAGCTGCGACATATCTCTCGTTAGCTGAACGTACCACAACTAGTCGAGCTGGAGCTCGCCCAAACGCCTCTACAACGGAGTGTGTACCAGCTGGCTTAACACCATCTATCAAATAGCAATGAAGACCGTTTGACAGGCTGCGAGACTCACCGGTTGCCACAGCATTCTCTCGAAAACGATTGATAGCGATTATCACGTCATGCGTCTCTGCGAACTTCCAAAGTTGCTGCAGGCAATCTTCAATGTCTCTTCCATTGAAAACCTTGTCAACTCGGGCATCAACTTCCTGCGGAAATAGTGTTACCCAAAGCTCCGTCAAACCCAGATCAGGGGAAGGAACAGACTTAAGATCAACCTCACCTACCACTACACCAGCAAGATCCACAACATTTCGTGTGTACACAACAGACACCTAAACCACCCTTACCTTGTTATGAGCTAATCCCGTTGTACGAGAAGTTGCTTGTTGTTGTGGGCCTGGCCTTTCTCTAAGCCCATCTAGGTAACGACGGCCTTTGTCTGTCAAAAGGTACGTGTACTGAGCTCTTGCATTGACGATCGATTGTTGCCGTCTCTCGACGTATCCGGCTGTAACCAAAGACTGAAGGGCAGGGTGCAGATACCTGGGTCTTCCTAACCGAATCGAGATCTGATTGAAAGGCAGATCATCGAAACC
This sequence comes from Acidimicrobiales bacterium, assembly GCA_020628305.1. Taxonomy (GTDB): domain Bacteria; phylum Actinomycetota; class Acidimicrobiia; order Acidimicrobiales; family SZUA-35; genus JAHDDW01. The sequence continues at coordinate 2,431 of JAHDFH010000122.1, read as the reverse complement.
GTGATAGTCGGCTGAATCAAGAACCTCCAGAACCTCGAGTTGACCCTGCCTAGGAGCTGTTGGTGAAAATAAACCGGCCAAAGTAGTCGCCTTTCGTTGATTTATTCTAGCGCCGATAGCTATTTTCGTCTAGTGCCCTCCTTGGGGCGAACGGCCACTAAAGCTACTACTCTTCAATAAACGCCCTATATGCAACAACATCCATCAGGCCTTCGCCAGTTGAAGAAGTCTCAATCTTGCAGATCCACCCTTGTTCGTAAGGATCAGAGTTAAGCACCGAGGCGTCTACATCTAGTGCTTCGTTCACTTCTTTAATCGTTCCATCAACTGGCGACATAATGTCAGAAACAGACTTTGTTGATTCAACTTCTGAGATTGTTTCGTCTGCTTTGACTTCTGCACCAACCTCTGGCAAATCAACATAAACCACATCACCAAGTGCGTCCTGAGCAAAATCGGTAATACCAATGGTCGCTACACCATCTTGAATACTGACCCACTCGTGGTCTTTGGTGTATAGGAGACCATCTGGATGTTTCATGTTGTACCTTCACTTTCATCTGTTTCGAAACTACCGTAACTGCTGACAGGAGGGCAAGAACACTGCAAGTTTCTATCGCCGTAGCCGTTGTCAACTCTGGCAACACTTGGCCAGAACTTGTTACTTGTGCTCCACGCCGCTGGATACGCTGCTTCAGTTCGGCTATAGGGATGATTCCAAACGTCTGCTGAAACTTCAACCGCTGTGTGTGGGGCATTGACTAACACATTGTCGCCTTTGTCGGCGTCCCCCGAAATGACCTGGTCTATCTCAGCTCTGATTGCAATAAGAGCGTCACAGAACCGGTCGATCTCTTCAAGCGATTCGCTTTCCGTAGGTTCAATCATCAACGTGCCTGCAACCGGCCAAGACATTGTTGGGGCATGAAAGCCATAGTCGATGAGCCGCTTCGCAATGTCTTCAGCAGTCGCTACATCCTTAAAAGGCCTTACGTCAATGATACATTCATGAGCCACCCTCCCGTCTGCGCCTTTGTAAAGCACAGGGAAATGATCGTCAAGTCTGACTGCCATGTAGTTTGCGTTTAGGATCGCTAGCTTGCTTGCTTCTGCAAGGCCATCAGCCCCCATCATGGCGATATAGGCATAGCTAATTGGCAGTATCGCTGCACTCCCCCATGGTGCTGCACTGACTTTGTAGCCTTCTCTATTACCATGCCCAGCTGGTAAATGATCTTTCAAATGTTGCGCTACACAAATAGGTCCAACTCCTGGACCACCTCCGCCGTGAGGTATACAGAAAGTCTTATGCAGGTTGAGGTGACAAACGTCAGCTCCGAAATCACCTGGTCGACTTAGTGCAACTTGAGCGTTCATATTTGCGCCATCCAAATAGACCTGCCCGCCGTTGCTGTGAATTATCTCACAAACCTCACGAATTGACTCTTCAAACACACCGTGAGTCGACGGGTAAGTGACCATAAACGCCGCAAGCGTTTCGCTGTACTGTTCGGCCTTGGCTTGTAAATCACCTACGTCGATATTGCCTTCTTCGTCTGTTTCAACTGGCACTACCTGCATTCCAGCCATGACCGCTGAGGCTGGGTTGGTGCCGTGTGCAGATTGCGGAATCAGGCAAACGTTTCGGCTACCTTCACCGTTGGCTTCATGAAATGACCTTATTGCAAGCAGACCAGCGAACTCGCCCTGCGACCCTGCGTTCGGTTGCAATGAAGTCGCCGCAAAGCCGGTAATGTCTGCAAGCCAAGCTTCCAGATTGGACGTCAGCTCTGCATAACCCGCCTGCTGGTCTAGTGGTGCAAAGGGGTGAATGTTTGCAAAGCCTGGCCAAGTTATAGGAATCATTTCAGCTGTTGCGTTGAGTTTCATGGTGCAAGATCCCAAGGGAATCATTGAATGCACAAGCGATAGATCTTTATTGCGAAGCTTTGTTGTATAGCGAACCATCTCGGTCTCAGAGTGATAGCTGTTAAACGTTTCGTGAGTCAAGAAACTTGACTGCCGCGTCAACTCCGATAGGGACGGTCCTATCCGGCTTTTCAAATCGGCCCCAAACAGAGCCTTAACTAATGCTTGAATCTCAGCTTCGGTAACAGTTTCATCAAAGGCAGCGCCTACAGCTCCATCAGAGAAAGCTCTCAAATTGAAGCCCGCAGCCTCCGCTATTGCGACTAGCTCTGATAGCTGTGGCCCGGCGTTCAACACCACAGTGTCGAAGAACTGTTCAGTCTCAAGCTCATAGCCTGCTTGTCTAGCAGCTTCTGAAAACTGAACAGCTTTGGCGTGCACACCTGTGGCTATGTCTTTGAGACCATCAGGTCCGTGATAGACCGCATACATTGAAGCCATCACCGCCAGTAAGACCTGGGCAGTGCAAATGTTTGATGTAGCAGAGTCTCGGCGGATATGC
>JAHDFH010000121.1 GCA_020628305.1 Acidimicrobiales bacterium | reverse complement strand
TCACTCTCCCGTATTTGTTTAACGCTCCGACAAGGCTCATGATTTCCTCGTACCAACCCAACATCTCATCGCTAGAAGAAGCGCCCTTATGTAGCGCTTCGATCTGGTTATCAAACGTTGGATGGAACAAAACACGAAGACCCACACAACAACTATAACTCATAAGTGATATAACTGCAAGATGATATTCATCTGGTTGGCGGAAGGTTTCTGGATGCTCATGATGGCCTGGCTGTTTCCGATAAGACAATATGAGCGTTTCAACTCCTGTGGACCAGCTAAACCAATTGTGGTTTGGCGATAACCTTGATGTTCTTCGAAATCACATACCGGACGAGTCAGTTGACTTGATCTATCTCGACCCGCCGTTTAACTCCGACCGAAGCTACAACATTTTGTTCTCGACCATTGACGGCGATAGCGATCAGGCCCAAATCAGGGCGTTTGATGATTCGTGGCTTTGGGGTATCGAAGCGGAACAAACCTACGACGAGATTGTCCAGGGTGGTGCTCCTCTCAAAGTCGTCGAGACTATAACCGCTCTACGGCATATCCTGGGAGACAACAATATGTTGGCGTACCTGGTTATGATGACCGCCCGGTTTGTTGAGCTACATCGCGTCCTTAAACCAACCGGTTCGATCTACGTCCACTGCGATCAGACTGCTAGCCACTATCTGAAAATCATTATGGACTCCGTCTTTGGTGTGGAAAACTTTTTAAACAACGTTGTCTGGCTTTACGCCCTCGGCGGTAGCTCGAAGCGGTATTGGCCTAAGAAACACGACGATATTTTTTGGTACTCGAAAGTGCCCGGCAAGCACTATTTCGATGCTCCTCAGATTCCTGCTACAGCCAACGGTAGAGAGGGTAAAACGAAGAAAGCGCTTGATTGGTGGTATCTGACGATGGGCAACAACGCGAGTGAACGTCTTGGATACCCGACACAAAAACCTGTTGCGCTTCTGGAACGCATCGTGGAATCAAGTTCAAGAGCTGGTGACGTTGTTCTCGATCCGTTTTGTGGGTGCGGGACGACTATTGAAGCTGCTGAAAAACTTGGTCGCCGGTGGATCGGGATCGATATCACTTACTTGGCTATCAATCTCATTCAAGAACGAATAACAGACAGGCTTGGCGCTGAAACTAAGCCCTACGAAATCTGTGGCATACCTAAAGGGTCTCCAGGCGCTCAAGCGTTGTTTGAACGAAATCCGTTCGAATTTGAACGTTGGGCCGTTACTCTTCTGCGGGGTCAACCGAACGATAAACAACGAGGTGACCGTGGCGTCGATGGTGTAGCGAGGTTTGTTGCTAAGACCGAGATTGGTCACGGGAGAATTGTTATCTCGGTCAAAGGTGGAAAGAACCTAAATCCCGGGATGGTTCGAGATCTGATCGGAACGCTCCAGGCGCAAGGTGCTGAACTGGCGATCATGGTCACTTTGACGCAACCAACGGCTGGGATGGTCAAGGCAGCCGCAGGCGCAGGAACTTACGAGCAGCATGGCAACACCTACCCCAGAGTGCAGATAATCACCGTGGGTGAACTTCTTGACGGCAAGCAAGCGGCTACGCCGACGACGATCAACCCGTACCGGATGAAGGGCTCTAGACAACGTGAGCTGTTCAACAACTAAATCTTATGTCAAAGCGTGTAGCCTGCGAGCGGTAGGTGGGCTGATTTGTCGAAGGTGGTTCCAGTTGGTCAACTCGGCGATGTGATACTCGTTGAGTCCGAGGTTTCGGGCTACGTGTTGGGTGCCGCCGTTGGTTTCCACGAGTTTGGTGAGAAGCGTGCCGTGCTGGGGTTTAAAGTAGCCCGGTTCGGTTTTGCGCCATTTCGACATTTGTATTTGGATAGACCGATACCTGGCGTCGTCGAGGTATCCGAGTTCGTGCGCCCGGTATACCGACGCTCCGACTGAGAGGCCCCAATCGGTTTTGAGTGATATGAAATGCCGCAGGGTCGGTGTTTTGGGCATGAGGCATTCCATGTCTGTCTCAGGCATGAGCAGTGCCCCAGCGAATCGGTTCGCTTGGTCTTCGGTGATACTCGACTTTTTCTTGTGGAAAAAAAGGTGACCGAATTCGTGAGCTAACGTGAATCGGAACCGGTCTCCAGGAACAGTCGGCGATATCCCGATTACTGGAACGTCTTCGACCCATGAGGATATCCCGTCGATGCCTTCCAGTCCGACGATCGGGATGATGCACACTCCGGCGCGTTCGATGGCTGACGTCAGATTTTTTATGGGTCCGGTTTCTTCGTGTCTTAGGATGCAGCGTACTTCTCCGGCGATTTCTTCGATCTCGTCGAATGTTTGGGGGGTGTTCGGTAGGGCTTCTACTTGAACTGTTGGCGCTCGTGGTGTGCGGTCTACGAGTTCTCTGTGGGCTTCACCGGCGAGTCGAAGTAGTTCTTTTGCTCGTTTGGTGTTCGTCGCTTTTGTTGCGGCTCGCTGGCGGTGTAGTGGTTCGGACATCGACGGTAGTTCGAATCTGTTGTCGCTGTAGCCGGTTGGTTCAAGCGGGAAAGTGAGGCGGCGGCGGCCGCTTTCTACTGCTGAGATTAGTTGAGCTGATACGCCGAGAAGTGATCCTGCCTCTTCTTGGTTGAGTCGTTCTATCGCTCTAAAAGCTTTTAATCTATTCATCACCCGAACCTGTAGCGTCTTCCTCTTTGCCTAGCTCGTCAAAGTAGTCGGAATCGCCTTGGTCAAAGTTGCTTCCAGACTCATGAGACCATGAACCTAGAGAAGTTGGTTCGCCGAGAATGTTGTATCGTTTCTTTTTGCCTGAAAGGCGTTGGGCGGGAGCGTGAGATAATTTCAAGCCGTCTTTGTTCATCTTGAAAAACAGGATGGAGAAATCGTAGTCAGGTAACAGGTATTTTGATTGGTCGAAGAGGGTCATCTGGCAGTCGATATGTAGTGTGGATGACGAACGTAACCGTAAACGCAGCCCGGACTGTTTGTGAATGAACTCGACACGTCCGAACTCCACGTAGCTGGAACCGAGATCGAAGTCATCCAACTCGAACGTTGTTTTCGCTTGGATAACTGAACGGGTGTGCTGGACTTTGGCCATCAAGTTCGGCGGCATTTGATGTTGAGCGTTGAATTGGACGCTGTAGGCAGCTGTATCAGAAGCGCTATCAAGCAGCACATTTGCGATAGGGTCCACAAGTGTCCGGCTGATTTTTATCGCTTTTCCATCCATTCTTGACATCTTACATTAGTAGGAGAAATTCTACAACCATTGTAACCTTTAATCGTTCGCTCAAATATTTGTGGCTTCGATGCGGTTCTCTGCAATCCAGTCGTTGATGTCGTCTGGGTGGAAGCGTACGTATTTCCCGATTTTGTGGTAGGTGATTCGGCGTTGAGCGACGAGGCGTCGCATGAATCGTGGTGTTACACCTAGCCGTTGGGCTGCTTGGTTGATGTTGAGCAACATAAGTCTTGTCCTTTCAGAAGATGGTGTGGGTGATGGCGAGTAGGGTGATGGTTCGG